>DASXYH010000210.1:0-23652 GCA_036502545.1 Spongiibacteraceae bacterium
GCGGCTTGCGCCATACGGCGCATCGCATCGACCGATAAGGTAGCGCCCGTGATGCCATCGATATTTTTCGATAAACGCTCGCCGTCGAGATGCGCATCGATAAACTGGCGTAGAAATGCCGGCAAATGAATTTCCTCGCCGCGGGTTTCGCGATAAATCAAAACCTGCGCGCGCAAAATACGATTATCGCTAATGACAAAACCCGCTGTGATCGGATAATCCTTGCCCACTTCATCGAGAATCCACGCGGTTTTATTTTCGACGCGCCAATAGCGCAGTCGCGCCTGCGCGTAGCGGTGGCCCAATACCGCGCTGAGCTTATTCTGGGCGGAATTATCGAGCCACAATAACGCCGGCACGGGCGGCTCATTAAAAACCTGACGAAGAAAATCATCGGGAGCTAAATATACCGTATCGCCGTGAGCTGCAAATGCAATTAACAACAGGATCGGCAATGCGATCCTGCCGCGGTGCAATTGTTTAAAACGCAAGACCCATTCCCAAATCGAAGCGATTGCGATCGCTATCTTCGCTGAAGCGCTGATAATCCGCTTTGAATACGACATTAGGATTGAGATTGAAATTGAAACCATATGTCCACACAGTTTCCGTCGGCGAGGAATCCGGCGTTAAACCGAGCGGCAGCATCGCATAGTTGGCCGCGGTGTTGAATCGCTCATAACGTACGAACGGGGACACGGTATACGTACCCGTCAGTGCAAACTTATACGCGCCTTGTGCGTACCAGCCCCAGAATTCGCTCGGTATCAAATTCGGATTTCCGGCGAAGGTAAGATTCAAATCGGCGGTATCGGAAATTGTCCCTTTCGCGTACACCGCCGACAAATCGAAATCGCCCGGCGTCCAACGCGTATGTGCGTCCCACAACGTCATGCGGGAATTCGATGCCAGGCGGACCGTGGGATCGCCCTGTGAAACCTTGCCGGTAAATACGCTCGCACCCGCGACTAAACCTGGAATGCCGCGATAATTTAACGCGAGATATTCGCTGAGGTCGCGCGCTTTCGCGTTTTGCAATTCTTGGTGAATGCTGCCGAGCGGCGACTCTTTGCCTTCGCCGTCCGCGCTCGGATTCCACGCCGCCAAATTGAATCCCGTCGTCAAACCGACATCCCATGCAATGCCGCTGTCGGTGTTGCCGTAAAACGCAACACCGCCTTCGCGCCACGTGCTTGGAATAATCGCGGTTTCCACGAAATTGCGTTCGACACCGTAATAATGCGTCGGCTCGTGCGATTCGTTTAGCAATCCCATCGGAATCAAAAATAAACCAGCTTTCAAATTCGCCGCTGCGGCAAGTTTATGCTCGATATAAAACTGTTCGACTTCAACCTCGCCGTTATCGGACGCTGATGCAACAGCATGCTCGATTTCGTATTCGGACATGAAACGCGTATTTTCGTTAAAGCGATAACCGAAACCAAACACGGCGCGACGCAAATCCATTTGCGTTTGGCTGCTGTCGTGCTTGGGACGGTTATAATTAATTTCGCCGTAACCCCAAATCGTCAATGGTTCGACCAACGACGCCAGTGTCGGCGATTGCTGCGGCTGTGCGGATCCCGCAACAGATCCCGGCGCGGTTGTCGTTGCCGGCGCTGTTTTGGATGTGGCTTCCTGCTGATTCGCAATCGCTTCGGTTTGCGAATGCATCGCTTTGACTTCCTGTTTCAGTGCTTCCAGTTCCGCGCTCATCTTTTCGATACGCGCGCGCAATTCCGCTTCATCCGCATGCACCGGCAGCGCCGAACATAACGAAATCAGCAGCGGCAAAGAAAGACATTTCATGTTGTGATTCCTGTTTTATTTAAAGTTGGTAGCCGTCGGTTAATGTATTGAGAAATGCCACGACGTCGTCGATTTCTTCGGAAGTTAGTGCGGGTTGTTCGCCGAGATGACGGTTATAAGGGACTTCGGTGGTATTTACGTTGGCGCGATATTCCGGCGGTAGATCGTTAAATTTATCGGCGCCTTTATTCGAATACCACTCTTCGGGATTGGTATCGCGGCGTACGTAAAACGAAACCACTTCGCGCAGCGTCGCGAATTTTCCGTTGTGGAAATACGGCGCGGTAATTGCGACATTGCGCAGCGTCGGCACTTTAAAGGCGCCGCACAAATCCGGACGCGTTGCAATTAAATCGGAGCGATCGGGACCGCATAAACCGAGATCGTAATAAGTGGGATCGGCATTTGCGAGAATGTCGGCATTGCGCGGCACGCCGAGATTGTCGTAGGTGAAATCGGTGAACAATGGCGGCGTACCGTCGGCGAGGCGCCCGCTCGGATGACAACCGGCGCAATTGCCTTTATTGAGATCGTTGAACAATGCGTAGCCGCGCAATTCCTGATCGCTTAACTTTGCTTTGCCCACCAGGAAATAATCAAATTTGCTGTTGAACGGTCGAAAATCGGCATCTTCTTTTTCATAGGCTTGCAGCGCCAATACCGCGCGATCGAACGCCTCCTCGCCGCGATCGAAAATATCGCTGCCGAAGACTTGCGTAAATTCATTGACGTAACTTGCGCTGCGTAACTTGACGATGACATTCGCCGGCGTTGTATTCGCCATTTCGTGCGCGGCGAGCAAAGGGCGGCGCGCTTGTTCGGCAAAACTATTGACGCGGCCATCGCGATCAAAACCGCCGGTAGGCGTACCTTCGTCATCGAAAAAGAATGCCGGGTTAAAACTGAGGTAATTCAGTGAAGGTCCATTGCGAAAACCGGCGACGTTCATGCCGACTCCGCCCAGCGGCACCGCGCGACTATCGTTGCCCGCATGCGCACGCTCCGGATCATGACAGGTCGCACACGCCAATTGGCCGGATGCGGAAAGACTGATGTCTTTGAAAATTTTCTCGCCCAAACTCGCCTGCGGGGACAGCGCTGGTGCGGTAGGCTCAGTGCCCGGTTGCTGGTTGAAATCGTCACTGCTTCCTCTCCCGCCGCCGCAGGCGACGAGTAACAGGCAGCACAACGGCATCCAGCCAATCAAGGCAAAAGATTTCACAGGCATTTTTGGTGGACTTTAATTAGGATGGCTAATGATAATTGTTATCATTTAGAAATGCAATTAGCTCAGCCGGATATTTGCTCGCTATCGCGGAGAAAGGCAAACCGCGGCTGCAAATGCCCTTCGTGGGTAATTAATTGCTCGAACATGGCCAGCGGTCGCACCCACAGGCCGAAATCGCCATACAGCGCACGATAGACAACATGTGGCTCCAGCGTTTCGCTGTGGCGCGCAATATCGAGCACTTCGTAGAGGTTACCTTTGAAATGACGGTAAATACCGGGCCGCAATGCCGTCATCATTTCTCAGCCGGCATTAAATTGTTTCAGCGCTAATTGCAAACCATCGACCAGCTTATATAGGCGTTGGCTCGTCGCCGCCGTCTGGTGAGCGCTGGCCAAGGTGTCGCTAGCGACGCCCGTGATACCGGTGAGATTGCGATTGATCTCTTCGGTAACGGCTGTTTGTTCCTCCGAAGCAGTCGCAACCTGCGCGTTCATGCTGGTAATACGATCTACCGCAAGGCTGATCTCCTGGAACGATTGGCCGACACGGCGACTCAGTTCAACACTGGCCGCTGCGCGCTGCTGGCCCGATTGCATCACCTCGACGGCAGCAACCGACGACTGCTGAATGCTTTTGATCATCTGTTGAATTTCATCGGTGGATTTTTGCGTGTGGCTGGCGAGATTGCGCACCTCGTCCGCCACCACCGCGAAACCGCGACCCTGATCGCCGGCGCGGGCTGCTTCGATCGCCGCATTCAACGCCAGCAAATTGGTTTCGCTCGCAATATTGCTGATCACGTCGACCACCGAACCGATGCTCTGGCTTTCGGCCTGCAGACGCTCGATGACCTTGGTCGCGTCCTCCACCGCGCGGCTCAACGCTTCGATATCGGCAATGGCGCCGCTGACCAATTGCGCACCGGTTTCAGTGCGACCGAGCACGTCCTGCGACGCGCGCGCGGTCTCCTCCGCATTGCGCGCCACCTCATTTACGGTCGCGGCCATTTCATTCATCGCGGTGGCAACCTGATCGACTTCCAGCTGCTGACGACGCACGCCTTCCGTGGTGCGTTCGACAATGCCGGTTGTCTGTCCCGCCACTTCGCTCAACGCGTCGGCGACATACGATACGCGGCCGAGGATCGTGCGGCTCAATGCGCTCTGCGCATGCAGCAACGATTGCAACTGACCGATTTCATCGCTGCGTCCGCTGTAGATCAGGTGCGCGACATCGTCCTGAAAATGCTCGCGGTTGGCGGCAGTCAAACGCACTAACGGCCGCACCAGCAATTGCGACAACGTGCCGCTGAGAAGAAACGTTAGTGCGGCGACTATCCAATTGCCGCCGGTGGCAGCGACCATCAGCGCTGGCATCGCAATTAACACAGCCACCATCCAGGCCTTTATCGTATGAGACAAATTTTGCGGCAGTAATTTTTGCATCGCGCTCAATTTGCCACGACGTAATTGTGCGTACAGCGCCTCTGCGCGGCGCACCACGGCGCGATCGGGTGCGACCCGAACCGATTGATAACCAACCATGCGCTCGCCTTCAAAAATTGGCGTGATGTGCGCATCGACATAATAGTGATCGCCATTTTTGCAGCGATTTTTTACCAGTCCCATCCAGGGTTTGCCGTTACGCAAATTGTTCCACATGCCGGCAAACGCATCCGCCGGCATATCGGGATGACGCACGATATTGTGCGAACTGCCCAGCAGCTCCTCCCTGCTAAAACCGCTGACACGAATAAATGTGTCGTTGGCGTCGGTAATAATCCCTTTAAGATCAGTGATGGACAGCAGACGATCACTGTTTTGTAAAGAATGTTCGCGCAGGGTAACGGGCTGATTATTTTTCATAGGTCACGGTGCTTGTGCCGAAGGGTGCGAATAACTATAGACGCTTTCCCCCGTCATGCGTGGCCGAAGCCGCCAGCAAATGCTGCAACATTTCATCAAGCATCTGCAGCGATAGGCCCCAAATACGACGGCCGCTCCATAGATAAAAAGGCAATCGAATGCGACGCCATTGCATGACGCCGCGATTGCTGCGCTCAGCGAAAAAACTCAGCGGCACCCACACCACGTCGGCGACTTCATCGTTGAGCTGCAATGGCGGTAGCGTTCGCAATGCAAATACATACGGCGACACCGTAAGCGGCCGCCGATAAGGCCGCAGCGCAAACGCGCCGAGTTCGGACAAGCGCGCGATCAATTCGGCGTGCGCGGTGATATCGAGCCCGATTTCTTCCCAGGTTTCGCGCACCGCTGCAGCTAGACTGTTGCGATCGCGCGCATCGACCAGACCGCCCGGAAATGCCATATGCCCCGACCAAGGATCGTCGATACGCTCGGCGCGCTGGATCATCAGCACTTCCAGTCCGGCATCGCCTTCGCGCAACAGCAATGCGACCGCTGCCCGCCGCGCCCAGCGTCGCCACCATTTGCGGCGCGAGCGCAATTGGCGCAAGCGTTCGCTGACATTTTTTATCGTATCGATCACAGCTAACCCTTTTGCTTGTTCGGCTTGCCGATATTCGCGCAGCCTTATTGAATTGCCTGCCTCGAACATCGTGTTTAAAAAAACTTTAGCCGAAGCACCGCCTCAGGCAGAATGCTATTCCTATCTGTGGCCCTTGTTTGTGGCCAATTGTGCCGGTGCAGTTCCATGACACAAACGTTGTTAAATCTCGATCGTATTTATTTCAGTTACCGACTCGATCCGGCCTTGCGTATTGCGCACTGGTGCTGGCAAACGGGCGAGCACTGGGCAGTGGTGGGCGGCAACGGTGCCGGTAAAACGACGTTAGCGCGATTGCTGTGCGATGAAATTCGACCGCAGCGCGGCGAAATTATGCGCGCCGATGGTATCGATCCAACTCGCGATATCGTTTACGTATCGTTCGCATTACAGCGCGAATTGATCGAGCACGATAATCGTTACGACGACAGCAACGAGCGCGATGACGCGCACGATGTTGGCACCACGGTGCGCCAAGTCATATTGCAAGGCCGCGCGGAAGATTCGCGCTTTCAACAACTCATCGATAATTTCGGTCTGCGTGCGATTCTCGATCGCGGTATTCGCGTGCTATCGACCGGCGAAGGCCGCAAAACATTATTGGCGCGTGCGCTGTTCGCACAGCCGAAAATGTTAATTCTCGATAATCCGCTCGAAGGCCTCGATCGCAATATGCAGCGCGAATTATCGGCAGCGATCGAAACATTATTGGCGGGCGACACACCGTTGCTGTTGCTGTTACCGCTCGGCTCGAAATTGCCGACAGGGATCACGCACGTGTTGGAGTTGGAGCGCGGCAACGTTATCGGTAATGGTCCGCGCGCGCAATTCGAGCAAGCGCATAAATCCGCAGAAGACCCCGGCGAAAATACCGCGATAGTTGCGCTGCCGCAACCACTGCAGCGCACTACACCGATTGATGTAAATGCGCCGCCGATCGAAATGCGCGGCGTCAGCGTGCAATTCGACGACACACCGGTTTTAACCGATATCCATTGGCGCTTCGAGCAGGGCCAGCATTGTTGCATCAGCGGCCCCAACGGCGCAGGTAAATCGACGCTTTTGAATTTAATCACCGGCGATAACCACAAAGGCTACGGACAACCTCTGTGGTTATTCGGCCGCAAACGCGGCAGCGGCGAAAGCGTGTGGGAATTAAAAGCGAATTGCGGCATCGTCAACACGCCGCTGCAGCTCAATCATCTCGGCAGGCAGCGCGTGCTCGAAGTGGTGGCCTCGGGTTTATACGACACGATCGGTCTCTATCAAAACTGCACCGGTCGCGAAAAAGAATTGACGCTCGCATGGATTCACGCGGTCGGTCTCGATGCGCTGGCGGAGCATCGCTTCGATCAACTCTCGTTCGGGGAACAACGTCTCGCACTACTCGCGCGCGCCATGGTGAAATCGCCGCCATTGTTGATTTTGGACGAACCGTGTATTGGTCTCGACAGCGCGCACAAACAACAATTTCTCGCGCTGATCGAACGTATTGCACAGCAGGGTCACACGCAAGTGCTGTACGTCAGTCATGTGGTCGAGGAATTACCGAACTGCATCAATCAGTGGTTACAGCTAGTGCCGCATGCGGATGGCGGCTCGACGGCATCAATCAGCGCTATCGCATCGTCGTAATTATTTGGCCCTCAGATCGTGGCAATATCCAATTGAGCATTGAATTAAAACGAGAGGTCGCTGCTTTCGTCCGCACCTGTTCACCGAGCCACAGCTTGAGAATGATTCAGAATCTCTTTAAGACGGAGATTTATTAACATCTGCCAATTGATTTGTACTTAAAATAAGTCCCGCGACCAATAGGGGCAATGTGAACATGACATAGCCCTTACCTTCCCATGCTGCCCAAGCTTTTAACGAAAAAATACCTTCTCTTATTAACTCTCCTATTCCGACAAAGGCAAAAGGCACAGACAATACAACCCATGTAAATAGCAGCCAAGTAGATGGATCTTTTGTTAGGCGCCTCTGCATAAATATGGCAAATGCGACCCATATAAAAACACCGAGACCCAATAGTGTCGGGGATCCACTATGAAGCGCCCGACCAAACACATGAAGCGGTTGATAAAACAACCCCTGCTTAATCACCCAGATATAGAAAATAAAATGTACTAGCACTGCAATAGAAGTCGAAAGCATTGCAAACTTTAAACCGTGAGCGCGGTCAATGGTGGCTAAACAAATACCCATTACAACCGGAGCAACAACTAATGGAGCGCGAGCCGTTGCAACTAAACTAGCCAGAATAGCGATAATCACGAAAAGGGATTTATTTGCATGATAGCGGCTCAATGCCAATGTCAAGCTAACCAGCGCTAAAGATATTGCTTGTAAGTCGTGGCCGACAATACTTAGCTGGAGAAAGTTTAAAGAAGCCAATAATAATAAGGAAAAGAAAAAAGCATGCGCTTTGTCCAATCTTGCGATACAAATACACGCAATCAGCAGATATGTCGGCGTGAGAAGGATGATTAGATTGTTAAGTGAGAATGGGGAGTTTAACAAAATCCAACCTGGACCAGGACTAATCGGCGCGCCATCAAACAAGACAACAGAATAGGGATTTGATCTGTTGTAAAATAATGCTTTGGCTGGCTCAATCAATGCGCTTGGCGCAGTGCTTGGATTTTTTACTAACCGTGTTCCGGGGTAAAGCCAAGCATTCATAATCGCAATAACCAATACACAAAAAACCCACGGGACATGACTTTTGAAAAAAAAATATTTTCGCGAATCGAAGTTGCAAATAAAAATTGCTAGTAACGCTACTGCAATTATGTAAATCGCGTAAGGCGCAACAAAGGAAGAATCGAAACGCTTAATAAAAAAAGGGGTTGATGTTACTGCCACGATTAACACATAAAAAAAATAATTTTTAAAGGCAAAAATTTTCATTTAAACATCGCCCTATCCTTTGAGTTTAAACTTAAAGAGCCTGAAATTATTTATGCCCAATGTCAAAATATATGCTGGAACCACTGGATCAAACCATTGCTCGATTCGCAGGTGCCGTCGATAGTGGTCGGCTCGGTGCCTTCGAGGAATGGAATATAGCGCGCGCCAGCGCAGCTTTCGCGGCTAACCAAACCCGTTAGTTCGTTGACCCAGACGTAATTAACGCCGGGTGGCGCTTCGAAATTCATCGAGACGTGGCTCGTTTCCGCCATGAAGCCGAGCCAAGCTTTTAACGCGCCGGTCGCGCCGCTCAAACCGGTCGATTTATTGTCGTCGCGGCCCATCCATACTACTGATAAATAATCGCCGGCAAAACCGGCGAACCACGAATCGCGCAAATCGTCGGTGGTACCGGTTTTGCCGGCGACGCGTAAATTCGGCAATACATTTTTGGCGGCGCGTGCAGTGCCTTCCTGCGTCACCTCCTGCATCGCGTACTGCAATACATGAATGGCCGCGGGCGCAACCGCCTGCACCGGTTTTTGCGGGAAGCGCGCGAGCGGAATGCCCTCGCTATCGGTGATCGTGCGAATACTGCGCAATCCAGCGCTGACACCTTGCGCCGCGATCGTCTGATACATCACCGCCACTTCAAGCGGCGATAATTCGCCGGCGCCGAGAAATACCGACGGCACTACCGGCAATTCGCGTTCGATGCCGAGACGCTGAATCGTCGCCAATACTTTTGGCACACCGAGATCGAGTCCCAAATGCGCGGTCGCGGCGTTATACGATTGCGCCAGCGCAGTGTGCAGCGGTACTTCGCCGTGAAATTGTTTATCGTAATTTTTCGGCTGCCAGCGTCCGCCCGGCACTTTGATATCGACCGGCGTGTCGTCGAGTTTCGAAATCAACGTGTAACGCTTGCTTTCGATCGCACTCAAATACACCGCGGGTTTCACTAGCGAGCCTATCGGGCGCACCGCATCGAGAGCGCGATTGAAACCGGCGAAATGCATTTCGCGACCGCCGACCAACGCCACGACTTCGCCGCTGACCACATCGGTGACCACCATCGCGCCTTCGAGCCCTTTTTCTTTCGGATCGAGTTGCGTCAGCGCACGCGCCAGAGTGCGCTCGGCGTGCCACTGCACCAATGGATCGAACGCCGTGAATATGCGCAGGCCGCGTATCTTCAGATCATGCTCCTGATAATCGCGGCGTAATTGTCTGCGCACAAGATCGAGATAACCCGGGTGCAAACTGTCCTCGGCATTGGTTTTGGCGAGACTGAGATCGCGCTTGATCGCAGCGTTGTATTCCTGCGTATCGATTAATTTCGCGTCGGCCATCATTTGCAACACGAGATCGCGACGCGCGCGCGCCTTGTCGGGTCGCCGCCACGGATCGTATTGCGAAGGTCCTTTCACTAAACCGACCAGCATCGCAATTTGATCGCTGCGCAACTCCTCGACAGGACGATTGAAATAATGCCGGCTCGCGAGCGCGAAACCGTGAATCGGACGCGGCCCTTCCTGACCGAGAAAAATTTCGTTGAGATACGCTTCGAGAATCGTGTCTTTGCTGTAATGGTATTCGACCAGCAGCGACATCACCGCTTCGTTGACCTTGCGCCACAGCGAACGCTCGTTGGTGAGAAAAACGTTTTTCACCAATTGCTGCGTCAGCGTACTGCCGCCCTGCACGGTGCGACCGGCGCGAATATTCGCGAACGTCGCGCGCAGTACGCCGCGCGGCGACAATCCCCAGTGATGATAGAAATCGCGATCTTCGACCAGCATCAGCGTATTCGTCAGCAATGGCGGCACATCTTTCAATTGCACCAGCACGCGGTCCTCGCTGGTGGTGAACATGCTGCCGAGCGAAATCGGTTCGAGCCGCGCCAAATCGATCGGCCTGTCCTTGCCGTCGCGCAAATCGACAATGCGCTGATCGGAAATACGCACTTGTATTTGTTGCGCGGATTCGGCTGTGTCTTCGAACGCAAATGCGCGCCGATAAATTTTGAACGTCGTGCCCTGACGAATTTCGTCGCCCGGCTGCTGCAACGCCGCGCCGCGCCGATAGCCGAGCAAATCCAGCTCGCGCTGAAAATCGTCGGGCGAAAGCGGCATTTCCGGATAGAGATGCAGCGCGCGCGCGTACACCTGCGCCGGCGCCTGCCACAGACGCTCGGTCAGCTTGTTGCGCACACGCGCATCGAGATAGACCGCAACGATTGCCAACAAAACCAGACCGACCAGCGCAAATTTAATTAGCCAGCCTAGCCAGAATTGCCAGCGCAAAAAAAATCGCTTCCCATTTTTTTTGCTTTTATTGGATTTATTTTTACGGCTGGCCATGCGTTCTCATACAAGCGGGGATCATGTCGGGTGCTGCGCGCGATCATATTGCTTTGCAATTGATTGCAATCGCGTCGGCGGCAGCGATAATAGAGGTCTTCGCCGATCAGGAAAAGAGCTTTATGTCGAAACGTTACCACGTCTACGGTGTGGGCGCCGCGCTGGTGGACACCGAAATCGAAGTAAGCGATGCTGATCTGGTCGCAATGGCGGTTGAAAAAGGCGTAATGACGCTGGTCGATGCTACGCGGCAAGCGCAGCTGCTCGAACATCTGGCCGGACATCTCGTGCATTCTAGGCGCGCCAGTGGTGGCTCGGCGGCGAATACGATTATCGGCATCGCGCAATTCGGCGGCTCGACGTTTTATTCGTGCAAAGTGGCCAATGACGATAACGGTCATTTTTATCTGCACGATTTAAAAGCGGCCGGCGTCGACTGTCTTACAGACAAGGAGCGCGATCACGGCGTCACCGGAAAATGCCTGGTGCTCATCACCCCCGATGCCGAGCGTACGATGAATACCTATCTCGGCATCAGCGAAACATTGTCGGAACATGATCTTTCCAGCGATGCCATTGCCGCGGCGGGATATGTCTACATCGAGGGTTACCTTGTCACCTCGCCGACCGGCCGCGCCGCCGCGATTCGCGCACGCGAAATTGCAGAGCAAAACGGCGTTAAAACCGCATTGAGTTTTTCCGACCCCGGTATCGTCGCGCATTTTCGCGAAGGTTTGCATGCAATGATCGGTGCGCGCGTGGATTTACTTTTTTGCAATCGCCACGAAGCGCTGAGTTGGGCGCAAACCGATAATTTTGAGCAGGCAGTCGAGGAATTAAAAAAGGTGGCGCACAGCTTTGCCATTACGCTCGGCGCCGAAGGTGCTTTGGTCTTCGACGGCATCACGCTGCACACTATCGAGCCTTTCAAAGTTAAAGCGATCGATACCAACGGTGCCGGCGATATGTTCGCGGGTGCTTTTTTATACGGGATAACGCAGGGACAGAATTTCGCCGCCGCGGGTCGATTGGCGAGTCTCGCTTCGGCAACCGTTGTCTCCGCTTACGGACCGCGTCTTAGCGCTGCGCAGCAGCAAAAAATATTGGCCGATTTAAAGCTCGCGTAACATAAATAGAAAGGCCGGAAGTTCCGGCCTTTCTATTGTTATAAAATTAAAACTTCCGCAAAAAAACTTCGGCTTCCCCTTTTACACCGTCGATTCTATTATCGGCAACGCCTCTGCCGAGACGCCTCGCTAGTATGCAACGCTTATTTATGCAGAAATTCGCGCAGACGATTATCGCTGAACATCCGCACGAGCGTATCCGATAATAAATCGTTGACGTATTTTTCATTATCTTCAGGGTCCGGACGCGCGACTGACCGCCGCTCCATTTCCGATTGGTAGCGACCGCTGAAAGTCTCGCTACCTTTGCTCACTTCCGCGCGCAACACTGCCGTTAATTTAATCGCGTTACCGACCGGCTGATCGATGGGCTGATACACCAGGCTTTCGACGACGATATTTAACTGCAGCGCGCTCGGATCCGGACTATTGACCACATAGCCTTGCGAAGCTAGCAAACCATTCGCCGTTCGCGTCAGCGCTTGCTCGAGATCGTTCGCAATCGTCAGCGTCGCCGTTCCGCTGTAAACACCGCCGAGCGAGCCCAACACTTTATTCGGGCGCTGATCGGATGCGCTGACGACAATTGCGCGACCATCGCCGGTGGCGTCGCCCGAAATCGACAACGTCGGTTGCACATTGATGCGCTGCGGGCTTTGTGCGCAGGCGGTCAACAGCGCGATAAGAACAAGGGGTGCGCTGCGAAATATCAATTTATTCATCATTCGATTTTAATCCTGTACTGGTGGCGTACTGTTTGAAGGAGCGCTCTGAGTGAGTAGCGCACGCGTATTTACCGCGGCGGCATTTGCGCGCGCTATATAAGATGCCATGACTAGCGAGTGATTGGCCAGCAAACCAAAACCACTGCCGTTTAGGATTACCGGGCTATAAATAGGTTCCTGCGTCGCTTCGAGGTCGGCGATGATCTGATGCAATGCAGTCTGCGCATTTTTCGCGCGCAGCACATCGGCAAAATCGATCTCGATCGCGCGCAGTAAATGCAACAGTGCCCAGGCACTGCCGCGCGCTTCGTAAAAAATGTTATCGATTTGATACGCCGGCGTGGTGGCGCGCTCGGGCAGGTTGCGTTCGCTCGATTTCAACAGCGGATTTTCATGCGGCTTGACGCAGGCGCTTAGTTGTTGTGAAAGCGCATCGAGACGCCGGGCGATTTGCGCCAGGTAGCGATCGAGATTGTCGGCGGTCGCGACAAAATGCGCGGAGTCGTCGCCCTGCTGCAATCTCGTTAAATACGCGCGCAGATAATCGATTGCATCGCGGTACTGCGACTCCGATGATGGCAGCATCCAGCTGTCGTTCGAAAAATTGAGGCGCGGCGCGGCGCGAGCCAAATCGTCATCTTCATCGGCGCCGGCATCGCTGCGACCGAAGACATCGCGCAATACAACGGTCATATCGCGCGCCTGCGATAACGCGCCGCGCTCCCAACTTGAAATATTATCCAGCCACAAACCGGGCGGCGCGATATCGTTGTTGATAAAACCGCCGGGCTTATCGAGCAGCGTTGTCACCGTTTGCAACAGGGCTGCCGTGGTGATACCGCCCACTGCAGGATGAGCAATTTTTTGATGCAGCATGCTGCCGGCGCTGGCGGAGACCTGAAACAGCGCCGGCTCTCTGCTCCAGTACATACCCAATGCGATAACGCCGACGAAATAAATAACCAGCGCAATTGCGATGATGCGCAAATTGGTGCTTTCGCCGACATGTTCGCGTGCTTCTTCACGCCATTCTTCAGCGCGCCGCGACCATCGCCGCCACCTCATTTCTCCCACCTCAGACACTGCATAATTTTATTGCGCGGTTCCCACCATTTTTACGACCGGTAACTGCGCCGTGTAAGTTTTACCTTCTTCATCGAACAGCGTGATACCGATATTTTCACCAGCATGCAGAGAGCGCTTCAGGTTGATCAACATCAAGTGATAACCGCCGGGCGCGAACTGCACGTGCCCACGAGCCGGAATCACCAGGCGCTTCACAGCTTCCATCCGCATCATGCCGTTATCGTGGCTGTGCGTATGCAGCTCTGCTGCCTGCGCAGCATCGCTCGCAGCGGCCACAATGGCGATCGGGCGATCGCTGCCATTGACTACGTTCATGAATGCCGCGCTGGTGCTCTGCCCTGGCGGCATTTCACGCACATAGCCTTCGCGAATCTGCACGCCGCCGGCGAAAACATTCGCACCACAAAACATTAGCGCGCCGGCCAATAGCCGCTTGAATTTTGTCATCGCCGTTGCTCCGAACCCGAACTCAAAAAAATAAGGCCTCAAAAAAGGCGCCACTATAACAGCATAGACACTGTGCCTAAGGATGTACCGGACCCAGAGTCCGCGAGATACAGTTTGCGCCGCCGTTCACAGCTCAACACGGTCGATAACGGGAAAACCATCGGTCTCACACTCATCCGCTACAATGCATTCATCAAAAATTAATGGGGTACAGGGGATTTCGGTATTGGCAGATGGTCCAATTCCCGCCCGATACCAAGCCGATAAACTCAAGCCACAAATAACTGCGATAGCGACGATGATGCCCCGCCAACTTTTTCCATTATTTTTCTGGCTGATTTGCACAACGTTATTCACTGCTGAGGCGAGCGGCGCGGTCGATCCATTCAAGTCGCAAAGCGTCACCACCAAAGATGAATTTTTGCCGGTTGAAAAAGCCTATCAGCCCGAAATTCAATTCGCCGGCGATAAATTATCGTTGCATTGGCAAATCGCCGACGGCTATTACCTTTATCGCCATCAATTCAGCTTCAAAACCGCAACCGGCGCGGAAGTGGCCGCACAGATTCCCGCTGGAAAAGGTAAGGACGATGAATATTTCGGCCACGTCGAGGTTTACTACCATCAACTCGATATTGCGCTGACAGCGCCCGCGCCGGCGCAGACATTCGTGCTGGCGGTAACGGCGCAAGGCTGTGCCGACGCCGGCCTGTGCTATCCGCCGACAACGTGGTACTGGCGCATCGATCCCAGCGCAAAAACCGCAGCGGTAATAACTGCGCCGCCGCCGGCCGCTCATTTAGACGAACATTCGATAACACCTGCCTTCGCGCCGGACTCGACTTCATGGCTGAACATACTGCTGTTCGCGTTACTCGGCGGCAGTATTCTCAATCTGATGCCCTGTGTATTTCCGGTATTGAGTTTGAAGGTGCTCGGCTTCGCAACGCATAAGGAAGAACACCAGGCGCTGCACGGCATCAGTTATACGATCGGCGTCGTCTTCAGCTTTTTATTGGTCGCTGCTGTGCTGCTTATTTTAAAAGCGACGGGGCAGGCGGTCGGCTGGGGCTTTCAACTGCAGCAACCCTGGTTTGTCGCCGGATTGGCTTATCTATTTTTCGCGATGGGGTTGAGTCTTTCAGGCTTCTGGGAGCTGGGCGGCAGCTGGATGGGGCTCGGCAATAATCTCGCCAGCCGAGCCGGTTACGGCGGCAGCTTTTTCACCGGCATGCTGGCGACACTCGTTGCCAGCCCATGCACGGCGCCGTTTATGGCGCCGGCGCTCGGCTTCGCGGTCACGCAAACGGCGATGAAATCGCTGGCGATTTTCGCCGTACTGGGCTTCGGCATGGCCCTGCCGGTGTTAGTCCTTTGTTTCAGTCCTAAACTGCTGGCGTATATCCCTAAGCCCGGCGTATGGATGGATCGGTTTAAACAGGCGCTCGCTTTTCCGCTGTACGCCACTGCAATCTGGCTGAGCTGGGTCGTCGGACAGCAGACCGGCACCTCGGGCATGATGGCCGTACTAGCCGGCACGCTGGCGATTGCATTCGGGCTATGGCTGTGGCGCTTCGGCCGCACCGCGCGCGCGATCGCTATTATCAGCTTTGTCGGCGCGCTCGTTATCGCCGGCAGTCCGCTACTGGCGGAAATATCGTCAGACGCGAGTACCGAGCAGGCATCCGGGAAGAATTGGCAGCGTTACTCAGATAAAAATTTGGCGCAGTTGCGCGCCGAAGGCAAACCGGTGTTTCTGAACGTGACGGCCGATTGGTGCATCACTTGTCTGACGAATGAGAAAGTGGCTCTCGGCAATCAAGCCGTCATAGATGCCTTTACGCAGAATGGCGTGACCTATCTGAAAGCAGACTGGACCCATTACAATGCGGAAATCACCGCGTTGCTGGCAAAGTTCGGCCGCAACGGTGTGCCGCTTTACGTGTTTTTCCCCGCCGCTGCCGATGCCCAACCCGTCGTTCTGCCGCAATTATTGCGTCCGACGATCATCGTCGATATTGTCAACCCCAAATCATAGGCGTCATTGGTCTTTATGAGTTGATTTCGCGTCAACTGCCTCAATTATGACGGCATCCTCGCTAATTTTTGGTTGGACTATCGCCAGCATTTCATGCACAATCGCCCGCGATATCGCCGCAGAGCGGTTATTAAATACACACTTCGGGAAGAGTTCATGGCGCAGATATTGGTCCTGCACGGACCCAACCTTAATTTGCTGGGAACACGCGAGCCCGAAGTTTACGGCACCACCACACTGGCGGACATCAATCGCTTATTGGAACAGCAAGCCGGCGCCGCCGGCCATCGATTGCAACACTTTCAAAGCAACGCCGAGCACGAATTGATCGAGCGGGTGCATGCCGCGAAGTCCGACCAAATCGATTTCATTCTGGTAAATCCGGGGGCCTTTACTCATACGAGCATTGCATTGCGCGATGCGCTGTTAGGTATCGGCATTCCATTTATCGAATTGCATTTATCGAATGTGCATGCGCGCGAAGCCTTTCGCCACCACTCCTATTTTTCCGACGTGGCAATCGGCGTGATCTGCGGCTTTGGCGCGCACAGCTATGAACTCGCATTACAGGCCGCGATCAAGCGGCTCAATTGAGCAATACCCGCCACAAACGTCCACAGCGCCTTTAAACCAAACCTGTCAGAGAGAGACGATGGATATACGCAAAGTTAAAAAATTGATCGAGTTGCTGGAAGAATCCAACATCGATGAAATCGAGATCAAAGAGGGTGAGGAATCGGTGCGCATCAGCCGCAATCGCATTAATCCGCAGCCGCAATTTTTCGCAGCGCCGCAGATGATGGCAGCCGCACCGGTGGCAGCAGCGCCCGCCGCGGCGGCGCCCGTCGCCGAAAGCAAAGCCGCCTTTAATGGCCATGTGGTGAAATCGCCGATGGTAGGCACGTTCTACCGCGCGCCTTCGCCGGGCTCCCCCGTATTTGCGGAAGTCGGCAAGCATGTGAAAGTCGGCGATGTCATCTGCATCGTCGAAGCGATGAAGATGATGAATCAAATCGAAGCCGATAAAGCCGGCGTCGTCGAGGCGATTTTGGTCGAGGATGGTCAACCGGTCGAATTCGATCAGCCGCTGATTACCATTGTCTGATTTTCCTGAATGCTATAAAGAGAATCGGATAAATAAAGGGCCAGCGCACAGCGCGCCTTTCGCTGACGAATAACTGGGACATTACATGCTTGAAAAAGTCGTTATCGCCAACCGCGGAGAAATTGCGCTGCGCATTTTGCGCGCCTGCAAAGAACTCGGCATTAAGACAGTGGCAGTGCATTCCACCGTCGATCGCAATTTAATGCATGTGCGTCTGGCCGACGAATCGGTTTGCATCGGTCCGGCGCCCTCGTCGAAAAGTTATTTAAACGGTCCCGCAATTATCAGCGCGGCCGAAGTCACCGACGCCGTCGCGATTCATCCGGGTTACGGGTTCCTCGCCGAAAATGCGGATTTCGCCGAGCAGGTCGAAAAAAGCGGGTTCGTTTTCATCGGCCCCACCGCCGAAGTCATTCGCTTGATGGGCGATAAAGTATCGGCGATCGCCGCGATGAAAAAAGCCGGTGTGCCGACCGTGCCCGGCTCCGACGGTCCCGTTACTGAAGATCATGAGCGCACGATGAAAATCGCGCGCAGGATCGGCTATCCCGTCATTATCAAAGCGGCGGCTGGCGGCGGCGGTCGCGGCATGCGCGTCGTGCACAGCGAAGCGGCGCTGCTGAACGGTATTTACGTCACGCAAGCCGAAGCGAAAGCGGCTTTCGGTGACGATACGGTTTATCTGGAAAAATTCCTCGAAAATCCGCGTCACGTTGAAATTCAGGTGCTCGCCGATGGCCAAGGTAGTGCTATCGCGCTGGGCGATCGCGATTGCTCGCTGCAACGCCGCCATCAAAAAGTGCTTGAAGAAGCGCCCGCGCCCGGCATTCCCGATAAGGCGCGCGCCGATGTGGCAAAAGCATGTATCGACGCCTGCGTGAGCATCGGTTATCGCGGCGCCGGCACGTTCGAATTTCTATACGAAGATGGCAACTTTTATTTCATCGAAATGAATACGCGCGTGCAGGTCGAGCATCCCGTTACCGAAATGGTGACCGGCATCGATATCATCAAAGAACAATTGCGCATCGCCTCCGGGCAAAAATTATCGATCAAGCAGAAAGACGTCGTGCTCGCCGGTCACGCGTTCGAGTGCCGAATCAATGCCGAGGATCCGAAAACTTTCGTGCCCTGCCCGGGCAAAGTCACGCATTTTCACGCACCGGGCGGTCCGGGTGTGCGAGTCGATTCGCATTTGTATAGCGGCTATACGGTGCCGCCAAATTACGATTCGATGATTGCGAAAATCATCACGCACGGCGACACGCGCGAAGAAGCGTTGAACCGGATGCGACAGGCGCTCGATGAATTAGTTGTTGAAGGCATTCGCACCAACCAGGACCTGCAACGACAGCTGGTGCGCGATGCAGGCTTCCGTAAAGGCGGCGTCAATATTCACTATCTCGAAAACAAATTGAAGTCCTGAGTTCGAATCAACAATGACAAAACCCAAGCGGATATTTTAATTGGCCTGGCTGCAATTAATTTTCGCAAGCAAGCGCGAACAGGCCTCCGCTCTCGAAGATGCGCTGCTCGAACTCGGCGCGGTATCGGTCACGCTGCAAGACGACGCCGACGAACCGGTGTTCGAACCGGGTGTCGGCGAAACGCCGTTGTGGCAGGCAACAAAAATCCTCGCACTATTCGACGAAGACGCTGAAATCGAAATGGTCATCGCCGCGCTCGCCACAAACTTTCCGGCATTGCCAAGTTGGTCGGTCGAACGCATTGAAGATCAAGCGTGGGAACGCGCATGGATGGCGGATTTTCAACCGATGCGGTTCGGACAACGGTTGTGGGTATGTCCCAGTTGGAGCGAGCCGCCCGACCCGCACGCGGTAATTCTCGCGCTCGATCCTGGTTTAGCATTTGGCACCGGCACTCATCCCACCACCGCGCTTTGCCTCGAGTGGCTCGACAGCCTGGATCTTAGCGCATGCACCGTGCTCGATTACGGTTGCGGCTCCGGCATTCTCGCCATTGCTGCATTGTTGCTCGGCGCCAAAAAAGCGATCGCGGTGGATAATGATCCGCAAGCGCTGCTCGCGACGATCGAAAATGGTGTACGCAACGGTATCGATGCACAGCGTTTGCAAACAGCTGCGCCGGAACAACTGCCGCGCGATTGTGTTGTCGATATCACCATTGCAAATATTCTGGCAGGTCCTTTGCAAATGTTGTCACCGCAGCTCGCGCAATGCACGCGCAACGGCGGTCGCATTGCCCTCTCCGGAATTCTCAGCGAGCAAACGAATATTGTCGCGGCAAGCTATCAGCCCTGGTTTGAAATCGCAGCGCCAGTACTGAAACAGGAATGGGCGCGGCTCGACGGCGTGAAAAAACGCGACTAATGCCGCACTGTGCGGCTCTCACGGGGTGTCGCGCAACGTAAAAGTGAACGGCCTCAGCTACACTGCAAAAAACTTTTTCTGGCTTTTCTACTGTTACACAGCAGGATCTAAAACGGCACATGGATCATCGCATTACCCAATGTCCTCGCTGCGGTACCTCGTTCCGCGTCACCGAAGCGCATTTAGCGGTAGCGGCCGGTGCCGTGCGCTGCGGGTCATGTCTGCATATTTTTAACGCGCGCGATCATTGGGCCGCAGCGACACCGCCGGCGGCGGAAAAAACCGAAAAGCCGTTGGCCGCCAAACAAATCGAAGATATCGAAATCGATGACGATGCGCTGTTCGACGATGAAACACCGCTATTCGATGACGACGAGCCCGCGCCGACCAAGACCGGCAGCGGCAGCATTTTCAATCCAGCCGATGACGACTTCGATATTATCGACGACGGCGGGCCTGAACAAATCAGCGATAAATTTCTCGAGCTGAATAGTTGGGAAGAAGAGAGCAGCCACAGTTTCGGTCGGGAAACCGACACGGAAGCACCGGAGGACGGCGCCGACGATCAGTGGACGCAGAAATTGCTTGAAGATGATGACGAGAAAACCGCAACTGCACTGCAGGCACCGGCGCGGTCGGCAATGTTCGACGATTTCGACAGCATTCTCGACGACATTCCCGAAGTCGAAGAACAGGAAGAACCGGCTCCGCAACAAAGCGCTGCGATCGGCGAATTCTCAGAAGAGTTTTTAAATCTCGATGCCGATTACACCGCGCGCCGCGCGCCTTCCACGGCGGCAACGGACATCGATGAAAGCAATGAAGAAATCGTGCTGGAATCGATGCGGGCGGACGCCGCGTTAAACTCTGGTCGCAATGCTTCTTTATTTGGTTTGCATGGCCTTGAGCAAGAGCCACTGCAGCTGCATCAATTCGTGCACGAGTCGCGCTGGCCGAAAATATTGTGGCGGCTGGGTCTGATCGCCGCGCTTGCGTTGAGCGTTGGGCAATATATTTATTTCAATTTCGATGCGCTCGCCCACGGTCAATTGCGTCCGTGGCTGGCGCAAGCTTGCAATAGCATCGGCTGTGTATTGCCGCCGCAAGCGGATATCGGTCAGATTCGAACCAACAGTTTAATCGTGCGCAGTCACCCGACGCGGCACGGCGCGCTGGCGGTTGATGCGATCATTACCAATCAAGCCGATTTCCCGCAGCCCTATCCGCCGCTGCAATTGCAGTTTTCCGATTTGAATGGCATCCCGGTCGCCGGCAGACGTTTTCGGCCCGAGGAATATTTGGGCGGTGAGCTGACCGGATCGCGCTTGATGCCGGTACAACAGCCGGTGCATATCGCACTCGAACTGGTAGATCCCGGCCCGCGCGCGGTCAATTATCTATTGACGGTGGCCGCGCCCGACACCGCACCGTAAATTTTTTCTGCTGTAATTTTGCACAAAACTTAGCGTTTACCCTTTATCCGAACCGGGGCAGCAGGTATCATAGCGCCCTCTTTTCTGCTGCTCCCCACGCTCTCGGTTTCTACCTGATGCATGCCCCGGCGATTGCAATTGGCGGCTACGTTCTATGTAGCCCTGTGGTATTGGCACCGATGGCTGGAGTGACGGATCGTCCGTTTCGAACGCTGTGCCGCCAATTCGGCGCGGGTATGGCGGTGTCGGAAATGGTAACCAGCGACACCGCGCTATGGCACAGCCGCAAGTCGCAATTGCGGATGGATCACAGCGGCGAATGCGCACCGATCTCGGTGCAAATCGCCGGCAGCGATCCGCAGCAGATGGCAGAGGCAGCGCGCTTGAATGTCGATAACGGTGCGCAAATCATCGATATCAACATGGGTTGCCCGGCGAAAAAAGTGTGTAAACGCGCCGCGGGTTCAGCGCTTTTGCGCGACGAAGCATTGGTCGAAGCCATCTTGACCGCTGTGACGCGCGCAGTCGCGGTGCCGGTGACGTTAAAGATTCGCACCGGCTGGTCGCCGCAGGAACGCAATGCCGTGCGCATTGCGCAAATCGCGGAAGCCAGCGGCATTCAACTGTTAGCCGTACACGGACGCACGCGAGCTTGCCGGTTCGAAGGCGAAGCCGAATACGCCACCATCGCTGCGGTAAAAGCCGCGGTTACAATTCCGGTGCTGGCGAATGGCGATATTGATTCACCCGAAAAAGCAGCCGCGGTATTGGCTGCGACGCGAGCCGATGGCGTGATGATTGGCCGCGCTGCGCAGGGGCGACCCTGGCTGTGCGGGCAAATCGCGCAATATTTACAGGACGGAAGCTACGCCGTCGCACCGGATGCCCGGCAATTGCAGCAAATACTGCAAAATCACCTGCAGCATCTGCACGAATTTTATGGAGAGCCGATGGGCGCGCGAATCGCGCGCAAACACGTGGGTTGGTACCTCGCATATCAACCAGGGGCGGTACAGTTCCAGCGCGAATTCAATCGGCTGGAATGCGCCGCCGACCAGCATCGAGCGCTCAATCACTGGTTTGCGAGATCGATAAATGAGGAACAAGCAGCATGAACAATAGTGAACGCTTTGTTAACAACACTGCGGCAGCGCAAGACTCCGTACTCAGCACGGCCGATTTGCAAAAACAACATCTGACCCACGCCCCGGTTTCGCAGGCACAAACGCTGCGCGACAGCGTCGCGATTGCGCTCGGCAATTACTTTAAGCATCTCGACGGCCAGGACGTCACCGATGTTTACAATATGGTGCTGTCCGAAGTGGAAGCGCCGCTGTTGGAAGAAGTATTGCGCTACACCCGCAACAATCAAACGAAAGCAGCGGTTCTGCTGGGCTTGAATCGCGGTACGCTGCGCAAGAAACTGAAGCAGTACGACTTGCTGTAATCGGTTAGCGGCGCAAAAAAAGGGGGTGATATATCACTCCCTTTTTGTTTAACGCAGTAATCGTCTCGTCGTATTTGTTCAAAAGCGTTTTCGTAAGTCGATCAGCTGAATTTAAATTGACGACTTGCTTGTTAAGCAAAATTTAAGCGCATTGAGATTCTTCATGAGCATGCATCCCGATCTTATTCCGGCCGATCTCATTCAGGTCAGGCGCGCATTGATCAGTGTGTCGGATAAAACCGGCATCGTTGATTTTGCCAAAGAGCTAATCGCTTTCGGCGTCGATATTCTTTCGACCGGCGGCACTTATAAATTACTGCGGGAACACGGTATCGCGGCGACGGATGTGGCCGATTACACCGAGTTTCCGGAGATGATGGACGGACGCGTAAAAACGCTGCATCCGAAAATACACGGGGGCATTCTGGGACGACGTGGCCAGGATGATGGCGTCATGGCTCAGCACGGGATTAAACCGATCGATATGGTCGTCGTGAATCTTTATCCGTTTGAACGGACTGTGACAAATCCCAATTGCACACTCGAAAACGCGATCGAAAATATCGATATCGGCGGGCCGACGATGGTGCGCGCCGCCGCGAAAAATCATGCCTTCGTCACTATCGTGGTGAATTCGGCGGATTACGCGGCCGTGCTGGCCGAAATGAAAAATAACAATGGCACCACCTCGCACAAAACGCGTTTCGATCTCGCCATCAAAGCTTATGAACACACCGCCGCTTACGATGGTGCCATCGCGAATTATTTCGGTCGTCTGGTGCCGGGCGGCAGCGAAACATTTTCGCGCACATTCAATCTGCAATTTATCAAAGCGCAAGACATGCGCTACGGCGAAAATCCGCATCAGCGTTCGGCGTTTTATATGGAAAAAAATCCACGCGAAGTGTGCATAGCGACCGCGCAACAATTGCAGGGCAAGGAATTATCGTACAACAACATCGCCGATACCGATGCCGCACTCGAATGCGTCAAGCAATTCAGCGAACCCGCATGCGTCATCGTCAAGCACGCGAATCCATGTGGTGTAGCA
>DASXYH010000211.1:0-8920 GCA_036502545.1 Spongiibacteraceae bacterium
AAAATTACAATGGGCAGTGGTTCGATCAACAGCGGCGGCGGTACTATCACGCTGAGCGCCGCGCAAGATATTAATTTAAATACGCTGACCACGACCAACGCGACCACGAGCGCCGTATCGATTACGAGCACGGCTGGAAAAATCCTCGGCAATTTCGATGGCAGCCCAGATATCACTGCGAGCGCGCGCGTTACCCTGAATGCCGCTACTGGCATTGATGCCGGCAGCAATCCGCTGGAATTATCGATCATAGATTTAATCGCAACGAATTCGACCGGTGGCGGCATCAACGTTACCAACGATCGCGCGCTGCAAATTTCGGGTTTAATTAACACGCCGGCCACTGCAACCACAATCGCGACAACGGGTGTCGGCAGCAATATGACAATCGCTGGCAACGTCGCGAGCGGTAGCAATCTAACGCTGACATCGAGCGGCACATTTACCGTCGTGAACGGCAACACGGTGAATTCAAACGCGAGCACCTTATCGATTAATTCGACTGGCGATGCGGCGATCACCGGCTTGACGAGCACCAACAACACGGCCAGTGCGATCAGCGTGATCAGCGGCGGTGCGATTACCGATAACGGCAATACCAATCTCGATATCACCGCGACGCAACCGAATGCAGTGGTAACCCTTCAGGCCGCGAATGGTATTGGCGCAGCGAATACACTCGATTTATCGATTGCGAATTTAGCGTTGACGAACACGACCAGCGGTGCAGTTTCAGTAACCAACAATCGCGCGCTGCAAGTTAATTCGTTTACCAATACGCCGGCCACCACTGCTTCGATTGCTACCACCGGTGTCGGTAGCAATCTGATCATCGCCGGCAACGTGGCGAGCGGCAGCGATATCGCATTGACATCGAGTGGCACCTTCTCGGTGACCGACGGTTTCACAGTCAATTCGAATGCAGGCACGTTATCGATTAATGCCACAGGCAATGCAGCAATCACGGGATTGCAAAGCGGCAACAATACCGCGAACGCGATCAGCGTGATCAGCGGCGGCGCAATCACCGATAACGGCGACACCAATACGGATATCACCGCAACACAAACGAATGCGGTCGTCACTCTGCAAGCGGCCAGCGGCATCGGTACCAGCAACGCGCTTGATATCAACGTTGCAAACATTGCGGTAAGCAATGGCAATAGCGGCGATATTCGTCTGCATGCGCTCGGCAGTTTTGCGTTCAGTGCAATCGATAACAGCGCCTCACCGAATGGTGCTGTTGCGTTAAGCAGTGATGGCAATCTCACCGTCAACAACATTACGACAGCGGCCGGCGCGATTATTCTGAGTGCGTTCGATGACGTGCTGTTTGCGTCCAACGCTGTGTTGCAAAGTATCTCGGGTAATGTCGCGATCACTGCCGACAGCAACAGCAACGGTATCGGCAAAATCGATATGGGCAGTGGTTCTGTCAACAGCGGCAGCGGCACGATTGCGCTGAGCGCTGCGCAAGACATTAATCTAAATACACTGACTACGATTAACGCGACCACCAGCGCGGTATCGATCACGAGTACGACCGGCAAAATTTTGGGTAATTTCGATGGTGTCGCCGATATCACAGCGACCAGCGTCGGCTCGCGTGTCGCGTTGAATGCGGCGAACGGCATCAATGCCGGTAGTAATCCGCTGGAATTGTCGATTCTCGATTTGATCGCAACGAATTCGAACAGTGGCGGCATCAATATCACTAACAATCGCACGCTACAGGTTAGCTCTTTCGCAAATGCTGCTAACAGCGATGTTGCAATTGCTGCAACCGGTGCAGGCAGCGATATTATTTTCAACGGCACGCTGCAAAACGGTGGCGGCAACGCAACGCTGACGGCAACACGACATATCGCCCTGCAAAATATTCAAAATGTCGCTGCGTTAAATACCAACAGCGCGACGGTGAGTTATGCGCAAAGTATTGCAGCCGGCTCCATCGGCAGTACCGGCACGGCAACAGTGACTAATAATTTGACTGCCACCGGCGGCAATATCGATTTGCAGGGAGTAACGCTAGGCGTCGGTAATCACATTTTTACCACATCGAGCGGTGGCGATATCGTACTCGGCGATGTCGGTGGTGGCGGTAATTTGCAATTGAGCAGCGGCAGAGACATCGCATTGACCAGTGTCGCGTTGGGTGCGGGTAATTTTTCCGTGAGCAGTAATTCCAGTGGTGCGTTTACCGCAAATGGCACGATCAGCGCCGGCACGATAACGTTGAATCAATTTTCCACGATTAATTTATTGCATGTGGTTGCCGGCAATACGTTGGCGGTTACCGGCAATACGATCAACCTCGGCGGCGATTTGCTTAGTAACGGCGCAATGACATTGACCGGCACGACGCAATTGCAAAACGACGTAGCGCTCGATTCCACCGGTGGCGGCATTGGCAGGGGCGGTGCATTGCAGTTGGCCGGATCGGTAAACGGCAACGATCATGCGTTGACATTGGCGGCGGGTACGAATGTGGTGTGCATCGCGTGCACGAGCGGCGCCAGTGCCAGCGGGTTGGCGACGTTGGATATACTGAGTAGTATCAAAACCGTATTGGGTGCAACTTCCGTAATCGGCAATGCAACCATTCGCGCCGATCAGGAAATTTATCTAAATGACAACACCAGCATCGGCGGTAACCTCGCATTGTTGGCCGACGCAAATAACGATGGCATCGGTATCGCTGCATTATTAATGGGAAAAACGTTGAACGTTGTCGGCAGCCTGACCACGCAGCCGATTGCGCTAACTTCGATAGACACGGCAGCGCAATGTACCTTGCCGACCGCACTGCCGCGCATGCCCACGCCGCCATCGAATTTTCAGCCGCTGAACGCCGAACTGGTGGAGGCGGTGCAGGAGAGCGGAAAATACGGCTTCGCAGTCAGTAGCGCCATGTTGCATAATGCGTCGCAAATTGCTTACTTGAATAGCAGTTGTCAAAGCAATAGCGATACTCATAACAACCGCGCGCACTGCGATGTCGATGCGTCGATGCTGGACTTTCTCGGCACCTTCCTGATCGACAATCAAATTCCACAACGTTGATACGAAAAAAAGCCGATGAAAAAATATGGATTACTGCTGGGATTGCTTATGTGCCTGCTCGGTGTTGGCAGCGCCAACGCGCAGCCGGACAATGGTCAGATCAAGGCATTATTTTTATATAACTTTGCCAATTTTGTGCGTTGGCCCACGCAAGCTTTTGCGAACAATTCGGATACATTGCGCATGTGCATTTTCGGCGACGCGCAGTTAGGGCCTTTCCTCGACCAGATCAACGGTACGCGCATACGCGATAAACGTTTGCAGGTTATTCGCACCGACGTGCTCCGCGATATCGAATCGGGCTGCCATATTCTGTTTGTCGGCACCGACAAAAGCAATTTCCTGCCGCAGTTGACCAGTTCGACCAAGAACATTTACGTATTATCGGTCAGCGATGTCGAGAATTTCGCGCGTAGCGGCGGCGTTATCAGTATTTTGCGCACATCGGATAAATTAACGTTCGAAATTAATTTGGATACGGCGTTACGCAACGGCTTATTGATCAGTTCCGACCTGTTATCGATGGCGCGCATTGTCGGCCGCGATGGCAAATCGGTTGCGCCTGACAAAGTAGGGCCGGACGATACGCTTTTGCCCGACAAATAACTTGGTAATTATAATTAGATAACTCAGCTCGCTACGCGTATATTCGTCGGCGTATCGTTGAGTTCTGCGTAGAACTGGCGATACCATTTGCGGAATTGATGAATCGGCCCATCGCCGTCGCACAGTGTCGGATTTTCCAAATAAATTTTGTGTTCCCAAATGGGAATATCGCCTTCGACCTGACGGCAGATTTCCATTTTGGCGAATTCCGCCATCATCTGTTGCGCCGGTCCGCTATCCTTCGGTCGAATGAATGCAAAACGCATGATGACGCTGTTTGCCGTCAGCGGTGAGGTAATACCGAGCAGAACCGTTTCCAATGCGCCGGTAAAACGTTGAATGGCGACGCCGGTGCCTTCACTGATCGTGGTGAGATAAATATTCGCGGTTGCGCCGGAAGGATCGAAGGAACCGTCTTCGAGTATTTTCGGTACCTTCGCGATATATTTTCCGATGCGTTTTATGCCGTCGAACTCGATCTCGCCGGCTGGAACTTCGGTGGTGCCGTGCACGTAAACAAAATGCGCGGCATCGCAGGCATTTTCCGCCGCATCCTGCATGATCACGTTGAATTTCCATTCGAGGCGTTCGACGATAACCCAGTCGCTGCTTTCGAATTCCGGAATAACCGGCACTGCATGCGTCGGTTCGATGCGATGCGGGTGATACCAGGTCCAGATCATCTGGTTGCGTTCGACGGTAGGATACGCATAAATCGCCTGTTTGCCATTCGCAACTTTCGGCGGCATATTTTTCGCGTAAGGCACGGCGGCACATTGACCGCTGCCGTTGAACTGCCAGCCGTGAAATGGGCAGGCGATGTTTTCGCCCTGAACCTTGCCGCCATGGCCCAGATGCGCACCGAGATGCGGACAATACGCGTCCAATACTTTGGCTTCGCCGCTTTCGGTGCGAAACAGTACTAATTGCTTACCGAAGTAAGCAATCGGTTTGACTTCGCCGACTTTCAGTTCATCGCTATAGGAAACCCCATACCAGCCGAATGGTATAGGCAGAGGGCGTTCGCTCATTGCTGACCTCCTGCTGCGCTTTCGCGTAAGCGAATGCAGCTCAATACGCGCTAACTTCGAAAGTTATGTAATCAAATTATAAAAGTTGAAATCGAACTATAAGAGTCGGCGTCGCAGCGGTCAAGCGCTCCGATTAATACCAGGTTTGTCCGGTGCCGTGTTGTTCAGGTAAGACTGATAGCAGAATTTCTAACTCAATGCTGGCCGGGCAATCTTTCCAATCCCAGCTCGGCTTGTTCGGCGCGTTGCTTGGCGTGATCCTGCGCCAGAAATAAATACATTGCCGGCACGATGAACAGCGTAAACAGCGTGCCGATCGAAATACCGGTGGCGATGATTATTCCCATATTGTTGCGGCTGACAGCGCCGGCGCCGGATGAAAATACCAGCGGCACCGCGCCGAGCACCATCGCCGATGTCGTCATCAGAATCGGACGCAAGCGCGTGCCGGCAGCTGCCTCGATCGCCGCGCGCTTATCCTTGCCGCGCCGCTGCTCTTCGTTGGCGTATTGCACGATCAGAATACCGTGTTTGGCAATCAGGCCGATCAGCGTAATTAAACCGACTTGCGTGTAAATATTGAATGTCGCGACGCCGAGAAAAATAAATACCATCGCGCCGAAGATTGCCATCGGCACCGAAGCCATGACGATTAACGGATCGCGAAAACTTTCGAATTGCGCCGCGAGCACCAGAAAAATAATTAAAATCGCGAACGCGAGCGTGGAAGCGAAATTGTTCGATTCCTGAATATTTTGGCGCGATTGCCCGGCGTAATCGATTTCATAACCGGTCGGCAATACATCGACGGCAATTTCGCGCATGCGTTTCAAGGCGTCGCCCAGCGCCACGCCGGTAATGCCGGAAATCGTCGCCGAATTGAGCTGCTGAAAATGATTGATTGCTTCGGGTACCGTTTCCGATTTCAGCGAAATGATGGTCGATGCCGGCACCGTGCTGCCATTCTGCGTGCGAATAAAATAATTTTTCAATTGATCGGGATTGAGCCGGTCGGCCTGTAGAACCTGCGGGATAACTTTGTACGAACGGCCTGCCATGCTGAAATAATTGACATAGCCGCCGCCCAGCATCGATCCCAATGCGGTGCCGACATCGCGCATATTCAACCCGAGCAGCGCAGCTTTTTCGCGATCGATGATCACGCTGGTTTGCGGTTTATCGTATTTCAAATCATTGTCGATGAAATAAAACATACCGCTTTCCTGCGCTTTTTTTACCAGCGCATCGGCGACTTCGTTCAAATTCGCAAACGGCTCCGTGGTTTTGATCACGAATGCGAACGGCAGACCGCTGCCGCCGCCCGGTAATGAGGGCGGCAAAAATGCAGCGATGCGCGCACCGGCGACGCCGTCGAATTTCTTCTGCAATTCTTGGCTGATTTCCGGCGTTTTGCGCGCACGCTGGCTCCACGGCTTCATGATCATCGGTGCGAAACCGCGGTTCAGCACGCCGCCGAAACCGTCGAACTGCACGGTGTGATCGAGTTCGGGCACCTGCGCCACGATTTGATAGACCTGCTTCGAATACATCTCCATTTGCTGTGGTGTCGTGTTGGGCGGACCGGTGGTGATATTGACGATCAAGCCCTGATCCTCAGTCGGCGCGAGTTCGTTTTGCGAAAATTTTCCAAGCACGAAAATCAGGCCGATAACAATAAAACCAAACGTCACCGCTATCGGCCAGCTATCGAGAATGAAGCGCAGAAAAAATTGATACATCTTGCGCGAGAAATCCAGATTGGCATCGATCATCCGCGCGAGCTTGCCTTCGTGCTGTGCCACTTTGAACATGCGCGCGCACATCATCGGCGACAGCGTCAGCGCGATAACGGCCGACACGCCAACCGCGCCGGCGAGCGTAAATGCGAATTCGGTAAATAATTTTCCGGTGAGGCCGCCCTGGAAGCCGATGGGAATGTATACGGCGATCAATACGATCGAAATGGCGATGATGGGACCGGTCAATTCGCGCGCGCCGGCAAGCGCGGCCTGCATCGGCGTCATGCCTTCCTTCATATGGCGATCGACATTCTCGACGACGATAATTGCATCGTCGACCACCAGCCCGATCGCCAATACCAGCGCAAGCAGCGTCAACAAATTAATCGAATAGCCGAGCGTCAGCATGATCGCAAAAGCGCCGATCAGCGATAGCGGCATCGCCAGTGCCGGGATAATGACCGAGCGCGCGGTGCCGGTAAAAAGAAAGATGACGATGGTGACGATCACCAACGCTTCGATCAGCGTTTTGATAACTTCGTTAATCGCGCTGCGCACGTAAACGGTGGCATCGTAATCGATGGTACCTTCCATGCCGGCGGGAAGCTGTTCGATGATCGATGGCCAGATTTTGCGAATGTGTTGGGTGACTTCGAGCAGATTGGCGTCCGGCGCGGCCTCGATCATGATCGCGACCGATTTTTTATTATCGAAAACGGCGTTGATATCGTAACTTTCGGCACCGAGACTGACCGTCGCCACATCTTCGAGCCGCACCAGCGCATCGCCTTTGCGTTTGACGATCAGTTTGCGAAATTCTTCCACGGTGTGCAGATCGGTGGCTGCGGTCAAATTGACGGAAATCATCTGGCCTTTGGTGGCGCCAACGGCGGATAAATAATTATTGTTGGCGAGCGCGTTGGTAATATCGGCGGCGGTTAAATTCATTGCCGCCAACTTGCGTGGATCGAGCCATGCGCGCAGCGCGAATAAACGTGCGCCGCCGACCGACGCGTTTTGTACGCCCGGCACCGTTTGCAATTTCGGTTGCACGACGCGAATCAGATAATCGCTGAGCTGATTCGGCTCCAAATCGGCGGCGATAAAATTGATGAACATCGCCGCGGTGGCGCCCGAGTTATTCGCTATCGCGATGCGCGGCTGTTGCGCTTCCGGCGGCAATTGATTGATCACCGCGTTGACCTTGGCGCTGATTTCAGTCAGTGCGCGATTGGCGTCGTAATTCAAACGCAGATTCACCGTAATCGTACTGGCGCCATTGGTGCTGCTCGACGTCATGTAATCGATACCCTGCGCCTGCGCGATCGATGCTTCCAGCGGCGTCGTGATAAAGCCGGCGATAACATCGGGGTTGGCGCCGTAGTACGCAGTGGTCACGGTGATGGCGGCGGATTGCGTTTGCGGAAATTGCAGCACCGGCAAAGCGAACAGCGCGCGCAGACCGAGCACTAGAATGACGAGGCTGACGACACTCGCGAGCACCGGTCGGCGAATGAAGATATCGGTAACATTCATTGTTAAGCGTCCATTCGCTCAGTGTTCGATCGGATTGGGATTGGGATCGTTACTCGGCTGTACGTTGTTGTTGATCTGCACCGGCGAATTGTTTTTCAATTTAAGTTGACCGCTGGTGACGACTTCAGCGCCGACCGCGACACCTTTCAATATCGCGACCTGATCGCCACGCGTCGGTCCGGTGCTGACGAATACTTGTTTGGCGATCAGATCGTTATTTTTATTGCCGCCAGCATCATTTTTAGTGCTGTTAGCATCGGCGCCTTTTTCATTATTCGCCGCTTTTTCGATCACATAAACCGCGGTGCCGTAGGGGTTATAGGTAATCGCGGTTAACGGCAGCGTGATATACGATTGCGGCTGGCCGACTTCGACGCGGACATTGACGAACATGCCAGGCAGCAATTTATGTTTCGGATTTTGCAGCGTTGCGCGAACCTGCACGTTGCGCGTATCGATATCCACTTTCGGCTCGATCGCACTCACGATGCCGGAAAATATTTGATCGGGAAAGGTATCGCTCGTTGCGGAAACTGTTTGGCCGACGCGCAGATTGGTCAACTCCTGCTGCGGCAGAAAAAAATCGGCATGAATCGGATCGAGCGTTTGCAGCGTAACGATTTTGGTGCCGGCGGCGACGTATTGACCGGGGTCGACATTGCGAATACCGAGATGTCCCGCGAACGGCGCGCGAATGCGTTTTTTATCGGCGATCGCCTGTTGCTCGACAACTTGCGCATTCGCGCTGTTTAAATTTGCCACAGCGGTATCGAGATCAGCTTTACTGACCGCCTGCGCATCGAATTGTGCGAGCGCGCGCTGATGAGTCAGCGCTGCCAGCTGCGCTGTCGCGCGCAACGATTCCAATTTGCCGATATCGTCGCCGGCGCGTAAATCGGCGAGCAAGACACCGGCTTTAACATCGGCGCCCGATTCGAAATGAAT
>DASXYH010000212.1:0-2760 GCA_036502545.1 Spongiibacteraceae bacterium
ATATCGTTCGCGCCGGCAGCGAGGCATGCAGCGACGCCGGCCTCACCCATTTTTACCCATGACGTCTGAATATTTTCGATCAGCGGATACAACGCGAGCCGCGCGACCGCGTGCATCAGCACCGCTTCGCGAAAGGTCGGACCGCGCCGCGCGCGGCCCTTTAAATACAGCGGCGCTTCCATCGCCACGAACGGCAGCGGCACGAATTCGGTGATGCCGCCGCTGCGCTGCTGCAGATCGCGCACGCGTAAAATATGTCGCGCCCAATGCTCCAATTTTTCGACGTGCCCGTACATGATCGTCGCCGTCGTGCGCAGCCCGACGCGATGCGCGGTTTCGATTATTCGCAGCCAGTCGTCGGTGCCGATTTTATCGGGACAAATTACAGCGCGAACTTCATCGTCAAGAATTTCCGCCGCGGTGCCGGGCAACGTGCCAAGCCCTGCGTCCTTTAATCGCCGCAAAAATTCTTCGAGTTCAACGCCGAGTGTTTTCGCGCCCTGCCATACTTCGAGCGGTGAAAATGCATGCACATGAATATTGGGTGCCGTTTCCTTTACCACAGCAACGATATCGAGATAGGTTTGCCCCGTGTATTCAGGATGAATGCCGCCCTGCATACACACTTCGGTCGCGCCGCGCTGCCACGCTTCGCGCACGCGCCGCTGAATTTCTGCGGGTGCGAGATCGTAGGGACGTCCGCGCAAATTTTCGCTCAGTTTGCCCTTCGAAAACGCGCAGAACTGGCATTTGAAATAACAGATGTTGGTGTAATTGATATTGCGATTGACGACGTACGCAACGCCATCACCGTTCACTTCGTTGCGCAGCGTATTTGCCGCCTGCGCGACAAATGCGAAATCATCGCCGCGCGCCTGAAACAGCCGCACGATCTCAGTTTCCGATAAACGCGCGCCATGGCGTGCGCGTGCAACGATCGTTTGAATATCAGCGCTGATCGTGCGCGGTGCTTTTTGCAGCAGCGTCAAATCGAAGGTCGGCGGTTCAGTCGTTTCACCGGGTGACCAGTTATCGATGCGCGCAAAACCTTCGGCATCGATTTGCTGAAGCACGCTGGTATGCAAATTTTTATCGAGCCAGCGCGAATAATTAATCGCGTATTGCGGATAAATCGTCAATCGTTCCTGCAATAATTTCCCGGCGCTCGCAGTTTCGCGCGCCAAATTATCAAGATGCGGCCACGGCGCTTCGGGGTTGACGAAGTCCGGCGTGATCGGACTGACACCGCCCCAATCGTTGATGCCCGCGGCAATTAATTGCGGCAACACGCCAGGGCTTAAATTCGGCGGCGCTTGAATGCTCATTTCCGATCCGAAAATCCAGCGCGCCACCGCGATCGTCCACAGTAATTCGTTCAGATCGGGTTCCGGCGCCTGCGCCATCAACGTGTTCGGCTTCGCGCGAAAATTTTGCACGATGACTTCTTGCAGATGGCCGTAACGTGCATGCATTTCGCGCAGCGCCAACAAACTTTCTATGCGCTCGCGCCGCGTCTCGCCGATGCCGATCAGAATGCCGCTGGTGAACGGCACCGCCGCTTCACCCGCAAGTTGCAATGTTTCCAATCGCACCGCAGGAATTTTATCGGGCGAGCCGTAATGCGGCTGACCTTTCTCGCATAAACGCGCCGATGCCGATTCGAGCATGATGCCCATCGATGCCGATACGCGACGCAATTTCGCGATTTCGTCGCCCGTCATCGTGCCGGCATTGATATGCGGCAGCACAGTCGTTTCCTGCAGAATTCGCTCGGCGACATGCGCGACATAATCGAGTGTCGTTGCAAACCCCATTGCATCGAGCGCTTTGCGCGCGACGCGATAACGCAGCTCCGGTTTCTCACCGAGCGTCAGTAATGCTTCCTTGCAACCGAGCTTTTCCGCCGCTTTAACCTGCTCGATCACGGCGTCGATCGCCATATAGGGCGCATCGAGATGACGCGGCGTCTGCGCGAACGTGCAGTAATGGCAGACATCGCGGCACAGATGTGTAAGCGGGAGGAAGATTTTGCGCGAATACGTGACGACATTGCGAAAACCGCGATCGCGCAATTGCGCCGCGATTTGCATCAGATGCAACGTATCGTCGCATTCCGCCAATTGCAGCGTCTGCGCAGCGTCGAGCGCAGCACCCGCCAGCAATTGCTGCGCGAACGCAGCGAATAGTGAATCAGGCGCAGTCATAATCGTCTCCGACATACGCGATATTGGCACTGTATTGCAGCGCGTGCAGGCGTTCGGCGATACCGCTGTCGCGCAGGAACGCGAAGCTGCTTTGCGCGGCACCAACGCCGTGTTGCGACCACAGCAGCAATAAGTCGTCGGGCTCGTCGATATCGCAGCGCGCACCCGGTACATCACTAATATTTAACACCGCATTCAGTGCGCGCGCCTGTGCGCAATGCCGCTGAAAGCTGTCAATGCCATAATTTACGGAAAATTTCGGCAACGCGCGCCAAGCCAACAGATTAGTGCCGGTACCGCGACGATCCGGCGCAATCGTGACAGTCGGTATATCACCCGCGTGCCGTGCGATAAAATCGGAAATATCCTGAACGCTCAGCAACGGCAAATCGCCGTGCACAACCAATAAATCAGTGCAGCCCTCGCGCGCAAAACGTTGCGCGGCAGCGTTAACTGCGCCGTTCAAGTCGCTGCAATACAGTGCGGCTTCATCGAGAAATTCAACATCGTAATAGCGCGCTAGCCATTGCGCGGAATGATCGCGCGAGCAGATAAC
>DASXYH010000213.1:0-19522 GCA_036502545.1 Spongiibacteraceae bacterium
GCGCGGTGCCGGCGCGCACGCGGACCTTGATCCAATCGGTGCGCTGCTTCAACACATCGACATGTTCGCCGCGTTCGGCAATATAAAAAATGGGATAGCCGCGGCCGGGGCCGATATGTAGCTCAATAAAGGGATCGGCAACTTCGACGCTCAGATAATTCTCTTCGGCGTGCGCAAAAAAACTCGCCGCTGCGGCGAGCGACAGCAACAAAGCCAGCAAGAATTTTTTCACCTGGGCAAATGCCATCGGTACGCACTAATCCTTAATTCGGTGGCCAGCGCCCAAGAGTGAATATGCAGCGCAAGATAATCGGCGGCGCCACGGCGGCCCGCAAATTTTTATCACCGCCTAGTTTAGCAGGTGCTAATAAAAAGATAGCAGGTACGAAAAAAAGCAGCGGATGTCTTATTGCGCCGCTGCCGCTTTGGAGACATCGTTGTAATATTGCGCGCCGATATCGAGCCACTCGGATAATAATCGCAACTCACCTTTGGTCAGCATGCCGCTGTGATCGGTGCCGGTCCCGCCGGAATTACCGCAGACGCCGCCAGCGAAACAACCGAAGAAACGCGCACTGCCGCGCGCGCTGCCCGCACTCATCACCGGCGCAACGGTGTGCTCGACGGTCGTTACCGTACCGTCCGGATTATTGATGATGTCCGGCGGCACATCGACCACAGCGGCGCCCATCAAAGCTTGTTGAGTATCGGCGGTGAATAATTCGGAAAACGATAATACTCGCGTGTTATCGCGATCCGATGCGGTGCTGCTGAGGTCCAGTTGCCCCGCAGGCACTTGCGCCAATCCCGCCGTACTGGTCGGCGAGTGACAGCTGGTGCAGCGATAATCGATTTGCTGATTGTTGCCGTCGAGCAGCGGGTTGCCCAGGCTGTCGAATTGCGGCCGCGATTTATCCCAAATCGGCTGAATATGTTCGAGATAATTGATAACGATGCGACAGGATGAATTCCAGCGCGCCACCTGCGGCGTGAGCGCATTTTCCAAACAGCTTTCGCTCGTCACCGGCGTTACTGGAACCTGGCGTGGCCGCGCGGGATCGGCGGTGATGTAGCGATAGTCGAGCGTCGGATTTTGCTGTCCGGCATTGGCAGCCCATTCATCGCTGAAATAAACATTCAGCGATGGCAGCCGCGGTTTTTGTTTATTCACCGCATAAACTTCGGCGATGCTTTGACCAGCACGAGTGCCGGGAAAATTCACGTCCGATGCGGAAACACCGGTAAATAAAAGAGAGCCGTTGGTGCCGATATTGGCATCGGGCGCCGCGCTATCGAAGCGGCCGTGGGTCAGTTTCGCATCCGTCATCGAATCAGCATCGTGACAGCCGGTGCAGTGCAGTACTTCGCCCGCGCGAAATTGCAGCCATACACCGTGACTGCGTTGATTAATTTTTTGCGCGTTGGCATCGAGAATATTGAAAGTGATCGGCACATCGGCCGGTACTTGCACGGCAACGGAACCGTCGGCCTCGATAGGCACATAACCAATAATATGACGCAGAAAGTTTCCGCCCTCACCGAACGCGAAATTTTGCACGCGCAAAATCTGATTGTTGGCGGCGGGAATTTTATCGTCGGGATCGGGCAGCGGCACACCTTGAATGATTTGCAGGAAGCGCGCGCGCCGCGCTTGATACGCTGGATTTGCAGGATTGGCTTGATTCGCGATCATATTCGCCGGCACGGCTGCACCGAAATTGCCGACACCGCCATCGAGGTTGTAGACCGAGCGAATATCCAATACGGCCATACCGCCTGTTTCGAGTATGGTTGCGATATTGTTGCCGTAATCGAACAGGTCATTTTTTTCCGCATCATTCTTGGAGTTGGCAGCGCTGTTGTCTTCAGCGTTGGCAATTGTTTTGGCCGGCGACGCCGCGACGATATCGGTATAGATAACGCCTTCCTTCGGCGTCACGATCGGTTTTTGTGTCTGCGCTTTCGGATCGAAAATCCAAATGCCATATAACAATGGCGCTGCATTCGCGGTCGGCACGGTCGTCGCGGTGCATGGAAGAATGGTGATGTTGTCGGTGTCGAGATAGCGGCACTGACTCCAGCTGATTAACAAGCGGCCGGTGCCATCGAATAATGGCCACACCGCGCCAAATTCACCGCCGGGCGACAGCGTGCCGTCGGTGTGCACAGGATTCGCCGCCAGCGATTTTTGCGCAGCGCCTGTCTGTGTGGGATTTTCCCAGGTGGGCTGATCGTTATCACTGAAATGATCGACATCGATTGCCACCAGATCGCCGCCCATATTTTCGGCTTGGGATGCGCGCAGAACTGTGACGATTCTGCCATCCTCCATTTCACGCGGCTGGCTGAATTGAACGCGCGTCATTGCGTTATTGCCGGTGAAGTGGCTGTTGTATCCGTACAGATAAGATAAATTCATCCCGCTCGGATTGATCGTATACAAATTCATACGATTGCCGCCGTTCATATTGTCCCAGCGCGAAAACACCAATTTGCCGTTGCGCAATTGCGCGGGCGATAAATCGTGGCTCTGGTTAAACGAAATTTGATCGATATTGCTGCCGTCGACGTTCATGCGGTGCAGTACACCGGCTTTCGGCCGCGGTCCGCCCGAGGGTTCAGTCAGGCCGGCATAACCGGGCGAGCCCGAGCTCGCCAATTGCTCTTTGCTTTTCAACTGGCGATCGGAAACGAAAACGATGCGGCCGTCGGCGAGAAAATGCGGGGCGACATCGCTGCCTTCGGATTTATTTTTGCTGCTGATAACCGGTTGAATTTGTTTGGTAGCGAAATTGTAAATCCAGATATCCCAACTCGGCTGATCGATCGGATCGGCATTTTCAATCATTGGCGCATGCAGCGCGAACACCAGATTTTTCCCGTCGGGCGATACCGCCAGATCTTTCACGTCATAAAGATCTTCTGCGCCGGGGAACAGCGCGTCGGTGATATTGGTTTCCGGCGCATTGCTGTCGGCACGGCTGCGTATCAATAATTTCGCACCGGGATTGAATGCGAACGGGTCCTGCAAATTATTTTGTTCATTCTGCGGAATCGGTATTACGGGGGCAGGGCGCTGAATATAAGCGATTGGATATTCGACGGTGCCCGGATCGTTCGCTTGATTGTCGCCCGCGAGACCGCCACCGCCGCCGCACGCGCTTAACGCGAGCAATGCGAATGCAGCCGCCAGCGCGCGATAAAATATTTTAAATACGGAGCTGTCGATCAACGACACATGGCACAGCGGCGTATTGATAAATCGATTTTTATTAGTCATCCGATTCACGCGCGATCGACTCCATTATGAGTGAGAATATTTTCGCGAAGCCAACACGCACGCGTTGCACTGAGAAATTTGTCGGCTACAGTTTTCTAGGTGGAAGTCTTAAAGTACTTTTTACTCAGTACTTTTTACTAAGTATAAACAGCGCATTTCACCTTCTGTCGGCGTGGCTCGTTGAATTTAACGGTTCTGTGGGCGCCATCACCATTTATTTTTTACCCCCCAACTACACTTCCGCAAACGTTGTAAAAACAAACGGTTAACAGCGATTTCAGCGTAATGAATTTGACGTTAGCACATCGCACCACATGCTGATCACTCGTTAACGACAAAATTTTGGCCACATGCGGAAGAGTTTGCAAATGGATGGACTCACACAGTGCCCTTCTAGATACAAACTGCTGTGCAATGCGCTGGCGGTTGTGCTTGCCGTTGCGGCGGTGCCGGCGATGGCAAGTTCGCTGGAGCAGGCAAAACATATTCACGACCGCTTGGCCGGTGTGCCTCCCAGTGCGAATGTATTGCTCGCGATGCAGACAAAAATCGATAGCAGCAATGCCATCGGTGCGGCCTACGATGCGATGAATAACCCGGCGTTTTATAACGCTACGTTAAAGAATTGGGCGGCACCATGGACCAATCGCGATGACGACAAATTCGCGCCATTAAATGATTACTCCGCAACCGTTATCGGTATCGTGCGCGATAGCGTCGATTATCGTAAGGTGCTCTACGGCGATATTATTTATGTCGGCGCTCCCGGTGTAGTATCGGCGAATTATTCGAATAGCGATAACAATCACTATCTGCAACTCGAAGCAAACGATATCAATCTCGGTGACACCACCAAGCTGGTACAGCGCACACAATCCTCCGTTACCGGATTAACCGCCACGGCGACGGCCGGCGTGATCACCACGCGCGCCGCCGCGCGTGCGTTTTTTATCGATGGCACCAATCGCGCGATGTTTCGCTTCACGTTGAAAAATCATCTGTGCAACGATATGGAGCAGGTGCAGGAAACCACGCGCCCAACCGATCGTATTCGCCAAGATGTATCGCGCAGTCCCGGTGGTGACAGCCGTATCTTTATGAATACCTGTGTCGGTTGTCACAGCGGCATGGATCCGATGGCGCAGGCGTTCGCCTTCTACAACTTTAAATACGACACCGCGGCAGCTGATCAGGACGCAGCAAAAGAAGCTGGGCGCCTTACCTATAAAGATAGTGAGACCGGTACGGGTCTCGGTGGCACCGAAAAAAAATACCATATTAATTTTAATCATTTTGTCGAAGGTTATGTGACCCCCGACGATCATTGGGATAACTATTGGCGTTCAGGTCCTAACACAGCGATTTTCGGTTGGGGTAATTCACACGTCGCAGCGACTTCCGCCGCGCATACTACCGATGGCATTTATGGCGATGCGGGCGCGAAATCGATGGCTGAAGAATTGGCCAACAGCGAAGCGTTCGCCGTCTGCAGCGTAAAGAAAGTATTCAAGGTTGTCTGCCTACGCGACCCTGCGGCTGCCGATCAAAGCGCATTTACAACAATGCTCAATAATTTCAAATCGGGTTATGACTTGAAGCACACCTTCGCGGAAGCTGCGGTGTATTGCTCGGGTACTTGATGGATCTGCATGCCATGATTTCAATAGCAATGAAAATCAAAGGAATTCGTAGCGCTGCTGTTCTGCTACTGACCATGCTCTCGCTATTGATGACCGCCTGCGGCGGCAGCGGCGGCGGCAACAGCAGCAATCCGGCGCCGCCACCGACGTCGAGCGGCGGTTCCTCATTTACCTATAGCGGCCCGGCGCCGAGCGATGCCGCAGTGCAACGTTTTCAGCAGGCTTTTTACAATAATCTGGTCAACGACAATCGCTGCGGCTCCTGCCATACACGCGGCGGTGCGGGGAAAACCTCATTCGTCGATCGCACCGATATCAATTTCGCCTACAGCGAAGCGTTGACGCTGGTGAATATGGAAAATCCTGCCGCCTCGAAAATTGTCGAGAAAGTGTATGGCGGCCACAATTGCTGGGAAGCCTCCAACGCCGCATGCCGCGTGCAGATGATCAGCTTTATTGAAAACTGGTTGAATGGCGGCGGTAATGCTTCGACCTCCGTGAAATTAACGGCTCCTACCGATCGCGATGCTAATGGCGCCGATACTAATAATGATAACGTCGGTGACGGTTTCAGAAGTTTTCCCGATGTCGGTACCTATGGCAGTTCGCCGTTATATACATTGGTAAAGACTTATTGCAGTCGTTGTCATTCGGAAACTTCTTCAGTGCAACAGCAGCCGTATTTTGCATCGAGCGTCGTCGCCACATCCTACGCCGCAATTCAAAGCAAGATCGATTTAAACGATCCCGCATTAAGTAATACCAGTTTCAAAGCTAAATCGCGGCTCGTGGTACGTCTGCGCGATGAATTTCACAACTGCTGGAGCGCGAGTTGCGCCAATGATGCGGCAGCGATGCAGGACGCTATTCGCCAGCTCGCGCAAAACAGCCCGCTGACGTTGCTCGATACCAGTGTCTACCGCAGCAAAGCACAGGTATTAAACGATGGTATCGTCGGCACCAGCGGCGGTCGCTTCGAACTTTATCAAATCGCGCTGTGGCGCTTTCTCGAAGGTGAAGGCAAAGTCGTCAGCGATACCAGCGGCGTATCGCCGGCGATCAGTCTTACTGTGAATGGCGAAGAAGGCGATACCGGTAATTTCAAATGGATCGGCGGCGGTGGTATTCAGTTCAATGGCGCGGTCGCATATGGCACCGCGGCTGCCAGTAAAAAACTGTACGACTTGATCGCGCCCGCCGGCGAATATTCGATCGAAGCCTGGACCTTGCCGGCCAACGTTGCCGACGAGGATAAAGAAATCGTTGCGTATAGCGATGGCACCGACAAGCGCAATTTCATGCTCGGTCAAACGATGTATAACTACGATTATTACAATCGCAGCAGCGCAACCAATTCGCGCGGCATGGTCGGTATGAAAAAATTCTCCTCTGATCCGACCAACACTCCCGAAAAAGGCGCGTTGCAAGCTGCATTACAGCATGTCGTGCTGACCTATGATGCGATTAACGGCCGCAAGATTTACGTCGACGATAAACTGGTCAGTTCTGCTTATCCTGATGATCTTGGCACTCTGGCCAACGATTGGGCGCAAAATTATGAAATCGTGATGGGTAATACACTCGCACAAGGCGCAACCTGGAAAGGTGCGTTGCGCATGGTGGCGATTCACAAGCGAGCATTGAACCCAACACAAATTGACCAAAACTTTGGCGTGCCGCCCGGTGAAAAACGCTATGTGATGTTTAACGTTTCGCAAATCGCGAATATGCCGGCGAGTTGCCGCGGTACCGATGCGAGCAATAATCCCGTCAGCTACTGCTACATTTACTTTGAGGTCAGTCAGTACGACAACTACGCGTATTTATTCAACAAGCCGTACTTCATTAGCTTGAATTCCGATATCAGCGATCTGACCGGTTTGGTGATTAAAGGTATTCACATCGGTATCAACGGCAAATTATCGCCGGTAGGGCAGGCGTTCGTTAACGTTAATGCGACGATCAATACCGCAACGAGTTACGTTGCCGGCAATGAGCCCGGCAGCGGACAACTGCTGGCCGACGTCGGCACCGTAGTGCCGAAATTATCCGGAGCCGATGCCGATTTAATGTATCTGGAATTCGATCGGATCGGATCGAATACCAATCAAACACCACCGACAACGGTATTGTCGTTCGTTTATGCGCTCGATGGCGATCCCGCTATCGATCTTGGCTGGCGCACATTCGATGAAATCAGCGCGTCGTTCTCCCAACTGACCGGTGTGTCGGTCACCGCATCGACCGGAGTAAATTTCGATAACACAACCACGCCGGTAAAAGTCAGCGACGTATTCAGCAGTTTGCGCGGACAATTACCTGCAGTCGAAGATTTCCCAGCGTATCTCGCTTCTCATCAAACCGGAGTCAGCCAATTGGCGATTGCGTACTGCAGCGCATTGATGCAGAACACCAGTTTGCGCCATGCATTTTTCCCAGCGAATAACGATCCCGCGGATTTTCGCAGCAACTGGCAAAGCAATTTGGTCAATCCGATGGTAACCAAATTCATGAGCGGCGGCGGTTTGCTGAGTGCGCCAAACAGCGCGCAAATCAGCAGTGAATTGGTAAATCTTATTACTTATCCGGGCGATTCATCGCGCCACGCCGGCATCTGTGCCGGTGGTGCTTGCAATGGCAACGATGCGCGCACATTGAATGCTGCAACTGCGGCCTGCGCTGCCGGATTGGCAAATGCAGCAATCGTTCTGCAATAACGGCTGCAAAAGTTGAGGATTACACAACATGGCGAAGCGCAGTAATTTCATACCTCCGGATGCACCGCTGTTGCATGCAGAGCACCGGCGCCCGCGCACGCGCCGCGAATTTATCGCGCAAAGTTTCGCGCTCGGTACCGGCACTGTTATTGCGAACAGTTTGCTGGGATTATTTCCGAGCGCGGCGCGCGCCGATCTTTCGCCCGATCTCGTTGCGCAAATCACCGCGTGCAGCGCCGGCAGTTCGTCGGCGGGAATGCTGCCGTTTATTTGTTTCGATCTGGCCGGCGGCGCCAATATCGCCGGTTCCAACGTATTGGTCGGCTATAAAGGCGGTCAGCAGGATTTTATTTCAACCTCCGGTTACGGCTTGCTCGGTCTGCCGGCGGGCATGGCGCCGAATGCGCCGAACGTACCGACGGCGACAACGATCGATACATCGCTCGGTCTTGCGTTTCACGCCGACAGTGCTTTTTTGCGCGGTATAAAAACCACGTGTTCAGCCGGAGCGATGGCATTTACCAATGGCGCGATAATTCCAGCGCGCTCGGAAAACGACACCGGCAACAATCCACACAATCCGATGTATGGTATTTATCGCGCGGGCTCACGCGGCTCGCTGGTGAATTTAATCGGCTCGCAAAATTCCGATTCGGGCGGAAACTCAATGGCGCCGGCGATGTTGATCGATGTCAGCGCGCGTCCCACGCAGGTGACGCGTCCCAGCGATGTCACCGGTCTGGTCGGCACCTCGACCGATTTGCCGCGTCTGTTGAGTCAGGGCGATACCGTTGCGGCGATGGAATCGGTGGCGCGTATCAGCAATCTCGGCGTCGATAGCGCCGGCAATTATTATCCGGGCAGCAGCGATTACTCTGCTAAACGTACCGGCGAAAAATGCGAGATCGTAAAAAGCGCGGACAGTACCGATCGCTTCGGCGCGACCTCTCCCGATCCAACAAAAGATGTCGCCATTGTCGGCGGCGGCCCCAGTAATTTGACTTCGATATTTCCGGGCGGTGTCGGTTCGGATAGCGAATTTTTAAAAACTGCGTCGATCATGAAGCTGGTGCTCGGCGTTGCGGGCAATAGCCATTATGCCGCTGCCGGCACGATCACGATGGGCGGTTTCGATTATCACACCGGCAATCGTTCCACCGGCGAAATGCGCGATTTTCGCGCCGGTCAATGCATGGGCGCGTGTCTCGAATACGCCCACCGTATGCAAGTACCGATAATGTTGTATGTGTTCAGCGATGGCTCGATTTCGAGCAACGGCATGGCGGATGGCTCTGCCGGTGGCCGCGGCAAAAATAATTGGGACAGCGATAATCAATCGACCGGCGCGGCGTTTTTCCTTATCTACAATCCGACTGGCCGCGCAGCGTTACGCAGTGCCGCCAGCCAGCAACTCGGTTGGATGCGCATGGATGGTTCGGTGGAAACGGCGGGCAGCCCCGGCGCGAACAGCGTGACGCAATTGGTCGACATGGTTGTGCTCAATTATCTCGCGCTGCAGGGCAAACAGAATCTGCTGTCGCAGGCATTGGCTGGCCGTGCCGAAAGCTCCATCCTCGGCGGTACTTCCAACTGGGATAAATACACCGCGTTCGCCCCGCTGACTTAAGCTCTCGCGTTTTCATGGCGGCGGCTATGTCGAGCGCATCACACTCGCGTGCTCGCGAATAATTGTCGTTAGGCTATCCTTCCAAACGGTGTTCCTTCTTTAGAACCGCAATACTCGTTTAGAACCGCAATCTTCGTTGCGATAGTCACGTTGCGGCGCTCATGCAATTAGGAGTTTAAAAATGCTTGGCTCACGGAATCGTCAAGGGCGGCGGCGCGTTATCGCCATTGCATTCGCCGCATGGTGCACGCTGACTCTCCCGCTGCAGGCTGAAACTCCCACTGCCGCAAGCAAAGACGCGACCACCGCGCAGCGTGCGCTCAACGATCAGGCGCAGGACATCAAAAAGCAGGCGCTTGAATTGAACCGCGATTTATTCAGCCTCGAAGAAGAATTGTTATTTCCCGCAAATACGCAGGTTGCGGTATTCGTATCGCTCGATACCGGTGAATTTTTTCAACTCGACGCGGTGCAAATTAAACTCGATGACAAAATTGTTGCGAATTATCTCTACACCGCTAAACAGGTCGATGCGCTGCATCGCGGCGGTGTGCAGCGTCTGTATGTCGGCAACGTAAAAGGCGGCAAGCACGAAATCGTTGCGGTGCTGACCGGTCGCGGTCCGCATAATCGCGATTATCGCCGCGGCGCGACCTATACCTTCGACAAGGCCGATCAGCCGAAATATCTCGAGCTGAAAATAGTCGATTCGACGGCTAACTACGAGCCGGAATTTCAGATCAAAGAGTGGCAGTAACACGGATGCACAAGTTATTCGCAATCGCCGTTTTCGGTTGTTGCTTCGCGTCGGCGTCATTGTATGCGAGCGACGACGAACCGATTACCAGCGTGCAGGATTTGCGCTACGGTGTCGTGCTTTACGATTTTTTTCAGGACGATTACTTTCAGGCATTGACCGAGCTGTTGCTCGGCGAACAGCAGCAGGATATGCCGCATCACGCCGAATTTGCACAACTGTTGCGCGGCGGTATCAGTCTTTCGTATGGCATGGATACGCAGGCGCGCGATATCTTCGAGCAACTGCTGGCGCAACACCCTAAACCTGCCGTGCGCGACCGCGCCTGGTTTTATCTCGGCAAAAATTATTACGAGCGCGGCGATACCGATAACGCAGCGATGATGTTAAATCGCGTCGGCGCGAATTTGCCGCCGAATTTAGCGCAGGAACGCGATTATCTGCGCGCGAATCTCGCGCTGCAGCGCGGCGATCTCGCGAGCGCGACGCTGCCGGCAAGCGCCGGCGATAAACTAAACCCATGGTTGCCGTATTTATTATTCAATCGCGGCGTATTGCAATCGACGCAGGGCGATGCGCACGCTGCGGCGAATTCGTTCGAACAATTAGTTGCACTGCCGCTGCGCGAAGAAGAACATAAAGCGTTGCGCGATCGCGCCTTTACCGCCTCAGGTTTTACGTATCTCGGTGCGCAACAGCCGCAAGCGGCGCTCACCGCATTTAAACAGGTGCGTTTAAACAGTCCGTTCGCGGATAAAGCGCTGCTCGGTTACGGCTGGGCGGCCGCGCAATTGAGCGATTTCAAATTGGCGCTGCAACCGTGGCAGGAATTAAATCAGCGTTCGCTGCTGTTGCCGGCGGTGCAAGAGGGTTTGCTGGCGGTACCGTATGCGTATGAGCAACTCGGCGCAGCGGCACAGGCGCTCGAAGAGTATCAACACGCCGAGCAGTTGTATGTGCAGGAAACTGCGCGCATCGACGCGGCGATCGATATGTTGCAAAAAACTTCGCTATTGAGTTTGTGGCTGGATCCAAAAGCAAAGGAAGCCTGGCTTTCGCGCCATGAAGAATTGCCGGTGACACCGCAGTTGCCGTATCTCGAACATCTGCTCGCATTGAATTCGATACAAGAAATTTTAAAAGACATGCGCGATCTCGGTGTGCTCGAACAATACCTTACCGATTGGCGCGATCGTTTAAGCGCACTCGATGCTGCGCAGGCGCTGCAATATCAACGTCGTCAGCAGGCACTGCAAGCGCGTCCCGATAAAACGCTGTATGCGCGTTACGATGCACTGCAGCAACAGCGCGATCAACTCGCAGCGCAATTGGATAAAGCACAGCAAACAGGCGATGGTTCGCTGTTAATGGAAGCGCAGGATCTCACCGTATGGAAACGCTTGGAGCGCGTGCGCGCACTGATTGAAGCGCTGCGGAAAAATGGTCAGGATGTCAGCGCGGCGGAGCAGAAATATCAACGCTATCGCGGTCTGCTGGCATGGCAGCTGCAAGAAAATTATCCGGCGCGGCGGTGGGCGATGACGAAAACATTGCGTCAACTGGATACTCAGCTGGCGCTCGCGCAGCTCGATAAAGCCAGCGTGGCCAATTTGGTCGAGCGCGCGAATGCGCCCGAGCAGGGCCCGCGTATTCGTGCGCTCGATGAGCGTCTGCAAAAAATTCTCGGCAATATTCACAACGCGCAAGCTCAGGGCGACGGTGTGTTGCGGGCGCGCGCAATCGCCGAATTGCAAACGCAGCGCGAGCGCCTGGTCGCTTATCTGGGTCGTGCGAAATTAGCAAAAGCGCGGTTGCTCGACAAAGGGACTACGGAGGCGCTGCAATGAAATTTCGCGCTTTCGAAGTTTTGTATCGGATGGACTTGCGCGTTGTAGCTCGCCGCTCCGCCCTACTGTTTGCGACGACACGCCGTAAATACATCCGTGTAGGCTCGGCCGCGGCATCCATGCCGCTTACGGTCGCTGCAAACAGTAGGGCAGATCGGCTAATCTTCAGCGTAATTTTGGTTTCCGTGTTGAGTAGTTGTTCGCTCACTCATGAAGCACCGCCAAAACCTGAACCCACATTGGCTTCTCTAAAACCGGCGAAATTACCGGAGAAAAATCAGCTGTTACCGGAAGTGGGATTGGAGCAGGTGTCGGCGAATTACCATGACGTGCTACGCACAACCAACGATCCCGAACTGCGCGTGCAGGTCACGCAGCGGCTCGCCGATTTGCAGATGATGGGCAGCGAGCAGCAACAGCTCGCGGGTAAACAGCAAACGCATTATTACGACGAAACGATAAAGTCGTATCGCGACTTGTTGGCGAAATATCCGAATCGTCCCGAGAACGATCGTTTGCTGTATCAATTATCGAAGGCATGCGATCTCGATGGCCGCAACGATGAATCGCTGATCGCGTTGCAGCAATTGGTGCACGATTATCCGCAATCGAATTATTACATCGAAGCGCAATTTCGCCGCGGCGAATTATTGTTCGCGCGCTCCGATTACGTACAGGCGGAAGCGGCCTACGGCGAAGTCGTAAAAAAAGGCCGCGCTTCGAATTATTACCAGAACGCGCTTTATATGCAGGGTTGGGCGCAATTCAAACGCTCGAGCTATGACTCGGCGCTGCTATCGTTCACCGGAGCGCTCGATCTGTTATGGCCCAAAGATAAATCGATCGACGAACTGGCGCGTGCACAGCGCGAACTGGTGAACGATGCGCTGCGCGTAATGAGTTTGATTTTCTCTTACGATAAGGGCGCACAAACGATTACCGAGTTCTATGCGAAGCAGGGCCAACGTCATTACAACGCCGAATTGTATCGTCAGCTCGGCCAATTGTATTTGCAGCAGAAGCGCTATCGCGATGCCGCAGAAACCTATCGCGCCTACGCAACGGCTTATCCGTTATCGTCTGAATCGCCGCAGATGTATGTATTCGTGATTGCGGCGTATAACGAAGGCAATTTCCCCTCGGAAGTGCTCAATGAAAAAGGCGAATTTATCAAACGCTACGGTATTCATAGCGAATATTGGGCGAAAACCGATGAGCCCACGCGAACCGCGTTGCGCACTAATCTGAAAGATTATTTAAGCGAGCTGGCGCAATACCATCACGCCGAAGCGCAGCGCTTGCAAGCATCGATAGCGAAACCTGCAGCGAAAGTCCGCGAAAATCGCGTGGCGGAAAAGTTGCAAACTGAAAAATCGTCAGCTGCAAATAACAGCGCTGAAAATTCCGCAGTGGGTAAAGTGAGCGATGCGGAGAAAAAAGCGCAGGCGCTACAGTCGTATCGGTTGGCGGGTAATTATTACCGCGAATATATCGATACCTTTCCGCAGGATCCGCAAGTCGGCCGCATCGTATTCCTGTTGGCGGAAAGCCGTTTCGAAGCGGAGGATTATGCAGCGGCGATCGAAGCGTACGAGCAGGCCGCTTATCAATACAACAATAACGAACGCGGTGCAGAGGCGGGTTACTCGGCTTTGATCGCATACGAAGAACAAATCAAGCGTGTACCGGCTGAGCAAAAAGATAATTGGCAGCAACTGAAAATCGACAGCGAATTGCGTTTCGCCAAGCAATACGCAAATGACCCGCGCGCGGTAGTGGTACAGGCGCACGCTGCCGATGAATTATTCGAACGCAAAGATTATCCGGCCGCGATTGCTGCTGCCTCCGTGGTACTGCAATGGCAGCCAGCCGCCGAGCAGCGTTTGCAGCGCAGTTCGGCGTTGATCATCGGCCACGGCGAATTCGAGCAGCAACATTATGTGGAAGCCGAACAGGGCTATCGCAGCGCGTTGAGTTTTATGCCGAGCAACGATCCGCAGCGCGGCGCGGTGCAGGAACGTTTGGCAGCCGCCGTTTACAAACAAGGCGAGCAGCGACTGGCGAGTGGCGATAAACAAGCGGCCGCGCAAGAATTTCTGCGCGTTGCGCAGGTCGCGCCGGAATCGAGTATTCGCGTCAATGCGCAATACGATGCGGCGACACAATTTATGGAAGGCGCACAATGGCAGAGCGCAATTAATACGCTCACCGATTTGCGCACGCGTTTTCCGAATCATGCGTTGAGCGCCGGTGTGGCGGCGAAATTGGCGGTTGCGTATCAAGAGAGTGATCAACCGGCGGCGGCAGCGGCCGAGCTCACGCGCGTTGCGCAGCAGGATAGCGATCCTGCGGTGCGCCGCGAAGCGCTTTACAGCGCGGCCGAGCTGTATCAAAAAGGCGGTGATACCAACAATGCCATCGAACGTTATCGCACTTACGTGCAAACGTATCCGCAGCCGTTTGCACAAGCGCTCGAAGCGCGTTTTCAAATCGCTGAATTATACAAACAGACCGGCGCGGCCGATGCTCGTCGGCAGTCGCTGCAGCAAATCGTTGAAGCCGATGCCACCGCCGGCAGCGCGCGCAGCGACCGCTCGCGTTTTCTGGCGGCGCAGGCGCAGGACGAGTTGGCCGAAGACTCGTATCGCAGTTTCGTGGCGGTGAAATTAACGCTGCCATTGAAGGAAAGTTTAAAAAAGAAAAAAGCGGCCTTGGAGCAGGCGTTGGCTGCGTATAAGCGCTGTGCCGATTATGGCGTGCAGCAATTCGCAACCAAGGCTACTTATCGTATCGGTGAAATCTACGCGATTTTGAGCAACGATTTAATTAAATCGGAACGGCCGAAAGATTTGAGCGATCTGGAAAAAGAACAATATGACCTCCTGCTGGAAGAGCAGGCCGATCCGTTCGTCGAAAAGGCGATTGCCGTGCACGAAGGCAACGCACAGCGCAGCTGGAATGGCATCAACGACGAGTGGGTGCAAAAAAGTTTTGGCGCGCTCGAACAATTGTTGCCCGCGCGCTACAAAAAGCCGGAAACCAAAATGGCGGTGAGCGATGAAATACGTTAAGCGCGCTGCACTGGGTGGTTTTCTCCCCTCGCGAATTCTGGTAATCGCCGTGCTCTTATTGTTGTCAGCCTGCCAGATGGCTCCAGCAAAACCGGCACAAAAAAATGCTGCGCAGGAAATTCCCGCCGCCGCGCAAACGCTGTTCGATTCCGCCATCGTCGCTCAGCGCGAGCAGCAATGGCCGCAAGCGGAACAGCAATTAAAACAGCTGACAGAAAAATATCCGCAGCTATCTGGCCCGCATCTGAATCTCGCGCTGGTTTATGCGCAGACACAGCGCGGCGAATTAGCCGAAGCCGAGTTTAAACAGGCGCTGCAAGTCAATCCGAATAATCTCGCTGCCTACGATCAATATGGCATTTGGCTGCGCGGGCAAACGCGTATGCAGGAAGCCGAAACGATTTATCTGCAGGCGCTGGCGCGCAATCCGGAGCACGCCGATACGCATCTCGATTTGGGTATTTTGTACGATTTATATATGGGTAAATTGCCACAGGCGCTGGAGCAGTATCAACGCTATCTCGAATTGACCAACGATGAAAAAAGCCCGGTGCGTGGCTGGGTGGCCGATTTGCAACGCCGTATCAAGGCGGCAAATTAGATGAGGGCCATATGATGCGAAATGTCATTAATAGGATTGTATTTACCTTGGCGTTAGCGCTGGCGATATCGCCATCATTTTCCCACGCGGAAAAAAAGCAGCAGGAAGCCAATGTCGTGCTGCACAGTACGATCACCGGCAACCAAGAGCAACCGAAGGTCTTGTATATCGTGCCCTGGCAGCCGCCCGGCAATGCGGACAATTTGAAACAACCGATGCAGCCATTGCTCAACGATGTGTTCGCGCCGGTGGATCGCACCGAATTTCAACGCGAATTGAAATACCGGGAAGAAGGCCAGGCAGCAAAACCATGAGGCTTTCAATTGTTAAGTTGGTTATGAGTTGTTATCGGTAACTCGAGTGCGGTTATCAATTTGTCGAGCCGTTAGCAGTTTTTGGAACGTGTCGTGGATCACAGCAGCGCGGTGGAAAAAACCCGCTATATTTGACCGAACAGTAGATTTTTCAGCGCCATTCCTCGCGTGCGCCGCGTGTATTTTTGCAGCGTTCGTTTATTAAAACAGCAGCCGAAAACAGTAGGGCATCATCATGGGATCATTTAACTCTGCCGTCCGCTTCTTTCAAGAAGGCGGTTTCTTCATGTTTCCAATCGCGGTCGTGTTGGTTTTCGGTATCGCGATCTCAGTTGAACGCTGGGTATTTCTGACCGCCGCGCGCAGCTCGAATCGCAAGGCGTTCGATGAAATTCTGCCGATGGTGCAAAAAGGCGATTACAAAGGCGTGCTCGGTTTTGCCGGTTCGTCGGCGGCACCGGTGGCGCGCATCATCGCATCCGGTATTGCTCGACTCGCCCACACGCAGCGTCGCGACGATATCGAATATGCGATGGAAGAGGGTGTGATGGAAGCGTTGCCGCGTTTGGAAAAGCGCACACAATATTTGGCGACGCTCGCCAACATCGCGATGCTGCTCGGTTTGCTCGGTACGATTTCCGGTTTGATCAGCGCGTTTGCCGCAGTCGCCAATGTGAATCCGGCGGAAAAGGCGCAAATGCTGTCGGCGAGTATCGCCGAAGCAATGAACGCGACGGCATTCGGTCTTTCATCGGCGATTCCGATGCTGCTTATTCATACATTATTGCAAACGAAAACCACCGAAATTATCGACAGTCTGGAAATGGCCGGCGTGAAATGCTTGAACATTCTCTCCGACAAACGCGCGCTCGCGCAGCAGACGCGTACCGGCGATTGATTCAATTTAGTCACGCCGAATTTTGCTTTTAACTTAAACAGCGCGGACGAATCGTATGGCCATGCGCAGACTGCGGGCTCATCGGGAAGCAGCCGATCTCGACATGACACCGTTCATCAGCCTGCTAGTGGCTTTGGTGCCGTTTCTGCTCGTCAGCGTGGTGTTTTCGCATATCACCGTGCTCGATTTGAAATTGCCGAATGCCGCCGGCGGTGGCGCGGGCGATGAGCAAAACGAAGAAGTTGAATTGGTAATCCGCGCCGACCATCTCGACGTGAATTATCCGCGCGGTACGCATGTGAAAACCATTGCCGATACCGCGACCGGCACGCACGATTATGCGATGCTGTCCTCCGTGTTGCAGGAAGTGAAACGGCAGCTGCGCGAAAAATCTATCGAAAAGAAAACCATTACGATTTTGTCGGAAGCCGATACGCCTTATCAAAGTATCGTCACCGCGATGGATACCGTGCGCTCGTATAAAACGACAGTGGTGACGAGCGTCGTCGATGCCGAATTATTCCCCGATATTTCGTTTGGCGATGCGCCGATCGAAGCGGCTACCGGAGCTGCGCCATGAAGGCTTCGATGCGCGCGCGCCGGATGGCGCGCAATCACCGCCGCATGCACGTGGCGGAAAAATTAACGTTAGTCCCCATCATCGATATTTTCACCATGCTGTTGTTCTTCTTAATGGTGAACACCGGCAACGTCGAAGTATTGGAACTCGATAAAACGATTAAATTGCCCGATTCAACGGCGGAAAGGCGCGCGGAAGAAACGATACTGGTCAAAATCAACGCCGACGACATTATCGTGCAGGGTCGCAAGGTTGCGAGCGTTGCCGATGTGATGACAGCCACCGACGATGTCATTCCGACGCTGCAAAAAGAACTCGATACCTGGGCCGCGCGTAAAATTGAGGTCAGTGCGGAAGAAAAAGAGCGCGGTCATGCGGTGACGATCATGGGCGATCAAAAAATTCCGTATCGTTTGCTCAAGCGCGTGATGACGACCTGCGCGCAGGCCGATTTTCGCGATATTTCGCTGGCGGTGGCGGCGTTGCCGGAAGACAGTGCACACCCGGCTGGCGGTATACAACCGCAACCCGCTGCAGCTGCGCCTGGAGCTTGATGTGGCGATATTGCGCGTGCCCAATCCAAAACTGCCATGGTCGTCGAGCTACGCCGAGGATTCACGTTTCCGCAGAATTCTGATCGCGCTGCTCGGCATTTATGTAGCGCTTGCGCTGATTGTCGCGCTGCTGAAATTGCCGCCGGTAGTACATCCCGAGCCAAAAGATTTACCGCCGCAATTGGCGAATGTCGTGTTGCAAAAAGTCGAACTGCCAAAGCCGGTCGAAGCACCGAAGCCGATAGAAAAAACTGTTGAAACCAAGCCGAAAGTCGAAGCGGAAAAACCGAAACCAAAACCGGTTCCGCCGAGTACCAAGCCCGTACCGCCTTCAACAAAAGCCAATCCCGTTGCGGGCAAAGAAGGCGGTAAAGAGGCGCCGGTGGAATTGATGCAGCAGGCGCGCGAAAAAGCGGCGAAATCCGGCGTGTTGCAATTTCGCGATGATTTGCAGGAAATGCGTGAGAGCGTTGACGTATCAAAAGTAACGCGCAGCAATTTGACGCGCGGCGCGGGCACCGCCGAAAAAACGGAACGTTCGATTATTGCCGGCAAAGCCACCGGCGGCAGCGGCGGTATTAATACGGCGGCGTTGAGTCGCGATACCGGCGGTATTGCATTGTCCGGTCGCGAAACCACGCGTATCGACAGTCCCGGCGGTTTGGGCGGGCTCAGTACCGAAGCGGGAGGCCGCGGTCGCGGCGAAGGTTCGGGTATCGGCACCGGTACCGGCAAAGGCACCGGGAAAAAAGGCGATCTTGTTTCCGGCAGCGATAGCAGTGGCGGTCGCAGCGACGAAGCGATCCGCCGCGTCATGGATCAACAAAAAGGCGGCATTTTTGCTATTTACAATCGTGCGCTGCGGCAGGACCCGACACTGCAGGGTAAATTTGTGTTTGAAATGGTGATTGAACCGAGCGGTGATGTATCCGCTGTGAAATTGATATCGAGCGAGCTGCGGGATAATGACCTTGTTACAAAAATTCTCACGCGTATTCGCTTGATTAACTTCGGCAGTGCGAATGTGCTGCGCACGCGCGTCAATTATTCGCTCGATTTTTTACCGAATGCCTGACTTAAAATAATTAAATATAAGCTGTCCCTCCGTTTGCAAAAATTACCGATTTTTAAAGGTTTTTTAACTAATCCAATAGTTTTAACGGGTCTGGATCAGGCTGATAAATTCACCCGCAAGTTTTAACGCCATTGATAATTTGTCAGCTCCTGCAATTATCTTTTTCGAGCCTTATCCGTATTAACCGCAGCTGTGCACTATCTCTCACGCTGACCCGGCAATATGGGAAGTAGTTCAAAGTCGGCTTCATCAAACGCAACCATAATCTGAACACTTTTGACAAAGTGCGGCACTTTGTGCCCGATGGGGTTTATCTTGGACGCGATCGATGTGCTGGCCCGTTGCTATCCTTTCCATCAAATAGACGCGCAGGAAATTATTCCGCTCCAAGCCAAAATGGATATACGCGATTGCAAGCGCGGTCAAACGCTATTGCGGCGCGGCACCGCGCAGACCGACAAATGGACTTATTTAATTAGCGGTAACGCCGAACTGCGCCGTTCCTTCTTCGATCGAGAAACTCTGCAGGCCGGCAAGGACCCTGTATTGCAGCCGCTCGAT
>DASXYH010000214.1:0-2573 GCA_036502545.1 Spongiibacteraceae bacterium
CTGCCGGAAGTGAAGCTCGGCATTTATCCCGGTTTTGGTGGCACGGTGCGTCTGCCTCGCGTTATCGGTTGCGACAACGCGGTCGAATGGATCGCGACGGGCGCAGAGAAAAAAGCAGCCGATGCATTGGCTGCCGGTGCGGTCGATGCGGTGGTGCCGAAGGAACAATTGCGCAGTGCGGCGCTCGATTTATTGAAGCAATCTGCGAACGGTAATTTCGATTACCGCGCGCGCCGCCGCGAAAAAGATTCGCCGGTGCAGTTAAACGATATCGAAAAATTAATGGTTTTCATGACGGCGAAAGCGTTGGTTGCGGCGCAAGCGGGACCGAATATGCCGGCGCCGGTAGCGGCGGTGAAAGCGATGGAAAAAAATGCCGGTTGCGCGCGCGCCGAAGCATTGGCCATCGAGACGCAGGGTTTCGCCAAATTAGCGAAAACGCCGCAAGCGGAAGCGTTGATCGGTATTTTCATCAACAATCAAACCATCGGCAAATTGAATCGTCGCTTCGATAAAAATGCAGCGCCTGTTAACAAGGCAGGCGTACTCGGCGCGGGCATCATGGGCGGCGGCATCGCTTATCAATCGGCGTTAAAAGAAGTGCCGATTTTGATGAAGGACATCGCCACCGCAGGATTGGAAGCGGGCATTAATGAAGCCAGCGAACAACTTGTGCAGCGCGTCGAACGCGGCCACATGAAAGCCTCTGAAATGGCGCAGGTGCTGGCGCGCATACGGCCAACGCTTGATTACAAAGGTTTCGATGAACTCGATGTCGTGGTCGAGGCCGTGGTCGAAAATCCCAAAGTAAAACAGAGCGTATTGGCGGAATGCGAAGCGCAAATATCCGCGCAGGCGGTGCTTACATCGAATACATCGACCATTTCAATCACGCAACTGGCGTCGGCATTAAAACGTCCGCAACAGTTTTGCGGCATGCATTTTTTCAATCCGGTGTATCGCATGCCATTGGTCGAGGTGATTCGCGGTAAAGAGACCAGCGACAATACCGTAGCGCGCGTCGTCGAGTACGCGAAAAAAATGGGCAAGACGCCAATCGTTGTCAACGATTGCCCCGGCTTCTTCGTCAATCGCGTGCTATATCCTTATTTCGCGGGATTCAGCCTGCTCGTTCGCGATGGCGCGGATTTTCGTAAAGTCGATAAAGTCATGGAGAAATTCGGTTGGCCGATGGGCCCGGCGTACTTGCTTGATGTCGTCGGTATCGATACCGCAAATCACGCGACCGCCGTTATGTCCGCCGGTTTTCCTGATCGTTTTGCTTTTCCCGATAAACCCGTGCATACGATCATGTTCGAGCAGAAACGGTTTGGGCAAAAAAATGATGCCGGTTTTTATCGTTACGAGCTGGATAAAAAAGGCAAACAAAAAAAGGTGGAAGATCCGATAGCGCTTGAGCTGGTGAAATCGGTTCAACGCGAACAACGCGATTTTAACGACGATGAAATCATCGCGCGTTTGATGGTGCCGATGTGCATCGAAACCGTGCGCTGTCTTGAGGAAAGTATTGTCGGTACGCCCGCCGAGGCCGATATGGGTCTCGTACTCGGTATCGGTTTTCCGCCATTTCGCGGCGGTGCGTTGCGCTATATCGATCAAATGGGTGTCGATAATTTTTGTGCGCTCGCCGATAAGTTCGCGGCGCTCGGTCCGCTTTATCGGCCGACTGAAAAATTGCGCAAAATGGCGGCGGAAAAACGCAAGTTTTTCGATTCATCCAGATCAACCGACGCATGAGGAGAGACGATCATGGCTTTGCGGGATAACGATGCAGTGATTGTCGATTGCGCGCGTACGCCGATGGCGCGTTCGAAAAACGGCGTGTTTCGTTTTACGCGCGCCGAAGATTTATCGGCCGTGCTGGTCGATGCGTTGCTCGATCGCAATAAAGCGCTCGATCCTGCAACTATCGATGACGTGATTTGGGGCTGCGTCAACCAAACGAAAGAACAAGGTTGGAATATGGCGCGCATGATGGAATTGCTGACGCAAATTCCACATTCGGTGCCGGCGCAGACGGTGAGTCGTTTGTGCGGATCGTCGATGTCGGCCTTGCATACGGCGACGCAGGCGATTCACAGCGGCAACGGCGATGTGTTTATGGTCGGCGGTGTCGAGCACATGGGCCATCTGCCGATGGATTACGGCGTCGATCCGAATCCGCGCTTAAGTAAACACGTTGCGAAAGCGGCGGGCTTGATGGGCCTTACCGCGGAAGCGCTGGCAATGTTGCACGGCGTTTCGCGCGAAGAGCAGGATCAATTTGGATTGCGTTCGCAACTGCGGGCTTTTGCGGCGCAGCAGAGCGGCGCGTTCGATCGCGAAATTGTTCCTGTCGAAGGTCACGACGAAATCGGTTTGAAGCAATTGATTCGACATGACACGACAATTCGCGGTGACACCACGATAGAAGCGTTGCGCGATTTGCCGCCGGCTTTCAATCCGAAAGGCGGCACCGTAACCGCGGGCACAAGCTCGCAGATCACCGATGGCGCCTCGGCGATGTTGGTGATGTCCGCTGCGAAAGCGAAAGTGCTCGGATTGAAACCGCG
>DASXYH010000215.1:0-3110 GCA_036502545.1 Spongiibacteraceae bacterium
CAGCGGTTTGATCACGCCATCGCTCGATGAAATGGTGCACGTCGCGCGCGAAATGCAGCGCCTCGATTTCAAATTGCCGTTGATGATTGGCGGCGCCACTACATCGAAAGCACATACCGCGGTGAAAATCGAACCGCAGTACAAGAACGACGCGGTGGTTTACGTGCCCGATGCGTCGCGCAGCGTTTCGGTTGCGTCAAGCCTGCTCAGCGACGAATTAAAACCGGCCTTTATCGCGGCGCGGCGCAGCGAATACACCACCGTGCGCGAGCGCAACGCCAATCGACGGCCGAAATCGGTACCGATTACTTACAATGAAGCCAAAGCACGCGGTTTCCAATTCGATTGGAATAATTACACGCCGCCGCGGCCGCAATTTTTCGGCACCAAAGTGTTCGATGATTATCCGCTCGCCGAGTTGATCGAAACGATCGACTGGACGCCGTTTTTTATCAGCTGGGATCTCGCCGGTAAATATCCAGATATTCTCAGCGACGAAAAAGTCGGCGAAGCCGCGCGCCAATTATGGGATGACGCGCAGGCGATGCTGAAACGTCTGGTCGAGGAGAAATTAATTCGCGCGCGCGCCGTGATCGGCTTTTGGCCTGCCGCGCGCGTGCACGGCGACGATATCGAAGTGTATGCCGATGGCGAGCGTGCACAATCGATCGCGCTGCTGCATCATTTACGCCAGCAAATCGATAAACCCAACCGCGAGCCCAATGCGAGTCTCGCCGATTTTATCGCACCGAAGGAGACTTCCGCGCGCGATTATATCGGCGGCTTTGCGGTCACCGCGGGCATCGGCGCCGATGAGCTGTCGAAACAATTTATCGCCAAGCACGACGATTACAGCAGTATTATGGTGAAGGCATTGGCCGATCGCTTGGCCGAATCGCTGGCCGAACACATGCACCGACGCGTGCGCAAGGAGTTCTGGGCCTATGTACCCGATGAGCAGCTCGACAATATCGAATTGATTCGCGAACGCTATCGCGGCATTCGCCCGGCTCCCGGTTATCCGGCGTGTCCCGATCACACGGAAAAAGCGACGTTATTTAAATTGCTGGATGCGGACCGGATCGGTGTTGTGCTGACGGAACATTACGCGATGATGCCCGCCGCGAGCGTCAGCGGGTTTTATTTTTCGCATCCGCAATCGCATTACTTCGCGGTGGGGAAAATCCAGCGCGATCAGGTCGAATCGCTGGCTGCGCGCAAACATATGAGCGTTGCCGAACTCGAGCGCTGGCTCGCACCGGTATTGGGTTATGAGCCGGAATTAGCGCAGGCTGTTAATGGTTGAGGTGATGATGAAACCAACAGATGAAGAACAGGAAAAAGCGCCGGGATTGCTCCAAATCGTCGCCAGCGTATTTGCGGCGGCGTTCGGCGTGCAAAGCAGCAAAAATCAACAGCGCGATTTCAAACACGGCAAGGCGCGCGTATTCATTATCAGCGGAATTATTTTTACGCTGCTGTTTATAGGAACGGTATTTACGGTGGTGCGGTTGGTGTTGAAGAACGCGGGGTATTAATTCGGCAAGCAACCGTGCCAATCATCCGCCGGTTAGCTGTATCGTTTGCGACAACACGCCGCAAGTACATCCGTGTAGGCTCGGAAGCAGCATCCATGCTGCTTCCGGTCGCTGCCAACGATACGGCTAACCGGCTCGCTACAAGGCCTTCTTCTCAATCACATACTCTTCAGCCAAAACACCACCGCGCCGACCACAAGCGCAATGATGGCAACCGCCGCGAGCGCATCGGCTTTGCCGTCGCTGTCGCCTTGAGAGGATTGAGTCGGAATGGGATCGTGCTGAGACATGGCGAAATCACCTGCATCGTCTGAATGGAAGGAAGCTATCCGGGGCGGCATTATGCAATAAGCGCCCGGCAGCGGCCAGATTTATCGGTCTTTTTGCCCTCATTTTGACTATAGCCGAGCCTGTTCGTGCCATCGATCGTCCGCGCGCGTTAGCAATGAAGCCGCATAGCGTGTTCGCTTATTTGATTATAGAAATCGGTTAGTTTTGCTTACCCTGTGAATCTGCTAAGGTGCGCACCGGTTTTGCGGTGTGCTGCTATTAATTTAATGGTGCTTACCCATATTCAAACGGTGATGGTCCGACGATGTATCGATACAACCAACACGATCGACAACTCATTGACGAACGCGTACAGCAGTTTCGCGGTCAGACCGAGCGCTTTATCGCCGGCGAGCTGGAGCCGCAGCAATTTCTGCCGCTGCGGCTGCAGAACGGCCTGTATAAACAGCGCCTCGCCTATATGCTGCGGATCGCGATTCCCTACGGCAATTTGAATACGCGGCAATTGCGCAAGCTGGCCGATATCAGCCGGCGCTTCGATAAAGGTTTCGGTCATTTCAGCACGCGCCAAAATCTGCAATTGAATTGGCCGGAATTGGACGACGTGCCGGAAATTCTCGCAGAATTAGCGAGCGTTGAAATGCACGCGATTCAAACCAGCGGCAACTGTATCCGCAACACCACGGCCGATCATTTTTCCGGTGTCGCCGCCGATGAAGTCGAAGATGCGCGCCCGTATTGCGAAATCATTCGCCAGTGGTCGACCTTTCATCCCGAATTCGCCTTTCTGCCGCGCAAATTCAAAATCGCCGTCTGCGGTTCCGAAAACGATCGCGCCGCGATGCACGTACACGATGTCGGCATCGAAATCGTACGCAATCTGCAAGGCGAAACCGGTTTTAAAATTCTGGTCGGCGGCGGTCTCGGCCGCACACCGGTGATCGGTGAAGTGATCAACGAATTTTTACCGAAACAGCATTTGCTGACTTATCTCGAAGCTGTGTTGCGCGTATACAACCAACTCGGCCGCCGCGACAACAAATTCAAAGCGCGTATCAAAATTCTCGTGCGCGCGATGGGGCCCGACGCGTTTCGCGATAAAGTCGAAGCGGAATGGAAATATTTGAAAGACGGCCCCAACACATTGACCGACGAAATCATCGAACACGCGAAAAGTTTTTTCCGACCGCCCGCTTATGAAATGCTAAACGGCGACATCGAAACCGAAGCATTAAATAAACTCGCTGCAGAAAATTTCGCGTTCGCGCGCTGGCTGAAATA
>DASXYH010000216.1:0-25778 GCA_036502545.1 Spongiibacteraceae bacterium
TTTTGGGCTGCGCGCTGCAGGCGCTCGATTAATTGCTGCTCTTGCCAAACATTGTCGGCGTCGGTCGATGACAGCGCCGCCAGTGCGATGCGATAACCTGCATCTTGTCCAAGCGCGGCTATTAATTCCGCGCAGCACAACGCGCGGAACGGTCCTTCCAATTCGTCGTCGGCATTGAAATAGACGGTGATGCCGCCAGCGCGGGTGACCTGTGCCCTGCCGTTGTAAACTCCGCTCGCGGCTTCCACCAGCGCCAATGCGACGGCGCAATTTTCCGGGGCGGAATTAGGTACTACCAGCTGCAATACAAATAAGCCGTTGTGCGCTGGCGACGGTTCCGGTACCAGCAGCGGCGGCGGTGGGGTGTCGAGCACGCGCGCCAGCGCGTCGGTGCCGGCATAATTTAAATCGATCTGCTCGCCGCTGAGTTTGCGCGTTAGATTGACGAGCAGGATCTCGGCGCGGTTGCCGAGCAGAACGCCGCACGCAGCGCTGAGCGCGGTGAGAATTGCGGTCAGCACCAATAAATCGCCCAGCTGCGGGTAATGTGCTTGCGTGGTGATCGGCCGCAGGCTCAGTACGGCGCGGCCAACCGCGCTGTCCTGCCAGTGAATGGTGGTCGAATAATCCCACGAATCCGGTCTTTCATCGCCGGCGGCGGCGACCAGCTGTTGCTGCAAATTAAAAATTACCGCGCGCTGCACGACCGGCTCCTCGGTAAAGCCGGCGAGCGCGGCTTGCAGGCTGACCGCATCGTTTTGCAGCAGCGGTCGCGCAGCAGTGGCGGCAAGACGCGAAACCAACGCGGCGCCGAGCTTATCGGTGCGCTCGTGCAGCAAGCGCTGCTGGCTGTATTGAGTGACGATGACAATCGTCAACGCGCTGATCAGACTAAACAGCGCCATCGGCAATGCAATTTTTAAGGCGAGGGGAAGGCGGTACCAGAGCGAGCGCATTATTTTTTATGTAATCCTTTTGAAAAAACCTGCCTAGTATACGCAGCGCGGCGATTCGCACAACGCAGCTTTGCAATCGTGTCCGCAGTGCGGACGATGTCGTTGACAATTCGCTGCAGCGCAATCGACTCGCTACGATTATGCTTAGCCCGTTACAATAGCGCGGCGCCAACCCGCTGCGAGAACGGTGCAGTAATTAGAGCGGTAAAAACACTTAATCAGAGTTTACTTGTGGTCGAGCGGAGAGCGGCGTGCGCGAAATCATTTTAATCAATATTGCCGGCGAAGACCGGCCCGGCGTAACTTCATCGGTGACGTCGATACTGGCGCAATTCGATGTCAACGTGCTCGATATCGGCCAGGCCGTCATCCACGATACATTGTCGCTCGGCATGTTGATCGAAGTGCCGGCGGCGGCAGCGTCGCCGACGCTGCTGAAGGATATTTTGTTTCGCTGCCATGAATTGGGATTGCAGGCGCGCTTCACGCCGATCAGCACGGAGAGTTACCACCATTGGGTGGCGGGGCAGGGCAAGCCGCGCCATATCATCACCGTGCTTGCGCGCAAAATCACCGCCGAGCATATCGCGCGCGTCAGCGCAATTATTTCCGAATTCAAACTGAACATCGATCGTATCGAGCGTCTTTCCGGTCGCGTTCCGCTCAACGACGATACGGTCGATGTCAGCGAGCGACGCAGCAAAGCCTGTGTCGAAATTTCCGCGCGCGGCCAATTGAATAACGATGAATTTCGCCAGCGCTGCATGGTATTGGCGAGCGAACTCGATATCGATGTCGCGTATCAGGAAGACACCATGTTCCGCCGCAACCGCCGTTTGGTTGCGTTCGATATGGATTCGACGTTGATCGACGCCGAGGTTATCGATGAACTGGCGAAAGCGGCCGGCGTCGGCGCGCAAGTGGCGGCGATCACCGAGCGCGCGATGCGCGGCGAGCTCGATTTCACCGCCAGCTTTCGCGCGCGTATCGTACTGCTGAAAGGTCTCGACGAAAGCGTGCTGCAGCAGATCGCGACGCGGCTGCGTTTAAATGAAGGCGCCGAACGTTTGGTTTCCACGCTGAAAAAAATGGGCTATAAAACTGCGATTTTATCGGGTGGCTTTAATTATTTTGGCGCGCATTTGCAGCAGCGCCTTGGTATCGATTATGTATTCGCCAACGAATTGGAAATTCGTGACGGCAAAGTGACGGGCGACGTGATCGGCGAAGTGGTCGATGGGCAACGCAAAGCCGCGCTGCTGCGCGAAATTGCGACCAAAGAAAACATTTCGCTCGAACAGGTCATCGCGGTCGGCGATGGCGCCAATGATCTGCCGATGCTGAGTATTGCCGGCCTCGGCATCGCATTTCGCGCCAAACCGATCGTCAAACAATCCGCGCGTCAGGCGATATCGACACTCGGTCTCGATGGCATTTTATATCTGCTCGGTATCAGCGATCGCCATGCCGATTGAATTAAATCGCGACAACAACTCTGTTAATGCGTGCGCTAAGCGGGTTTCTCGCCGCTCAATAGCGCCTGCATCTGCTCGCGCATTACAAACTTCTGTATTTTACCGGTTACCGTCATCGGATAATTATCGACGAAGCGAATATGCTTTGGGATTTTGAAATGGGCAATGCGATTCGAACAAAAAGTTTTTATCTCATCCGCGCACAGCGATTGACCTTCGCGCAATTTGATCCACGCGCACACTTGCTCGCCCAAATAGGCATCCGCGATGCCAAACACCTGCGCATCGAGAATATTCGGATGCGTGTATAAAAATTCTTCGATTTCGCGCGGATAAATATTTTCACCGCCGCGAATAATTAGATCTTTGAGGCGGCCGACGATTTGCAGATAACCGTCCGCGTCGAGGCGGCCAATGTCACCTGAGTGCAGCCAGCCTTCGCTGTCGATCGTTGCGCGTGTGCGCTCCTCATCGCCCCAGTATTTCAGCATGACGACGCAGCCGCGCACGCAAATTTCTCCCGACCCGCCCTGCGACACCACGCGGCCTGTAGCATCCACGATTTTGATTTCCGTGTGCGCGGTGACGCGGCCCACTGTTTCCACGCGTTTTTGTATGGGATCGTCGACGGCGGTGATGTGATTCATCGGACTGGTCTCGGTTTGCCCATATGCGATCAGCACCTGCTCCATATGCATCTGCGTCATCACGCGTTTCATCACCTCGATCGGACACGGCGCGCCGCCCATCACGCCGGTGCGCAAACTCGAGATATCGTAGCGCTCGAAATGCGGATGATTTAATTGCGCGATGAACATTGTCGGCACGCCGAGCATGGCGGTGCAACGTTCGGCGGCGATAACGCGCAACGTAATTTCAGGATCGAACGCATCGTTCGGCAATACCACGGCGCTGCCGTGCGCAAGACAGGCGATATTGCCCATCACCATGCCGAAGCAGTGATACAGCGGCAGCGGAATGCACAGCCGGTCATGCTCGGTCAGACGCATCGCCTCGCCCGATAATTTACCGTTGTTGACCAGATTTTTATGCGACAGCGTTGCGCCTTTCGGCGCGCCCGTGGTGCCGCTGGTAAATTGAATATTGATCGCATCGAGCGGATCTAAACGATGCCCAATCTGTTCAACATGCGCGGATGATACTGTTGCACCGAGTTTCACCACGCCGGCATAAGTGCGCGCGCCGGACTTGGTCGTATCCGCCAGCACGATGACATGGCGCAGATCGGGAAGTCGCGCGATTTTCAGATTATCGGGTGAACTGGTTTCCAGCTCGGGCGCCAATTGCGCCAACATGTCGATATAGTTGCTGCTCTTGAACGCGACTGCGGTGACGATAGCCTTGCACTGCACGGCATTTAACGCGTATTCAAGTTCGTAGCAGCGATAGGCGGGATTGATGCAAACCAGAATCGCGCCGATTTTCGCGGTGGCGAATTGGCAGACAATCCATTCCGCGCAATTCGGCGACCACACGCCGATACGATCGCCCGGTTCGATACCGAGCGCGCTCAAACCGCGCGCGAATGCTTCGACCTGTTCGCGAAATTCGGCGTAAGTCCAGCGAATGCCTTGATGCGCGGCGATCAATGCTTCGCGCTGCGCGAAGCGTGTCGAAATGCGATCGAACATCTGACCGATGGTTTCGTGCAGCAGAACCGATGCGTGCTCGCCTCGGGCGTAACTCGACGCTTGCGCAGCGGGTTCACAGCTCATTTTTATTTATCTCATAAATTGAAGCCGAGGCATGAGCCTATCACGCCTCGGCCTGAAATCCAGCTGCAAATTGCGTTGCTTTAAAAATTTTTTCAGATAAAACCGAAATGCTGTTTTAAATTTGATTACTGAGAAAATCCTGATTAAGTGTTTTCTTTTTACGGCACCTTGTAGCAGAGCATGAGGCGCCGTTGGAGATTCTCTTTTTCAGGACTTCCGTGGCGAGCATTCAAATAGCTTCGGTGTGGTCGGCCTAGCAGAACTCGACAACTTCTCCGATGACGAATGGCACCGCAGCTTCGTTTAGATCACCTTCTTGTCCTGAAAAAGAGAATCCCCAACGGCGCCACCCCGCTGCAAGAGTGGTGCAATAGCGGGCTACAAAAACATTTAATACTGCACATCCCACGCTGGATTGAAAAGCATTTGGATGGACGTTTGCTGGATCGGCGGCAGCGATTCGATGGTGGCCGAATAGTCGGGGTCGCGCGCGACGATACGTTTGATGAGAGCAGCCTCATTCGAAGGCGCCGTTAACAGCCATGACTGCACGCGCTGCGAAAACAGGCGCGAATATAATTCATAGTACATTCCCGGCAATTGCAATATGTCCTTCGCAATGGCATCAAGTTCACTGCGTATTTCCTGTTGCGTAAGCATTTCCAATCCTTAGCCCTGGAGGCGTAACAACGGTACGGCTGCAGAATGACAGCGCCTACCTGAATGCAGCATGAATTGAAGCGCTCATTGAATTGACAGATGGCCGCGTGTTGCGCCGGTCGCGCGGACGATAGGGCCTTTTTATCGCGAATGAATAGCGATGACGGGTTGTAACGCTATCGAGAATGAACTAAAAACTACTATCTTGGTTGGCGGCAAACGGCGAATTGATCATGGACGGAACGGCAGGTGGACGCGTCGTCATATTCGAGCTCGATACCCAGCGCTTTGCGCTGCCGCTGGCTATCGTCACGCGGGTCGAGCGTGCGATAGCAATCACGATATTACCGGAGGCGCCGGCGGTGATCGCCGGCGTTATCAACGTGCGCGGCGTTCTGCTGCCGGTAATTTCGCTACGCCGGCGCCTGCTGCTGCCGGAGCGCACGTTGTCGTTAAGCGATCAGCTGATTGTCGCGCGCGGTTCGCGCCGCATCTATGCGCTGCTGGTCGATGCCGTGCTCGACGTCGCCGACTATGCCGCTGCCGATTTTGTTGCGGCGCAAACGTTGAGCGCCGGCGGCGATTCCTTTCACGGTGCACTGCGTCTGCCCGACGGTATCGTATTAATTCACGATATCGATCGCTTTTTGTCGCTCGAAGACGAGCGCGCGCTCGCGCAGGCGCTAACCGATGTCTGACAGCGCGCTGCATTCGGAAATCGAAGAAAATATTCTGCTGACTGAACTGGGCGAATTGCTGGGAGTGCGCACGGGTCTGGTATTCGTACAGGCGCAATGGATCGATCTGCGCCGCGCGATCGCTGTGGTCGCCACCGAACTTGCATTCACCGATTGGTATACCTGTTTAAAATTATTGGTATCGTCAGCCGACAGCCACCATCTGCAATTGCTGATCGATCAACTGACCGTTGGCGAAACTTATTTTTTTCGCGACGGCGCACTGTTCGCCGCATTGCGCGAACGCATATTGCCGGATCTGATTCAAACGCGCCGCGACAGCGGCCGTTATCTGCGGCTTTGGAGCGCCGGTTGCTGCAGCGGCGAAGAGCCGTATTCGGTGGCGATCGAACTGGCACGTATGCTGCCGGATGTGCGCGATTGGAATGTGACGCTGCTCGCCACCGATATCAACCAGCGCTTTTTGCAAAAAGCTGAACGCGGTATCTATGAACGCTGGTCGTTTCGCGACAAAGCGGCCGCTACGGGCTCGCCTTATTTGTTGCCGCGGGGCAATGGTCGTTTCGAAGTGGCGCCGTTGCTGCGCAAACTCGTCCGCTTTGCTCATCTTAACTTGGCGGTGGATTGTTATCCGGCGGATATTACCGGCACGCAATCGATGGATGTGATTTTATGTCGCAATGTGTTGATGTATTTGCAACCGGATTGCATCAAGACCGTTATCTCTCGATTGAATCAATGCCTGAGCGAAGGCGGCTGGTTGATCACCAGCACGATCGAGGCCGCGCTGGTCGATCAACCGGAGCTCAAAGCAATTCGCCTGCCCGATCTGGTGTTGTTTCGCAAACAGAGCGTGGCGCAATCGAAGCTGGCGCCGCTGCAGTTTGAAGCCGAAATCAAGGCGCCGGTGGAATTTGTAGCGGCACGTGCGGCGCAACAAGCTAGTGAAAAAACGATCGCGCAAGCGGGTGATACGCAAGTGCGCGATGTGCAGGCGCTGCTCGGCTGCGCGCGCGCGTTTGCCGATCAAGGTATGCTGGAGGCGGCGCAGGGCGCTTGTGAAAGTGCGCTTGCCATCGACAAAATGGCTGTCGATGCCAATCTTTTACACGCCAATATTTTGCTCGAACGCGGCGTGAATCCGGGCGCTGAAATTGCGTTGAAGCGTACGCTGTATCTCGATTCGAAATGCGTGGTCGCGTATATCGCATTAGCCGCGCTGTTGTCGCCGCAGCCGTTGCGCGGCGCGGAAGCCAGCCGTTATTGGCAGATCGCACGCACATTATTGCTGGGTATGTCTGCCGACGAGATCGTTCCCGCCAGCGATGGTCTTACCGGGCGACAAATGCTCGATATGGTTACAACGATGCTGGCTGCAAGATAATTATGCCCGCCAAAAATAGGATAACTATGCTCAATAAAAAGGATAATTATGCCGGATAAAAAAACGCCGCAATCATCGCATAGGCAAGCGATCGATTGGGCCGATATCAATCGGCGTCTGGAGCATTTGCGTCTCGCCATCGAAGGCGACTGGCGCCCGCAACCGGAACGCGTACAGGAAATATTGCGCGAACGCGCGCGCGCACTGGCGCTGCCGACGCATGTCGAAAGCGCGCCGCAGCAACAGCTGGAGCTGCTAGAGTTTTCGCTCGCGCGCGAACACTACGGCATTGCCTCCGCCTGCGTGCGCGAAGTGTATCCGCTCACCGATTTTACATCGGTACCGTGCACGCCGCCGTTTGTGCTCGGTATTGTCAATGTGCGCGGCGAAATCGTGTCGGTGATCGATATCCGCAAATTTTTTGGGTTGCCAACCTCCGGCATTACCGACCTCAATAAAGTCATCATTATTCACAACGACGCTATGCTGTTCGGTATCGTCGTCGATAGCATTTTAGATGTTCGTCACATCGCGGTCGCCGATCTACTGCCGGCGGCGAATATCAGCGGTATGCGCGCGTCGTACTTGCTCGGCGTCACGCCGGAGCGAATGGCGGTGATCGATGTGGAAAAATTACTGGGCGATAAAAAAATTGTCGTCGATGAGGAAGTAATTATTTAGGCTGCGATTGCATTCGATCAGGTCGATGATCGGGCGATAAAAGTTTTGCTGAAATTATTAATCCGGCATCGAAAGATGTCGGGTTAATAATGAACGCAGGATGCTAGGTTAATAGCAATGACATCGTAATAAATCGATAACGCGGGAGAGCGAAGCATGAGATGGTCGGTCGGCGCAAAAATAGGAACGGGATTCGGAATAGGCTTGGCCATTCTATTAATTTTCGGCATCAACGCGTATCGCAGCACCGCCAGTTTGCTCGATGCCATGCAGTGGCAATCGCACACGCTGGTCGTTATCGGCGATATCGAGAATATCCTTGCTATCACGAAGGATGGCGAGATCGGCGAGCGCGGTTACATCATTACCGGTCGGGACGAATATCTCGAACCGTACGAGAATGCGCAACGCGATATAGGACCGATGCTGAAGACCTTGCGCGAATTGACCGCGGATAATCCCAACCAGCAGCGGCGCCTCGATATGCTGCAGCCGTTGCTCGACCAGCGCTTCACAGTGTTGCGCGAAGGCGTTGCGACGCGCCGTGACAAGGGCTTGGAAGGCGCGGCTAACGTCGTGCTGAACGGTAACGGCAAACGTGTGATGGATTCGATACGCGGCGTGATCGGCGAAATGATTGCAGAAGAAAAATCGTTGTTAAAAGTGCGCGAGGAGCGTTTGAACGCCGATGCCAGCCAGACGATCGCGATCATCGTTGTCGGCATTCCGCTCGCTTTCGTTTTGCTCGGTGTCATCTCCTGGTTCATCACGCGCAATATCGCGCGGCCGTTAGGTGAACTGGCGGGTGGCGCGGAATTGATTGCCGCCGGCGATTTATCGATGCAATTAAAAATCAGCGCGACGCGCGCCGATGAAGTCGGCGAACTGCTCAGGGCATTCGACGCCATGGTGCGAAGTTTGCGCGGCATGGCGGCAATGGCCGCAAGCATTGCGGCGGGCGATATTCGCAGTAAAATTACACCGCATTCCGAGCGCGATATTCTCGGCAATGCGTTCGCAGCGATGGTGCAGAACCTGCGCAGCACCACGCAGGAAATCAACGAAGGCGTCAATGTGCTGGTGAGCGCCGCTGCGGAAATTCTGGCGTCGACCACGCAGGTGGCCGCCGGCTCGGCCGAAACCGCCACTGCGGTCAGTCAAACGACATCGACGGTTGAAGAAGTAAAACAAACGGCGCAATTAACGGCGGAAAAAGCCAAATTGGTTGCCGATAATGCGCAGGCTGCCGTGCAAATTTCGCAGAGCGGTCGCCAATCGGTGCAGCAATCGATCGATGCGATGCAGCGTATTCAAAATCAAATGGAAACGATCGGCGAAAGCATCGTGCGTTTGTCCGAACAGGGCCAGACGATCGGCGAAATTATTGCGACCGTGAACGATCTCGCCGAGCAATCGAATTTGCTGGCAGTCAATGCGACGATCGAAGCGGCAAAAGCCGGCGAACAGGGCAAGGGATTTGCGGTGGTCGCGCAGGAGGTAAAAAGTCTGGCGGCGCAATCAAAACTAGCCACGGCGCAAGTGCGCAACATTCTCGGCGATATTCAAAAGGCGACCAGCGCCACCGTCCTTACCGCCGAACAAGGCGGTCGCGAAGTGGCGGCCGGCGATAAATTATCGGCGCAGCTCGGCGATGCGATTCGCGGTCTCGGCGATAGCGTCGATGCCGCCGCGCGCGCAGCCACGCAAATTGCCGCATCGTCCAAACAGCAATTGATCGGCATGGATCAGGTGGCGTTGGCGATGCAAAACATTCGTGAAGCGAGCGCGCAAAATGTGGCGAGCACCAAGCAGACCGAAGTTGCCGCACAGAATCTGCATCAGTTGGGCCTGCGCTTGAAGCAATTGGTCGAGCGCTATCAGGTTTAACTTTTTTTAATTCGATTTAACTATCGCTAATTTTAAATCACCAACGAGTCGCCGCGTATGAGCCGAAGCAATGGCCGATAATGACGATGCCTTTTTGCGCCGTTTGCAGGCGACGTTTCGCGCAGAAGCGCGGGAGCGCTTGCAAACGTTATCGAGCGCGCTGGTCGCGCTGGAAAATACGCAGTCCAGCGAGCGTCAACAAGCGTTGATCGAATCGGTATTTCGCGAAGTTCACAGTTTGAAAGGCGCGGCGCGCGCGGTCGATAAACACGATGTCGAAACGTTGTGTCAGGCATTGGAAAGTTTGTTGTCGGCGCTGAAGCGCAACGAATTCGAATTTTCTCCCACACTGGCCGATCTTTTACTAAAGGCGAGCGATCTGCTCAGCCGTTTACTGCAAAACGGCGCTGTGCCCGAGCTGGCGCAAGACCTTGCAAAATTCTGCGCGCGGCTCGACGAGGCGGCGAGCGGCAGTCTGCGCTCGAAACGCCGCGCGGCACCCGCTATCAACACGCTCAAAGAACCGGCCCCGCCCATTGCGGAGCGCGCCCCTGTGGGTGCAGATACCGTGCGTATTTCGACGGCAAAACTCGATTCGCTATTGCTGCAGGTCGAAGGTTTGTTAACGGTTAAGCAGACATCGGCGCAACGCATCGCCGATCTCGCCGATTTAAACGGAGAGATCGCGGTATTAAAAAAAGAACACGCAAAAATAGCCGACGATGTACGCCTGCTGCAGCAGCGACTGGCGCGCAATGAAATCGAAAGCGATCGCAGCAATGAACCGGCGCTGCGCAAATTGCTGGAAGTTTTTTCGCGGCAGGACACATTGTTCAAAACCGTCGATGCGCGCCTCGGCGCGTTATCGAAGGCGGTGATGCGCGATAATTTCAGCGCCAGCGGCATGGTCGATGCGCTGCTCGACGATATTAAAAAAACATCGATGCTGCCGGTGGCGTCGGTATTCAATATTTTTCCGAAATTGGCGCGCGATCTCGCGCATAGCAGCGGCAAGGAAATCGAATTGATGTTGCGCGGCGGCGAAATCGAAATCGATCGGCGCATTCTCGAGGAAATTCGCGATCCGTTAATTCATCTGGTGCGCAACGCCATCGATCACGGTATCGAAACACCCGCGTTGCGCGCGCAGGCCGGAAAATCGCCGCGCGGCGCATTACAGCTTGAAGCGGCGCAGCAGGAAGGAAAAATTCAATTGCTGATTGCCGACGATGGCGCCGGTATTGATCGCGCGCGCGTGCGTGTGGCCGCGCAGCGCCTCGGCGCCATCGACGGCGATACGATTGTCGACGATGCGCAATCGCTTGGATTGATTTTCGAATCCGGGCTGTCGACCAGCCCGATGGTTACCGACATTTCCGGCCGCGGTCTCGGTCTTGCCATCGTGCGCGAAAAAATCGAGGCATTGGGCGGCAGCATCGCCGTGACCAGCACCGTCGGCGGCGGCACGCAATTTCGTTTGACGTTGCCGCTGACGCTGGCGACCTATCGCGGCGTGCACGTGCTCAGCGGCGGCCGGCAATTTATATTTCCGCTTACGTACGTCGAACGCGTCACCCAATTTCGGCGCGGCGATGTCAGCCTGGTGCAAAATCGCGAAGCGGTGACGTGGAGCGGCCGCGCGATCGCGTTGGCGCGGCTGTCCGATTTATTGGAATTGCCTTGCGGCGAAACGAGCGCGGCAGATACGCTGCCGGTAGTGATTGGTGCGATCGCCGATAAACGCGTGGCGTTTTTAGTCGATGCCATTGTCGGCGAACAGGAAGTACTGGTTAAAAATCTCGGCCGGCAGCTGGTGCGCGTGCGCAATGTTGCGGCGGCGACGGTGCTCGGCAACGGCGGTGTTGCGCTGATTTTAAATATGCTGGATTTATTCAAGTCCACCGCAGTCAGCAGCGGTCGCGCATTGATGCCGACTGCGACAGAGGTGCAGTCCAAATCGATTTTGGTGGCGGAGGATTCGATCACGTCGCGCATGCTATTGCGCGGCATGCTGGAAACGGCGGGCTATCGCGTCACCGTTGCGGTGGATGGCGAGGATGCGTTCGCGAAATTGCGCGCCGGTGAATTCGATCTGCTGGTATCCGATGTCGATATGCCGCGTCTGAGCGGCTTCGATCTCGCCACGCGCGTACGCTCGGACCAACAATTGCAGGCGTTGCCGATAGTGTTGGTCACCTCATTGGCGTCGGCGGCAGACCGCGAGCGCGGTATCGATGTCGGCGCCAGTGCTTATATCGTTAAAAGTAATTTTGAAGAGAGTAATTTGCTCGATGTCATCGCGCGGTTGTTATGAGTTCAACACTATATAAATTTTCTAATGATGGAAAACGCGTATGAGCGCCGTCAGCAATCATATAAACGAAAATTATCGCACCAGCACAAATCATCGTCTAAGCGAAAAGCTATGAGCGCCGCTAAACGTATCGACGTGCTGGTGGTCGAGGATTCCGCGGCGATGCGCGAATTGCTCGTGCATATTTTAAATCAAGACCCCGAATTGAATGTCATCGGTACCGCCGTCGACGGCGAGCAAGCCGTCGACATGGTGCGGCGCAAACGGCCCGATGTCATCACGATGGATTTGCACATGCCGCGTATGGACGGCATCGAAGCGGTGCGCATCATCATGGAGAACACGCCGACGCCGATCGTTATCGTATCCGGCAGTTCGGAGCCGACAGAAGTGGCGGAAACTTTTCGCGCCATCGAAGCCGGCGCGTTGGCGCTGGTGGAAAAACCGATTGCGCTAGGCAATATTCGCGCGCGCGAAATCGCCGACAAATTATGCCAAACCGTAAAACTGATGTCGGAAGTGCGCGTGGTGCGGCGCTGGCCGAAGCGCGGCGCGATGCAATCGCCATTACAGGAAACCAAGCCAACGCCAATAACGTTGCCACCAGTGGTGCAATTGATTGCGATGGGCGCTTCCACCGGCGGGCCATTGGTGCTGCAAACGATATTGTGCGGATTGGCCGGCAAGCTATCGGTGCCGGTATTGATCGTGCAACACATGGCGACTGGGTTTACGCAGGGGTTTGCCGATTGGCTGGGTCAATCCACCGGTATTCCAGTGAGCGTGGCAACCGCTGGCGAACATATGCTGGCAGGCCGCGTTTATATCGCCCCGGAAAATTTTCACACTGAAATTCGCGCCGGGCTCTGCGTCAAACTCACTGAACATCCGCCCGAGAACGGGCATCGCCCCGCGGTGGCGCCGTTATTTCGTTCGAGCGCCAAATTGCTGGGGGCGGGCGCCATCGGCGTATTGCTGAGCGGCATGGGGCGCGATGGCGCCGATGAGTTGAAGCTGATGCGTGCGGCCGGCGCCCCGACCATTGCGCAGCAATTGGAAACTGCTGTGGTGCCCGGCATGCCGGGCGAAGCGATCAAGCTCGGCGCCGCGGCGCAAATACTGGCGCCGGAAAATATTGCCGCCGAGCTGATCAAAAAAATTCCGGTGTGCGCGCTGTAACGATAGCGCTGTTCGTTTCAGTTGCAGTGCGCTGCGTCGGATAAATCATTACCCAGCTTCTAAATTGCGCAGCGGCAGGTAAACATGAAAGCAGCTGCCGCGATTGATCGCGCTTTCCACCGCAACGTCGCCGCCGTGCAACTCGGTTAATTGTTTGACTAGCGCGAGTCCCAGCCCGGTGCCTTGCATGTGGCCCCGGGCGCTGCTGTCCACCTGCTCGAACGAGCGGAATAGTTTGGGAATATCTTCGGCGGCGATGCCGATGCCGGTATCCTGCACGGCAATGTGCAGCCATTGCTCGCCATCGCGCGAAATTAAATCGGCCGAGAGCGAAACATCGCCGCCGGCGGCAGTGAATTTGACGGCATTGGCCAACAGATTGATGACGATCTGGGTGACCTTGCGCGCGTCGAGCCAGGCGCTGTCGACCGCAGCGTCGATCGTCAGCTGCAAATTAATTGCGCGCGCCAGCGCTTGTTCGCGCACCATCGGCAAGGTGTTTTGCAACAGTTCGCGCACGTCGGTTTGACTGCGCTGCAATTCCAATTTTTGCGCTTCGATTTTGGCGAGATCGAGCGTGTCGTTGATCAACGACAATAAATGATTGCCGCCCTGCAGAATTTCGCGAATGTAATTCAACTGTTCTGCGTTGAGTGCGCCGGCGGCGCCGTTGCATAGCAGATCGGAAAAACCGATCACCGCATTGAGCGGGGTGCGCAGTTCGTGCGACATGTGCGCGAAGAAGCGCAACTTCGCCTGGCTGGCATTGTGCAGCTCGATATTTTTTTCCGCGAGTTCGGTATTCAGCATTTCGAGTTTGCCGGCGTGGCGCGCGAGCAGAGAGTTGAGATCGCTGATCTGTTGCTCGCGCACTTTCAGCTCTTCGTTGACGCGCACCGCCTGTTCGAATGTCGAGATCAGCAAGTCGAGAATTTGCTGGCGCTCGGAGTTGATGAAATAGCGTTGACCACCGAGAAAAATTTCGATGCCGGCGCCGCCGCTTTTGCGCAGCTTGCGCAATGCCTGATTGACCAGCACGTGCTGCACGCGCGTCAGCAGATGTTCGGCTTCGTAAGGTTTGCGAATAAAATTATCGGCGCCGCAATCGAGCCCTTCGATAATATCCTTCGGATCGGCTAACGTCGTCAGCAGAATGACCGGAATATGTTCGAGCTTGGATTCGGCTTTGATCGCGCGACACAACGCGTAGCCATCCATCTCCGGCATGACAATATCGCTGAGTACCAAATTGGCAGGCTGCTGCAGCAGACTTTCGAAAGCGGTGCGGCCGTTGCTGGCCATGCGCGCGCGGTAGCCCGCCTGTTCGATCAAATAACGCAGTTTTTCCGCCTGGGTGGGACTGTCCTCGGCGATCAAAATTTCGATATCGTCTGGGCGTAGCTGCGGGTCCGGTTGCATCATAAGATCCTTAAATCCGGAAAATCATACTCGATTCCGATGATAACTTTAGACGAAATAACCGCTTCCCGTACGGGATCATAAATCTAGTTCTCGGTTGCGGGATTGTTGCATGATTTCCGCCTGCAATCAGAAATTTAAAAGTGATGTCGATTTGAAGCGGCGCCGCACGACTATGGCTTAATTGATACTGAAAAATTAAGGAGCTGGAGATGAGCATCAAACTGTACGCACACCCGTTTTCGTCCTATTGCCAAAAAGTGTTGATCGCGCTTTACGAGAACAACACGCCGTTTGAATATCGTTTTCTCGCTCACGACGATGCGCTCATAATGGCGGAGCTCGAACAGCTGTGGCCGTTTAAACGCTTTCCGGTGCTAGTGGATGGCGATTATGCGGTGCGCGAATCGAGCATCATCATCGAATATCTGGCGCAACATTATCCGGGGACGGTGTCGTTAATTCCGAACGATGCGCGCGCGGCGCTCGATGTGCGTTTCATGGATCGTTTTTTCGATAATTACATCATGACGCCGATGATGAAAATTGTCGCCGACTCCATTCGAGCGGAAAACGCGCGCGATCGCTGCGGCGTCGACGACGCCAAAAAGATGCTCGACACCGCTTACGCCTGGCTCGATAAACGGATGGCCGCGCGCGAGTGGGCGGCGAGCGAGGCGTTCAGTCTTGCCGATTGCGCGGCGGCGCCGGCGCTGTTTTACGCCGATTGGTCGCACCGCATCCCAACGGAATTCACCAACGTGCTGGCGTATCGGCAACGCTTGCTCGACCGCCCCGCATTCGCGCGCGCTGTCGATGAAGCGCGGCCTTACCGTCCGCTGTTTCCGTTGGGCGCGCCCGATCGCGACTGATGTGATCGCAATTGTTTTGCGGCCAGCTCGATCGATCAATACCGGCTTGCTTCGCCGAGCATTTCCTCGACCGGTCGAACTTCGATATTGCCGTAACGCGCGCCCGGCCATTTGGCTGCAATTTCGATAGCCTCGTCCATATCGGCGGCATCGATCAGAAAAAAACCGCCGAGTTGTTCCCGGGTCTCGGCGAAGGGACCGTCGGTTATCAGCAGCCGACCATCGCGCACCTGCAACGTCGACGCGGTATGCGCGCTTTGCAGCGCGTTGGTCGAAACTAAATGTCCGCGCTGTCGCAACAATTCAACATACGCCAGCGTTTCAGCCCGCAGCGCGTGCCAATCGGTCGGCGACATCGTCTTGAAAGTTTCTTCGGTTTCATAAGCCAGGCACAAGTATTTCATCGTCTGCTCCACATCGGATTCGGTTAGTTGCGTATTCACGGTTTTTCGCAATTAGTCGAATCCGGATGAGGAAAATCGACAGCCGACGAATATTGCCGAGCAAGAGCTGAGATCGCGAGCGCCTCACTGCGTTGCGCGCGTGCTCGTCGTTTGCGTGAGCTCTCGCAGCAATGCTTGATTGAACGCCGGAATATCATCGGGCTTGCGACTAGTGACCAGTTTGCCATCGACAACGAGGGGTTCGTCCACCCATTCGCTGCCTGCATTGGTTAAATCCTCGCGCAGGCTCGGCCAGCTTGTCATGCGCTTGCCGCGGGCGATGCCCGCATCGATCAGCGTCCACGGACCATGACAGATGGCGGCGATCGGTTTATTTTCGCGAGCGAATTCGCGAATAAAAGTGATCGCCTCTTTGCTCAGGCGCAAACTATCCGGATTGGCGACTCCGCCGGGCAACACCAGCGCATCGAAATCGCCCGGGCGCGCATCATGAATATCCAGTTCGACCTGAAAGCGATCACCCGGCGATAAATGATTGAAGCCCTGTATCGTGTCGCCGGTTTCCTTCGGCGCCACCAGCGTCACCTGCGCGCCGTTCTGTTCCAAAAATTGGCGCGGCTTGGTGTACTCGACCTGCTCGACCCCATCGGTCATCAACACAGCGATATGTTTGCCTTGCAATGTGGTGTTGTTCGTTTGCATCGCGCATTCCTCATTTCGAATAAACAAGGTTTTGAGTCAACAAGGGCTAGACCCGCCTCGCTGTGCAAAGTTCAGGAGCAAAATTTTTAAGCGCAAGAGCAGCGCAATGAAGCGCGGCGCAATTATTTTTTTTGCAAGCGATATATATAAGTCTTGCGGCAAGCAGCGTTAATTTTTACGAAGGCAACTGTTTGCTGGCGCGAGCCAATTTCAACAGCGCGTTATGGTATTGAAGCCGTGCTAAAAGTTGCTGGCGCTGCGCCATTTCTATCCAGTGATCGAATGCTGATGCAGTATCGCGCGCGCGCAACTGTTCGTCGTTACTCTTGTCATTATTGTCGTTGTCCTTGGCATTATTGTGCGGCGCGTTGTTGCGCAGCGTTGTCAAATAAGTCGCAGTCATAACGCTATCTTGATGCTGCCCTAATATATCCTGTAATTTCCCCAACCGTTTTCGCATCGATCGAATAGCGTCGTTGCGCAGAAGCATCGGGAAACTATCGATCAAATAGCGCAAATTTTTACCGCGAATGCGCAGCTTATGCAGCCGCCGCGACGATGCGTGCTGCGGATGCAAACGCCGCCCTTTTTTTAGCAGTTTGTGTGTTTGCCGCAACAACAAATATTTCAACACGGTTTTGAGTTTGCCGTGCACGGCAAACGCGCTTGAATGCTGCGGCGAAGTTGATGTAACGACAGGCGACGCCAGCGTAACGATATAGGTGCGCCATTTAAGCAACAAAGCACGAAATTGCCGGCTATTAACGACCGCGGCGAATTCGGCCAGAGCTTGATCGCGCCGCGCTTCGAGTGCAACGAGAATAGGGGTGACATCGCCGTCCAACGGTTGCCTGCGCGCCTGCTGCAATAAAATATCGACATCGCGAATTGCGCTGGTCGGTTTTGCGAGCCAGCGAAACTCGTCGTCAAACTGCCTGGCTTCCGGCAGCAGCTCGGCAAAGATTTTCAGCAGCGCGCGCGTCTTGCGCAGCGCGGTGCGAAAGCGATGCAATGCTTCGATATCGACACCGCCGAGAACAACGCTCAGTTCACGTTCGAGTGTCTGCAGATGATCTTGCCAGATGGCGCTCAGCGCGCGGCCGATCGCCAGCGATTGTTTTTTTTTAGAACTGCGGGCGAGTGTTGTCGGCGGGAAATTTTGCGCTTTCATTTATATAGATCATACCCCGATGTGCCGTAAATTATGTACGGCGCTCAACACTGCTCGTGCAAAGTTGAGTTGTTATTTTGCGGGTCACTCCGAAGATTTTTAGCAATCCTTGAGCGGATAAGGTTTTCCAAAAAGCGCGGCGGCGCCGGCGCTCATATAATCGATAGCGGTTTCGCGCGATGCTGCGCGCAGCAGTTGCGCAGTGGCGCGATTGCTCTCGCCCGCAACCCATACCGGGACCTTGCCGAGCTGCGCAAGACCTTCGGCGGCGACAGCATCCGCCGACATCGGCACGTAAACGCCGAATTGCGCGCCTGAATTCGCTGACGCCGGTGTGTTGGTGGCGCCCGCCACCAAGCCCAATACATCGACGTCATACGATTTGAATTCGGCCCACAGCGATTCAGCCAGGATGGTGTCAAACGCTTTCGTCGCCGAATAGGCGGCGTTGTATGCGCCACCGGCGAATCCGGCGAGCGAACTCAATAAAATGATTCCGCCGCGACCGCGTTTGCGCAGCGCCGTACCAATTTGATGGCACAGCAATAGCGGCCCGCGACAATTCAATGCGACCAGTGCTTCCGCCTGCTGCAGCGGCGCATCGAGAAACAACTCGACGCGATTGGCGGCGCCGGCGTTGTAAATCAACAGGCCGATATCGTATTCCTGCGTCAGTGCAGCGATCTGTTGCGCCACGGTTGCCGAGGTGAGATCGACCGCCTCACAGCGCACCTGCACATTGAAATTCGCGCGAATTTTTTCCGCGGCGATATTCAGCGGTTCGGTGCGACGCGCAATTAAAATCAAATTGATTCCGCGCGCCGCCAGTTGCTCCGCAAAACTGAAGCCAATGCCTTCTGAGCCGCCGGCAATCAATGCCCAAGGTCCGTATCGATTGAAAAATTTATCGTTCACGACTGCACCATTTCTTTAAGAATTAATTTAAGGAAACTCTGATTAAGTACTTTTATTAAAAGGTACGCTGTAGCAGAGCATGAGGCGCCGGAGGGGGTTCTCTTTTTCAGGACTACTGTGGCGAGCATTCAAGTAGCTTCGGTGCGGTCGGCCTAGCTGTATTCGACCACATCTCCGATGACGATTGCAGAGGAGCTTCGATAAGATCACCTTCTTGTCCTGAAAAAGAGAACCCCCTCCGGCGCCAACCCGCTGCGAGAACGGTGCAATAGTTAGCGCGCAGAAAATACAAATCAGAATTTCCTCAATAGCTTTGTGCGATCGATAGCATAAGGCAGAAGTGCAATCCGCAATAGCAATAATGCGCAATAAATTTATCGTCATATTCGAAACCGTTGTCATCACCACTCTATTTATTTTTTGCATTTTCAGCACCTGCCGCGCCCACGTATGGCCCTTAAATTGCTCTGCCTGTTTACAGCCGCATTGTGTTGCGTTTTTTGCAGAAAATGTATTGGAAACGCAAATTGATGCGGCCGAATTTGCATACAGGCAGTAATTATTACGAGGGAGTCATCATGCAACCTGCTACTAATTTTAACGAATCAACCGTTCTTACCAGTTCGTTCGATAGCAATCAATCCGGCGTCACCTGGAGCGCTATTTTCGCCGGTGCCGCCGCCGCTGCGGTGTTATCGCTGGTGCTGTTTATTTTGGGCTTCGGTTTGGGATTATCTTCGCTGTCGCCATGGCGCAATACCGGCGCTGAAGGCTCGACCCTCGGTTGGGCGGCGATCGCATGGGTGGCATTCACGCAAATTGCCGCGTCTGGTCTGGGCGGTTATCTCGCCGGCCGTTTACGCGTGAAGTGGGCGCAAGTGCACGGCGACGAAGTTTATTTTCGCGATACCGCGCATGGCTTTTTAGCGTGGGCGCTGGCATCGCTGTTAACGGCAGCGGCAATGGGTTCGGCCACCGCCACGATTGCGACCGGTGCGGTAAAAACGGCGGGCGCCGCCGCGGCAACCACCGCAGCGGTCGCGGCGCCGGCCGCGGCTGCAATGACAAGCGACGGCAATCGCGCAGGTCAGGCGGGCATGCTCGATTATTACGTCGATAATTTATTTCGCCCCGAGCAAGCTCCAGCGGAACCCGGGCTCGATGCCTCGGAGCGCAGTGAAGTGGCGCGCATTTTTACGCACTCGTTGGCCAGCGGCGAACTCAGCGCGGAAGATAAAAGTTATCTCGGCCAATTAATCGCACGCCGCTCCGGCATCAGTCCGGCCGATGCGGAGGCGCGCGTGAGCGCTGTCTACAATCAGGCGCGCGACGCGATCGAGCAGGCGAAAACAAAAGCGCAGCAAGCGGCGGATACTGCGCGTAAAACCGCGGCCTATACGGCGCTGTGGATGTTCGTGGCATTACTGTGCGGCGCTTTCATCGCCAGTATTTCCGCTACCTGGGGTGGCCGGCAACGCGATGCCGTTGTTTAAATCGCGAGGCATCGAATCGCCTTCATAGTGTTGAACTGAAATGGAGAACAATTATGCGTTCGATTTTGTTGTATCTGATTGGCGTGCCAATTCCGATCATTATTCTGATAGCGCTCTTCGCGCGTTAACTGCTACACATTGCGAGCGAACCCGCTACCGGGTTCGCCGTTTTTGCGTGAGTAAAATATTTTCATGAATGGCGGGTGCACTGTGATGAATCTTTGTGTTGCCGCGCTGTGGAAATCGCGAATGATCGCGAATACAAAAACGGGCCTTCCGACCGCGCAGACGAATTAAATTAAGAGCGACACTGCTATGACAGCTCGCATCGAAGATTACGCACTCATTGGCGACTGCCTGACTGCCGCGCTGGTTTCCCGCGCCGGTTCGATCGATTGGTTGTGTTGGCCGCGTTTCGATTCGGACGCCTGTTTCGCCGCCTTATTGGGCGATGAAAATAATGGCCATTGGCAAATTTCTCCGCAGGAGCCCGTGCAAAAAATCAGTCGCCGCTATCGGCCCAATACATTGGTGCTGGAAACGACCATCGAAACAACGGACGGTTGTATCAAACTGATTGATTTCATGCCGATGGGACGCGGCTCATCGCAGGTGATGCGCATCGTCGTCGGCGAGCGCGGCAATGTGCCGATGCAATTGCAATTGATTGTGCGTTTCGATTATGGCTGCAGCATTCCGTGGGTAACACCGCTCGACGATAACGCCGGCATGCAGGCGGTGGCGGGACCGAATCTCGTTGTCATCCGCAGCCCGGCGGCGTTGTCGCTGCAAGACGGAGCAATCAACGCGAAATTCAGCGTCGCCGCCGGTCAATGTTTTACATTTGCACTCACGTATGAGCAATCGCATTTGCCGTTGCCGCCAGCGCTCGATGTCAAAACCGCACTCGAGCAAACCGAGGCTGAATGGCAGCGCTGGTCCGCGACTTTTGTTTTAAAAACGCCATGGCACGAACAAATACTGCGCTCGTTGATTACGTTGCGGGCGTTGATTTATATGCCGACCGGCGGCGTCGTCGCGGCGCCGACCACTTCATTGCCGGAACTACTCGGCGGTGTGCGCAACTGGGATTACCGCTACTGCTGGGTGCGCGATGCGACGCTGACGCTGGTGACATTGATGAACGCGGGATTTTACGAGGAGGCGCAGGCGTGGCGGCGTTGGCTATTGCGCGCGGTCGCGGGCAGCCCCGAGCAATTGCAAATTATGTACGGCATCGCCGGTGAGCGCCGTCTCGACGAATGGGAAATTCCGTGGTTGAGCGGCTATGAAAATGCGGCACCGGTGCGTATCGGCAACGCAGCGTCGAATCAGTTGCAACTCGATGTCTACGGCGAATTGATGGACGCACTGCATCAGGCGCGCAAAGGCAAGTTGCCGCTTGACGCCGCGTCGTGGGAGCAACAGGTGGCGCTGATCAAACACCTCGAAACGGTATGGACCGCGCCCGATGAAGGCATTTGGGAAGTGCGCGGCGGTCCGCAACATTTTACGTTCTCCAAAATAATGGCGTGGGTGGCGCTCGATCGTGCGGTGAAATCGATCGAGCAATTCGGTCTCGAAGGACCGCGCGAGCATTGGATACAAATTCGCGATCAGATTCACGCGGAGGTTTGTGCACGCGGTTTCGATAGTAAGCGCAATTGTTTCGTGCAGAGTTACGGCAGCGCGGTGCTCGATGCGAGCCTGTTGCAAATAGCGCTGGTTGGATTTTTGCCGCCGGAAGATCCGCGCGTTATCGGCACCATCGCCGCGATCGAGCGCGAACTGATGGTCGATGGTTTGGTCATGCGTTACCGCACCGAGCAGGTCGCCGATGGTTTGCCGCCGGGCGAAAATCTTTTTATCGCCTGCAGTTTTTGGCTGGTCGATAACTACGTGCTGCAAAAACGTTACGACGAAGCGAATGCATTATTCGAACGATTGCTCGGATTGTGCAACGATGTCGGTCTGCTATCGGAAGAATACGATTCTTCCAACAACCGCCTTGTCGGCAATTTTCCGCAGGCGTTTTCGCACACTGCGCTGATTCACACCGCACTCAATTTGACCGCCAATGGTCAGCCTATCTGTCCGCGAAAATAATAAAAAAAAATAATAAACAAAAATAATAACGCCCGCTTATTCTTCTCTTTCTTCTTGCTGCAGTTCATCTGGCATATGCATTGCAGTTTTGAATATGCCGCGCTCCGGTCGCAGCGTTAACAATTCTCAGCAGGAGAGCATAGCCATGCAAACCGCCGCCAAATCCGCCGCACAAATCAATCGGGCGCAGCAGACCATGCCACGGCGCGGCATCGGTTTTATGCTTGCGCACGAGCAATTCACCATTCCGCAACTGCTCGAATTCGGTGCCGCCGCCGAGGCTGCTAAATTCGATGTATTGGCCACCAGCGATCATTTTCAACCGTGGCAGGATAACGAAGGCCATTCCGGATCGGCCTGGGTCACACTGGCCGCGTTGGCGCTGCGCACGCAATCGATCTGGCTGGGGCCGACGGTGACGTGTCCGATTTCGCGTTACAACCCGGCGGTAGTCGCTGAAGTATTCGCATCGTTAAGCGCATTGGCGCCGGGCCGTATTTTTCTCGGCGTCGGTTCCGGCGAAGCGTTAAACGAACAAGCCGCCACCGGCGAATGGCCCGCGTGGTCGGAACGCTCCAAACAATTGATAGAAGCGACGCAGTTAATTCAGCAATTGTGGAGCGGCGAAGACGTGTATCACGACGGTAAATTCTTCACGGTGGAAGGTAAGCTTTACGATCCGCCGGTGCAGCCGATCCCGATTTTGATGGCGGCGAACGGTCCGAAAGCAATGCTGCGCGCCGGCCGTTTTGGCGCCGGCCTGATTACCGATCCGGAAAGCTGGAATGCCCACCGCGATCAATTCGAAGCCGGTCTCGAACAGGCCGGAAAAAAATTGGACGATGTGCCGGTGCTGATTGAACAATTTGTGGTGGTCGGTGATTCGCGCGAAGTGGACGAAGCGGCCGCGCTGTGGCGCTTTATACCGCGTGCTTTCAAGGGTTATCACAACATCGCCGATCCACGCGCGATTCGCGCGCGTGCCGAAAAAGAAATTCCGCTGCACAAAGTTTCCGAAAGCTGGTCGCGCGGAACCGATCCCGAGCAGCATGCACAGGCGATCGAACGGTTATTCGAAAGCGGCGCGACCATTGTCAATATTCATGCGGGCCAGCGCGATCAGAACAAAACAATCGAATTCTACGGCGAAAAAGTGCTGCCGTTAGTGCGGCGCAATGTGCGCGCGGCATCGGCATGAGTCGTATCACCAGAAATGAAATTGACGGCAGAAAATATTTAATCGGTGAAATGAAAATATAATTTAATGCAGCATTAATTTTTTGATCGGTGCCAGGTCGTCCAGGAATAATTGATAGGCGGCGTCGCGGTCGGCGGACGGCATACGCAACAGCGAGGCCGGGTGAATTGTCAGCAGTACCGGGTGGCCGCTCGCGGTCAGAAATTGTTTGCCGCGGTTGGCGTGAATCGGTATCGATCGCTGCAATAGCGAGCGCGCGGCCGTTGCTCCCAGCGCAATGATCAATTTCGGATTGACGATTTCGATTTCTTCCAATAACCACGGCCGGCATGCTTCGATTTCGCGTTGCACCGGTGTTTTATGCAAGCGCCGTTTACCACTCTGTTGATATTTGAAATGTTTCACCGCGTTGGTCGTGTACACATTTTCGCGGGCGATGCCGAACTGACTCAGCACGCGATCAACAATATGGCCCGCCGGGCCGACAAACGGCAGACCGGCGCGATCTTCTTTATCGCCCGGTTGCTCACCCACCAGCATCAGCGGCGTAACAACGGCGCCGGCGCCGAACACCGTTTGCGTCGCGTTTTCCCACAGCGGGCAATTGCGACATTTGGCTGCGCGCAGTTTCGCGCCCGCGAAATGCCTGCTTTGATTTTCTTGCGGTGGAGATAATTGCCGCATGCAACGGACCTTTACTTTACTGCTTAACGAAAAATTATTAACTGGCTTGGCGCGGGCGAATATCCTCGATCGAAACAATGCCGACCAGGCGTTTATTGCGATCGACGACCGGCAAGCGCCGCACCAGCAACTCGTCCATATTGCTGGCGACGTGCTCGGTGTCTTCATCTTCATAGCAATAGCGCGGCTGTCCGCTGACAATTTCGTTGAGCAGCGTATCGGCCGGGTTCAGATTTTTCGCGACGACACGTACCACGATATCGCGATCGGTCAGCATGCCGATCAAGCGCTCGCCGTCGGTGACGGGTACCGCGCCAATATCGTTTTGCGCCAGCGTTTGCGCCGCGATCAGCGCGGTATCGTCGGCGTCGAGTACGTGCGGATGATTAGTCATAACTTCGGATACTTGCATGATGTTTTCTCCGTTGCGGTGTCGGTGATCGAAATTTGCAACGGCTATGCCAGTCATTGCAGTGTATTCATTTTGGTGGAAATCATCCGCTGCAATGGACCGCGCTGTGCAGTCCTGCGTCTTGCAATTCAGCAATAATTACGAAGGGCGTTACGCCATTTGCAAATAATGCGCATTTGCAAATTGCCGCGTTGAAAACATATTCGATTTTACGCAGTCATAACAGCAATGCGGCTATTTTCAGTACGCATTCAACAGCAAAATCTTTTGCGTTTTTCTTATAACCGAAGACCACAGCAAGATAACCGGAGGCGACAGCATGGTGCGCTTTCAAAATCGCAGCGATGCGGGAAAACGGTTGGCGGAGGCGCTCACTGATTATCGCGATCAACAGCAGCTGATCGTGCTGGCACTGCCGCGCGGCGGCGTGCCGGTGGCGGTGGAAGTGGCCGCTGCTTTGCGCGCGCCACTCGATCTGCTGCTGGTCCGCAAACTCGGTGTACCCAATCATGAAGAGTTGGCGATGGGCGCGATCAGCAGTAATCACAGTCTGGTGCTCAACCGCGAGATTATCGCTCAGTTGCGTATTTCCGAAGCGACCGTCGCCTCGACGCGTGCGCATGAAGAGCGCGAATTGCTGCGTCGCGATCGGGTCTATCGCGACGATCGGGCGCCGCCAGAAATTCGCGAGCGCACGGTGATTTTAATCGATGACGGTATCGCCACCGGGGCAACGATGCGCGTCGCAATCAGTGTGTTGCGCGCGCAGGCGGCGGCCAAGATAGTCGTGGCAACACCGGTAGTGCCGAGCGATGTTGCGCGGCCATTGCAGCAAGAAGTCGATGAGTTTGTTTATTTGATCAAACCGGAGCCGTTTTATGGAGTCGGTTTTTGGTACGAGGATTACATGCAGGTGAGCGATGAGGATGTTATCGCCGCACTCAATAAGTCCTGGGGTTCGCCCGCGCAAGCGCTTTTACAGCTGCGCAAATAGCTTGAGTAAAATTATCTAAGGAAGCTCCGATTAAGTGTTTTTTAAAAGGCACGCTGTAGCAGAGCATGAGGCGCCGGAAGGGGTTCTCTTTTTCAGGACTTCCGTGGCGAGCATTCAAGTCGCTTCGGTGTGGTTGGCCTAGCGGAATTCGTCGACTTCTCCGATGACGAATGGCACCATAGCTTCGATAAGATCACCTTCTTGTCCTGAAAAAAAGAACCCCTGCCGGCGCCAACCCGCTGCGAGAACGGTGCGGTAATTAAAACACTTAATTAAAGCTTCCTTAACGAAATTATACGGTACCGACCAATTTGATGGGCTCGATGCGATAGGCTTCTTCGGCAATGGTGCCGTAATCGGCGGCCTGCAGCGATAATTTCTCGTTAACGCGATACAGCAAATCGCGCAAACGGCGCGCTCGCGACAGTATCGGCGATT
>DASXYH010000217.1:0-6134 GCA_036502545.1 Spongiibacteraceae bacterium
AAAACGTTTGTGCGCCGCTACGACAGCGCGTTGATTAAAGAAGCGATTCAACGCGAAATTCTGCGCGGCGGTCAGGTGTATTTTCTGCATAACGATGTGAAAACGATCGAGCGCACCGCCACTGCATTGCGCGAAATGCTGCCCGAATTGCGCGTCGGCATCGGTCACGGTCAGATGCGCGAACGCGATCTCGAACAGGTGATGTCGGATTTTTATCACCAGCGCCATAACGTATTGGTGTGTTCAACGATTATCGAAACCGGCATCGACGTGCCGAACGCGAATACGATTATTATCGAGCGCGCCGATAAATTCGGGTTGGCGCAATTGCACCAGTTGCGCGGCCGCGTCGGGCGCTCGCATCACCAGGCGTATGCGTATTTGTTGACACCGGAAAGCGCGGTTAGCGCCGACGCGGAAAAACGGCTTGAAGCAATCTGCCTCGCCGAAGATCTCGGCGCCGGCTTCACGCTCGCGACGCACGATCTTGAAATTCGCGGCGCTGGCGAATTACTCGGCGAAGAACAGAGCGGTCAGATCAACAGCATTGGCTTCACGCTGTATATGGAAATGCTCGAACGCGCGGTGAACGCGATCCGCGCCGGCAAAACACCGAATATCGAAGAGCCGCTCGATCACGGCGCCGAAGTGAATCTGCGTTTACCGGCGTTGATCCCGGAAAATTATTTACCCGATGTGCAAACACGCTTGATTTTGTATAAACGCATTGCCAATGCTGCCGACGAAGAGGGCCTGCGCGAATTGCAGGTTGAGATGATCGATCGCTTCGGCCTGCTGCCGGACCAGCTGAAAAATTTAATGCGCGTCACCGCGATAAAACAGCGTGCACAACAATTAGGTATTCGCAAAATCGAAGCAGGTAGTATCGGCGGCAAAATCGAATTCGAACAGCACCCCAACATCGACGCAATTGCGCTGGTGAAGCTGGTGCAAACCAAATCGGCCGTCTATCGTCTTGCCGGTGCGGCGGCGCTTTCGTTTAAAACGGAACTGGAAAATAGCGAACAACGGTTCCAGTTTATCGAGCGCCTATTGGATACGCTAACTCCCGCCAATTTGGCGCGCCGCAGCGCATAAGGTTATCGCCATGCAAAAAATTTGGAACGCCTGCGCCCTCATGTTGCTGATGAGCAGCACAATGGCGCATGCGGAAACGCTGTATCAGGTCGAAATTATTGCCTTCGCACGCGACAGCGCGGAGGCCGAAAACGAAGAAAACTGGGATAAGCATTACAATCTGCGTTACCCCGAACGCAGCGTGAATTTGCAAAGCTCGAATTCGTCGGACACTGCCGGCAGCAATTCATCGTTTCAACTGCTCTCTGCGGACGCGATGCAATTAAATAAAGAAGCCGATGTCATCGCCGGCCGTAGAAATATGCGCGTGTTATTGCATCAAGCCTGGCGCCAGACCGTCGATGATCCAGCGCGCGCAACCGCGGTGTTAATCGACGGCGGCAAACAATTCGGCGTACATCATGAATTGGAAGGCACCTTTACGCTCAGCGTCGAGCATTTTCTGCGCGCGGACGCGAATCTTTGGTTGAGCCGCTTTTCCAGCAACGCCGGCGTCGATGCGCAGGTCTTGCCGATTCCACCGGGAGCCAGTGATGATGCCGGCGACGCTCATTATGCAGTGACGCAGACCGTTGTATTACAGGAACAGCGCCGCATGCGCAGCGGCGAACTGCATTATTTCGATCACCCGCTCATTGGGCTGCTCGTTCTGGTGACGCCGATGCCCGCGGCGCAATAAATCGTTACAGCGCAGCTTTCGATCCGCCAACACTAAGAATCCTCTTAGATTGCATTCGTCGATATACTGTATATAATCACATGTACTGTATATCCAGCCAGAGGGTTCGCCATGAAGCTCACCGAGCGCCAGCAGGAAGTGCTGGATTTAATCCGTCGCTATTCGGATGAAACCGGCTATCCGCCGACCCGTGCCGATATTGCGCGCGAACTCGGATTTCGCTCCGCCAATGCGGCAGAGGAGCATTTGAAAGCACTCGCGCGCAAAGGCGCGATTGAAATGATTGCCGGTGCCTCGCGCGGTATCCGTATTGCCGATGACAATAAAGGCATTCCCATTGTCGGCCATGTCGCCGCAGGCAGTCCGATACTCGCGCAGGAACATATCGAAGAATACTGTGCGGTGCCGTCGAATTTCTTTCGTCCCGCCGCCGATTATTTTTTGCGCGTGAAAGGCGACAGCATGATCGATGTCGGCATCTTGGAAGATGATTTGTTGGCAGTGCATCGCACCGGTGAAGCCAGTAACGGCGAAATCATCGTGGCTCGGATCGATGACGAAGTAACGGTAAAGCGCTTGCAACGCACGCGCAGTAAGTATCAATTGCTATTGCTTCCTGAGAACTCGCGGTACAGCCCTATTGAAGTCGACCTGCGCGAACAAAATTTCGTTATCGAAGGACTTAGTGTCGGCGTAGTACGTCGAGGACAATGAAATGTCTAGTTTTCAACAACAATTAGCAACAGGTTATGGCGAACCTGCGAAATCGCGGATCGTCGAATTTGTCGTTCCCGATGCATCGCTGCGGCAGCTTGCGCTGATATTTCCGCTATTGGGGCATCTCAGTTACTGCGACGATTTACGTTGGCTGACTTGTATCGGTTCGTTGTTCATATCGAAAAAGGATTGCCTGCAATTCGGGTTGAATCGCCACCGCTTACTGCAGGTTTTACCTAGCCGGCGCTGCAACGTGATAGAAATTACCGAGCGCGCGTTGCTAACCGGAAAAAGTCACACTGTGGTTTGTGTAACTGAAAAGATCTCGCCGCAAGCACTTATACGTTTGGAGCATGCGGCGGAGCATGGCCAATGCCGCTGTATTATCGTGCGGGGCCGTTAATCAATTCCAGAGGAAACCTATCGGCAGATTAGTGCTCGACGAACGCACGTTCGATTGCATAATGCCCCAAATCGCCGTGACGGGTTTCTAAAAAATCGCGGCTATCTAAAATCGCACAAACGTCTTTTAACATTTGCGGACTGCCACAGAGCATGAAACGATCGTGTTCAAGATTCATCGGCGGCAAATCCAAATCACTGAATAATTTTCCGCTCGAGATCAGGTCTGTAATGCGCCCCTGATTACGAAAAGACTCGCGGGTTACAGTCGGGTAGTACAGTAATTTTTCTCTGACCTGCTCCCCGAAAAATTCATTTTCGGGTAATTCGCGCGTAATAAAGTCATCGTAGGCAAGCTCGGCAACATTGCGTACGCCGTGCACCAGAATTATCTTCTCATACTGCTCGTAAGCTTCCGGGTCTTTGATGATGCTCATGAAAGGCGCCAAGCCGGTACCGGTGCTGAGCAAATAAAGATATTTTCCCGGCAGCAAATAATCCAGAACCAATGTGCCGGTAGGCTTGGTGCTCATCAAAATCGGATCGCCCACCTGCAAATGCTGCAGGCGCGATGTCAGCGGACCGTCCGGTACTTTAATACTGAAAAACTCCAGGTTCTCTTCGTAATTTGCACTGACAATACTGTAAGCCCTCATCAGCGGACGGCCGTTCACCTCAAGACCAATCATGATGAAATGGCCGTTTTTGAACCGCAGCGTATTCGAACGCGTAGTAGTGAAGCTGAATAATTTATCAGTCCAATGATGAACGGTAAGTACGTGCTCGGTGATAAAAGCGGCCATGACTAAATCTCTAACTTACAGCGGAATTGCCGATCGTAATAATCCTGACCGCAAGTTTAATGCCTTTTACATTATCGGTAAATCAGGTTATTCTGATTTTTATTTTCGGATATGCCGATGATGCATTACACATTGCGTCAACTTGAGGTATTCCTCGCAGTGGCGCGCACTCAAAATATCAGCCGCGCTGCCGAATCCCTATCGATGTCCCAATCCGCCGTGAGCGGTTCGTTGTCCGATCTCGAGGGTCATTTCGATGTGCAGTTATTCGATCGCATCGGTAAGCGCATTCAACTCAACGAATTCGGCAAAGCATTGCGTCCGCGCGCGCAGTCCTTGCTCGAGCAAGCGCGCGATTTAGAAAACGCATTGCGCCAGCATACCGATATCGGCCGTGTTCAGCTTGGTGCGACTTTAACGATCGGCAATTATCTTGCGGTGGAATTAATGGCGCAGTTCATGCGCGAGCACCCCGGTGCGCAAATCACGTTGGATGTCGCCAATACCGCGGAGATTGTTCATAAGATCGTCAATTTCGAAATTGATATCGCATTGGTGGAGGGCGAAATATCTCATCCGGATCTGGAAATCACCCAGTGGCACGAAGATGAATTGGCCGTGTTCTGCGCACCGCAACATCCATTGGTCAAAAAGAAAAAGTTGACCGATAGCGATCTGTTAAAGGCAACGTGGATTTTGCGCGAAACGGGTTCCGGCACAAGGCAGACTTTCGATCGCGCCATGCACGGTCTATTGCCAAATCTAAATATCATGCTCGAATTACAGCACACCGAAGCAATTAAACGCGCAGTGGAGGCCGGCCTGGGTATCGGCTGCATTTCGCGTGTTGCCTTAAAAGAAGCATTTAGTCGTGGCAGCCTTATCCCTCTCGCTGTTCCACATCGCGACTTTCGGCGTAATTTTTATTTTGTCCTGCACCGCCATAAATATCGCAGTGCCGGCATCCAGCGCTGGCTGGCGTTATGTCGTGGCTTGGCAATTAATGGGCAATAAAAAAGGCGGCTAAAGCCGCCTTTTCGCAAGCAATCAGTTAACTTTTATTGCCCACATAAATTATCCACAAGTGCGCGACATCTGCCAGCTTGGAGTCAGCGGGAACCGCTTTGAACTCACTGATGGCTTCAGCGTTGCGCTTCAAATTTGCGTAGGCGACACCCAGCTGTAAATGTGCTTCATCTTCCGCTTTCACATTGCCTTTCTTTAAGCCGCGTTTGATCGCCTCAACCGCTTTATCGTATGAACCATAGCTCGCGTAAGCTTCACCCAGTTTGACGTCGCTATCGCCACCGGCTGCCGCCGCTGCTTCCTTCTCAAAATTCGGCAGACCTTTTTGGTCGGTAGCGGCACTGGTTTGCGCTAAATTGTACAGACGAGTTTCGCGATCTTTATTAGCACCGACGCCCAATATCTTGCTATTAAATCCTTTCTCCAACACGGTCTTGGCATCACCGGGAAAACCCAACGCCATCGAAAGCTGAGCCATCTCAACGTATTCGGCATCCTTTAACACACCGACAATATATTTGAGCCGGTACATCTCCAAATTTTTACGATCGGAGCTCGCGCCATGAGTCTGCGCATAACCTAGGCGCTGACTCCAAAGTTGCTGCGTTGGGAATTTATCCAATAACTGATCGAGAGTTTTAAGCGCATCATTTTCTTGCCCTGCGCGAACCTGGCTATTCATTAACAGCTGCAGCCATTCTTCCTTTACTGGCTGACCGCTTTGATTAGCCATTCGAATCAATGCCTGCGCCGATTCGATGGTATGAGCGTCATCTTTCTGCTGATAATAAGCTTGCGTCACCAGCAGCGCAGCCATTGTATCCGTGCCGCCTTCTTTTAAATATTGGTTACCGTATTGAATTACCTTTGGATAATTATTCAATTGGTAATACATTTTCGTCAGCTGATTAAGACGTTCTTTAGCTTGATCGGCTGGCAGCTCACCGCTTTGCAATGTCGCCTCATACGCTTTTGCAGCAGTCGCATAATCACCGAGTTTGACGGCGATATATGCCATTATTTCATTGATTTTATAATCTTCAACCGGCGTTTTGCCCGGAATCGCCGCCGCTTCCTGAGCCTTGCTCATTGCATCTTTGAACTTGCCGGAATTGGCGAGATCCAGCGCTTCTTTTAAAGGCTTGCCGACTTTGGATCCAACTTGTTTGTCCGCTTTTGCGGCGTAAGCCGATGTAGCAACTATCGAACTCAGCGCGATCGCAACGCCCACACTACTTGCTGTAATACCGATCGCAGAACAGGACAAAACTAACGCTTTAACAATACGCATCAAAAAAACTCGCCTCAGCCAAACTTAAATCTTATTGACAATTATTCCAATTGTTCGTTGCCGACAATACCGATGTTGCGAATTCCCTTGCGCTGCGCCGTAGCCAGCACTTTGGCAA
>DASXYH010000218.1:0-3024 GCA_036502545.1 Spongiibacteraceae bacterium
GCGGCGTTTTCCGCGACGGATTTGCAGGCAATGCTTGAACTCGCGCGCGCCGGTATCGGTGAGCTGCACGCACTGCAGCGACGAGCGCTCTTAACCTAGCATTTAACTGGAATCGAAATACAGCGTCGCGCTGTATTTCGATCACATGGCGGATTACGATTGCGAAAATAATTCGAAGTCGTAATCCATGATAAGCGGCGCATGACTTGCGAATACCTGATTTTTATAAATTGCACCGTACTCCACTTTTGAGCGCAGGCTGCCCGACACCACTTGGTAATCGACGCGCCAGCCATTGCCGTCGCGATCGCCGTCGGGCCACCAGGTAAATTCATCCGGATCGCTGTTCACTTCGCGAAACGCATCGGTATAGCCGAGATCGGTGAACAACATATCCATCCACTGCTGTTCTTCGGGCAGGGCGCCGGAGATGTTGCGATTGCGTCCGGGCTCCTGCAGATCGATGTCGCGATGCGCAATATTCCAATTGCCGCAAATAAAAAATTCGCGGCGCTTGTTGCGCACTTTATTCAGGTGCGCCTGGTATTGCTCAAGGAAGCGCAACTTGCGCGCTTGCGCGGCGGCATCGTTGGGATACGCGCTAGGCACTAACAGGCAGCCGACGCTGATGCGATCGAAATCCGCTTGAATGTAGCGACCTTCCATATCGAATTCAGCAAAGCCGAGGCCGGTCATGATGGCTTTCGGCATCGCGCGGCAATAAAGCGCGACGCCGTTGCTGTTCGGTTCGACGGCATCAAAAAAATAGGCGTTATAGCCTTCGGGAAAAAAAACGGGTTCTTGCAGGTCATATTCCTGCGCGCCGAGATTTTGCACGCAGATGAAATCGGCATCCTGATCGATAACCCAATCGAAAAAACCACGCTTGGCCGCGCTGCGAATGGAATCGGCGCAAAAGCTGATGATACGCATAGATGCCTCTAATCACGGGACACTGTAATGATACCCGAGGTAGGGCCTCCTGCGTAAACTCTGCGTCGATTAACGCCGAGTTTCAGACGCTTTAACGGCATCTGGAGTAAAATGCCGGCGTTTTAATGCAACGAAATTTTGGCGGTCATATCCATGCAGGCGTATCAACAGCGATTTATCGAATTGGCGCTCGCGCAGCAGGCGCTTACATTCGGTGAATTCACACTAAAGTCGGGGCGTATCAGCCCCTATTTTTTTAACGCCGGAAAATTCTGCTCCGGCGCTGCGCTATGGCAATTGGCGCGCTGCTATGCGGAAACGCTGCGGGCGACCGGTGTGCAATTCGACGTGCTGTTCGGCCCGGCCTATAAAGGTATACCGCTGGCGGCGGCGACAGCATGCGCATTTGCGGAACAATATTCGGTAGATGTGCCGTACGCCTATAATCGCAAGGAGACGAAAGACCACGGTGAAGGCGGTACCTTGGTAGGCGCTAAACTGACAGGACGCGTGCTGATTATCGATGATGTGATTACCGCCGGCACCGCGGTGCGCGAGGTGATCACGATCATCCGCGCGGCCGGCGCCGAACCGGTAGGCGTGCTGATCGGGCTCAATCGGCAGGAGCGCGGTCGCGGCCAGCTGTCGGCTATTCAGGAAGTCGAGCGCGATTACGGCATTCCGGTATTCAGCATCATCAGTCTGGCGGACATACTGCAGTATCTGCAGGCGCAGGGCGCCACCGCGAATTTCGAAAGCGTGCAGAATTACCGCAGCCGCTATGGGGTTTAAAAACGATCGGGCATTTAAACTAAGATTCGCTAAAATTACACCCGAATGTTTCCAGAGGGGATAGCAGTGCAGATAAAAAAATGCGGCCTTGCGGGTATTGCGCTGATGTTGTTGATTGCGGCTTTCTGCGAAGCTGCCAGTACAAAATTATATCGTTACACCACCGATAAGGGCGTGATAGCAATCGACGATCATGTACCGCCGGAGTTTGCTAAAAACGGTTACGAAATTTTATCGCCCGACGGCCGTGTGCTGGAAGCGGTGCCCCGGCAATTGACCGGCGAAGAGGGCGTGCGCAAGCGCGCGGCCGATGCCGAGGCCAAACGTCTGCAGGAGTGGGATAAAAATCTGCTACTGCGTTACAGCAGCACCGACGACATTGTCGCAGCGCGCGCGCGCGCGCTGCGCGAAATCGATATTCGCCTGAGCATTTTGCGCGGCAACCTAATGTCTACCAAATCCCAGGTCGAGCACGAGCAGGAAAAAGCCGCCGATATAGAGCGTCGCGGTGCCAGCGTGCCGGATGCTATTTCGAGCAATATCGATAAATTAAAAATCGAAGTTGCCGGTATCGAAGAGTCGATTGCCGAGCGCGTGAAAGAAAAAGAGGCAACGAATTTGTCGTATCAGAAAGATATCGATCGTTTCAAAACGCTGCAGGATGTGGTGCAGTATCGACGCAGCAGCTCCGGCGGCGAGCAATAACGACAGATATTTTTTAAAAACTTAGGATAAATTGCTGCGTGCCAGCGCAGGTGCTTTGAAAAAACCTTCCATTATTACTGGCCATTGATCCTGCCAATACTCGGTCGGCCGGCGTTTAAAATCGCTGCGCACGAACTGCGCGATACGCCCTTCCGCCAACCCTAATAATAAATTCGCTGCCGTGGAAACCGTCACTGCAGTGCGCACGCCTTCGCGTGCTTCCGCCTCGCGCAATATTTGTTTTAGCTGCGTTTCGAGGCGCTCGTAAAACTGATTCACGCGCAGGCGCAATCGCTCGGTTTCACCGGTCAGTGCATCGCCGGTCAGAATGCGGCTGATGCCGGGATTGCGTTCGGCGAACGCCAGCAGCAGCCCCAGTATTTTTTCGCAGCGGCCCATTGCCGATTGCTCTTCGCGCAAAATCAGCGCAACGCGTTCAAAAACAGTTTCCTCGATAAATTCAATCAGGCTCTCGAACATTTTCGCCTTGCTGGGAAAATGTCGATATAACGCCGCTTCGGAGACGCCAACCGTTTTGGCGAGACCGGCAGTGGTAATGCGTTCGCCAGGTCCGGCTTCCAGCATATGGGCCAG
>DASXYH010000219.1:0-39583 GCA_036502545.1 Spongiibacteraceae bacterium
AATTCCTCGGGCGTAAATCCATTGTTTGGCACGAGAGGAAAAATTTTATCAATAATGTGCAGATGGCTGTCAAATAATTCAAATCCATCAAGCAGCATATTGTTCTCCTGAAGCCGTCGCTGGCCCCATAAATACTTTAAGGGAAACTCTGAATTAAGTGTTTTTGGTAAAGGCACGCTGTAGCAGAGCATGAGGCGCCGGAAGGGATTCTCTTTTCCAGGACAAGAAGGTGATCTCATCGAAGCTGCGGTGCCATTCGTCAGCGGAGAAGCCGATGAATTCTACTAGGTCGATCACACCGAGGCTATTTGAATGCTCGCCACGGAAGTCCTGAAAAAGAGAATCCCTTCCGGCGCCAACCCGCGGCGAGAACGGTGCGGTAATTAGAGTGGTAAAACACTTAATCAGAGTTTCTTAAGAATAAAACGCATACATCCGTACTGCAAATGGAGAGTTGCGCACGATGCAACAAGCCCCTCGTCATTTTACAGTGGTGAAATAAATATTTCTTTACTGCGACAGATAAGTTTCGCTTGCAGATTTTCAGACAGCCGAGAGCGGATAAAAATGTATGCATGTGGATTGCGGGAAATAACGATATAAATATCTTTCGTTGCTGATTGACGCGAAATCACTTGTTCCCAGACACTTACTTCGAACATGGCAGGCGACAAATGAATCGCGCTGCATGGCAGATGCTTTTCCATTTTTTTAAACCGTCTGTAATTCGACAACTTCAAACAGTTGAACTGCTATGAGCTATTTAAGAAATACCTGGTACGTAGCCGGTTGGGATTACGAGATCTCAAGAGAGATGATGGCGCGGGTGATTCTGGAGGAATCTATATTGCTGTATCGCAAGGAGGACGGCTCCGCGGTGGCGATGTCCAATAGATGCCCCCACCGAATGGCCCCTTTGCAAAAAGGTAAATTGAAAGGCGATGCTGTGGAGTGCCCATATCATGGCTTGGTCTTCGACACGACGGGGCGCTGCATACACAATCCGCACCCGCACGGCAACGGACCGATTCCGCCGGAGATGAAGCTTCGACAATACCCGGTTGTCGAGCGCGATGGCGCCATCTGGATTTGGATGGGCGATCGGCCGGCAGATTCTTCATTGATACCCGATTACCACTGGATTTCCGCTACCGCGCATTACAGGACGACGCGGGGCGTCATTGAAATCGCCTGCAACTATCAATCCGTCGCGGACAATCTTCTCGATTTAACTCATCTGTCGTACGTGCATCCCAGTGGGCTTGGGCCGAACCTGAACGATGTTATGAGCGAACGTCTTGAGCACGTGATCGAGAACAAGCAAGTGTGGTGCAAGCGCACGGCGAAAAATGTTCGCGCGAGTATGGATTTCCAGATGCTGAATCCCCGCATTCGCGATGTGGCGGTGGACAAAAAGCACGACGTGCGCTGGATTGCGCCCGCGCATTCACTGATCAGCGTTCATTACGTCAAAGCGGGAACCCAATCCACCGATGCGACTGGCGCCGACATCGGTCATATGGCGACACCGATATCGCCGACTAAAACCCTAATGTTCTGGAATATTTCGCGCAATTTCTTGCTCGACAGCGCTGAAGTGGACGTACGTATGGAGCAATTTGCGCATATCGCGATTGATCACCAGGACGCGGTGATTATGGCGGAACAGCAGCGCATGATGGGAAATGAATGGGACATCAACCGATTAAATCCCGTTTGTCTGCCCAATGACATATCGGTGAATCGGGCACGGAATATTTTGCGGCGCATGATCGATGAAGAAAACGGTGTCATTGCGAGAACTGCAGACGTGGTGAATCTGACTGCAGAGATCGATTGAGGAAGATCGAAATTTAATTCATCGATGAGGATGTCGTTGTGATTGGGTTACGAAATATTTGGTACATCGCGGCATGGGATTATGAAGTTACTGAGCGCCCCGTAGAGCGCATTATTCTGGAAAAATCCGTCGTTGTTTTCCGCGCCGCGGACGGCAGCGCGAGCGTGCTCGACAATGCGTGTCCCCATCGGTTTGCGCCATTGAGCAGAGGGCGGGTCATTGCCGGCAATATCGAATGCGCTTACCACGGCCTGCGCTTCAACAGTGACGGCAAATGTATTCACAATCCTCATCCGAATGGTTGCGGACCGATTCCACCTGCGCTCTGCGTGCGGAAATATCCGGTTGTAGAACGCCACTGTGCGATCTGGGTATGGATGGGCGACAAGGTACCCGACGAGACGCTGATACCGGACTATCACTACATCGACGATACCGAAAATTACCGAACGTTTCGCGGTGTGTTCGAACTTGACAGTCATTACTGGCTGGGTTGCGACAACGCGCTCGATCTTACGCACGTCACGTATGTTCATGCCGGCGGCTTGGGCGGCGGAGCTGACAATGTCATCAATGAACGCCGAGAACTTGTGCGCGACGGCAACTCGCTGTGGTGCAAGCGCTATAACGACGACATCGTCGCCGGCCCCGATTTTCGGCGCTTCAATCCTGCGCTCAACGACATCAAGGTCGACAAACAGCAGAACGTGCGCTGGGACCCACCGGGCAACATTCTGATCGTTATCTTGTATACGAAAGCGAACGAGCCGGATGCGTGCAAGACCAGTGTCTACGCCGGCAATATGTTGTGCCCGGTCTCAGATACGAAAACTCGTTTTCACTGGAGCGTGTCGCGCGATTTCGCACTGGATAGCGACAAGCTGGATGATGCCATGCGCGCCGTCACTGAACTTGCATTGATCAAGCAGGATAAGGCAATGATCGAAGATCAGTTGACGTTGATGGGTACGATCGATATCGATGAACTCAATCCGGTGTATATCCAAGACGATGTGCTGCCGTTGCGCGCGAAAATGACACTCGATGCGATGATCAAAACGGAAAGCCAAGAGCGCGTTGACGAAGCGTTGAACTGGAGAACACCACACATCAGCCTTACGCCAGCTTGATGCGCGGACGGAACGTCAGTCAGTCAGATCGATTTAAGACGAGGAGGAAAGTCATGGAAGCGATGACAGCGTATATCGATCGCGCGCACGGCGCAGAGATACCGCGGCAAGATTTTTCCAGGCGATTTAATCTGCCTACGGCGGCATCCGTGATCGAGGCTTTTGAACAAACGGTTTCGTCGCATCCGCATAACGGCTACACATTTCAGGACGCCAGGGGAAATGATGTTTTTTTTAAATTCCCGCGGCTCGCCGAGGAAGTCACACAATGCGCTGCGTATCTGACGCACATTGGCGGACTGTCGAAAGGCGACAGAGCGCTATTGATTACCGAGCAACCGCAAGGTTTCGTCATCGCCTTTCTTGCATGCTTCAAGCTGGGGGTCATACCGGTTCCTCTCGCGAATGCCGACTACCTGCGCAGCGAGAGCGACCGCGAGCGGCTTTTGGAGGTGATTAAGCTGTGCCAGCCTGCCGCAATCATTTGCGATGAGAATATGCTGGAATCACTGCAGGCCGCTGTCACCGTCAATCATCTCGATATGCAGATCTGCCTGGCCTCGGCCAAATCATCTTTGCCTGTCAATTATCCTGCCATCGGCGCAGACGATACGGCTTATCTGCAATTAACTTCCGGCACTACATCGGCGGTGAAGGCGGTCATCGCGACGCACCGCAGTCTCATTTCGAACTCGATCGGCATTATGGGCGCGACTGGTTTGCAACTGGATACAGAAAAAGATGTGGCGGTGACGTGGCTGCCGCTATTTCACGATATGGGCGTTATCGGTTTTCTCATCTGTACCATCGTACGCGGACTGAATACGGTTTTTATGCCGACGAAACGGTTTCTCCGTCGCCCGTCGTGCTGGTTAGAAGCCTTAGTCAAATATCGCGCGAACATATCGTACGGCCCCAACTTTTCTTTTCTGCTGATCGACCGTCTTGTGAAAGAAGAAGAACTCGCGAAATTCGATCTGCGCCACGTCAAGGCTATCGGTTGCGGCGCCGAACCGATCGATCCGCGACTGATGCGACGGTTCTCTGAAAAACTGCACAAGCTCGCGCGATTGCCGCTATCCGCCGTTAAACCTTCGTATGGACTTGCAGAGAATACGCTGTGCGCCACGATGACGCCGATCGAAGAGTCATTCCATACCGTATCGATTGACGATGAGATTTACCGAACTCAGGGACTGGTTGTCGAAACTTGCAAATCGCCGACCGCGCTCGAAGTCATAGCCTGCGGCAAGCCGATTGTGAACAGCGTCGTTGCCGTCGTCGATCATGACAGGCGGCCACTCGGACCTGGAAAAAAAGGCGAAATTGCAGTGAGCGGCAACAGTGTCGCGCGCGGATATTACAATAACTCGGCGGATACGCAAGCCGTCTTCGCCGACGGTTGGCACTATACCGGCGACGTCGGTTTCGTTCAGCGCGGATATTTATTCGTCACCGGGCGCAAGAAAGATCTCATCATTTTCAACGGCAAAAATTATGCGCCCCACGAAATCGAGTGGTGTGTCGAGCAGATCGATGGCATACGCAAGGGATCGGTCATCGCATTTCCGATTCCAGGCGAAACCCACGAGCGCATAGGTTTGTTAATTGGTTGTCGTGATTATGTCGGCGCGGATCTCGACAACGATGTGAAGCGGCGCGTTTTCAATCAGCTAAAACTCCCTGTCGATATCGTCATCGCGGTTGCCCCCAAAGATATCCCGAAAACAAGCTCTGGAAAGCTGAAACGCAACCTTGTCAAACAGCGCTTTCAAGATGGTTTTTACAATAATCTGTTGAGGAGTAGCCATGAGTGAATACGCTAGGGTAGACGCTTTCGAAATCATTAAGAGCTGCATCGCGCAATCGTTGCCCGAGCTGGCGATTGCGAATATTACCGAGGATGTCAGCTTGAGTTCGCTGGGGGTGGATTCGATCAAGCTGGTCGAAATCAGCGTTCGCATTGAAGAGGCGTTCGGCGAAAAAGTTGTTATTGACGACTGGATTGATGAACAAATGAATCTTGATGTCGACGATCGCTACACCATTCGCTCGCTGATCGAATTCGTGGAGCTCGCTCATGCCTAGATCGGATGGAAAAATTAAAATCAAAGTATTGAGCTCGTACATCTACGAAAAAGGTGTAGGCCCGCAGGAAAATATGGGGCGCTCCAACAAGTGGTACAAGGGCTTCGTAAAAGCGCTGCTAGCACGCAATGTCGATTTGAACAAACTGGACATAGATTTCGTCGGCCTTTCCACCGACCGGTCCGACGATTTTCGAGTCGCGCAGCGATTCGGCGAAGAAGGGGCGGCGCTGGTTATCTGTCCGGGCACGGATGCCGCTGTCCGCTGGAGCAAACAAAGTCATTCGATTCCAACGGTGTATTTTGGCGCGCACCCCGAAAACAACGGCATTGAATTGCACGAGCGCGCAAATATTTGCGGCGTTCGACTCAATTTACCGCTGATTTGGTCCCCTGCAAATTTCAAAACCGTCAAGGAACTGCTGCCGAACATAGAGCACATTTATTTTCCGCTAAATCGAGAGTCGGAATTTGTGTTCGATAATGTGCGCTCGCTCTACAAGTCATTTCGCGAAAAATCCGAAACATCGTGGATTCCGCACAACAGCCATTACATCGGTCATCGCAGTATCACTTTTTTGTGCGAATCGATTGATTGCGAATATTTCGAAGGCCCTTACAGCGGTACTTCCGAATTAGGGACGCTGCTTGAATCGATCAGAACGGTTGAGAAAAAGCTGATCGTCGGTTTCAACGATACAACCTTGGTTCCGGGCGCTATCGATTTGATTTCGAAATACGTTAGAGCGTACGGCGTTCCGTTGCTGTGGGTGAACAATTTTCCTGTGATTCAAGATTGCGGTGTGGCCGATTTCTCCAGCGATTTTTTTAGAGTCGGCATGTGCGTTGGCGATTTGGCGCACGCGCTGCTGTTTGAAGGCGCCACACCCAAGGACCTCGGCCTGCTGCCGGATCCAGGCCAAAAAACCGGACTGAATTTAAGTCGCTGCGCTGCGCTGAATATCGATGTCCCAGCGGCGCTCAGATCGAAATTCGATATTGCCGTCTGACGATTACATCAAGGTAGCGAGGGAGCTTCGTATGTTCGATGAAAATATCAAGTTGCTTCCAACCGGATACCACGTCACCGCGGCGCGCATCCCTTTCGGCTTTGTCGACAGCTACGGTTATTTGTGGCATGGGCACGCGCTTCGATTTTTTGAAGACGGGCGCGCCGATACGGTGAGGGGAAGAGGGCTGACAGCAAAAGATTTTCGCGAGCTGCAACTTGCGGTGCCGATGGTGAACACACAGACCAACTATCACTCGCCCGCTTACGATGACGAGCTCATCCATATCCATACCTCGCTAAAAAAACCCGAGCTGCCGCTGCCTCGCCTTTATTTCGATTACCGCATCACGCGGGCCAGCGACAACACGCTGCTGATCAGCGGACAAACCAAGCAGGTCATGGTGAAGGTGGAAGGAAATCGAATCATCGTGAGGACGCCAGGCGTTGTGCTCGATCGGTTGGAAAACCTTTGGCACTATCTTTCGACCGCGTGCCTTTCGACCGTTTGCAAAGACACCCACTCGTTAGCGGTAGGGGAATGACCGTGGAGCATTGGATTGTCATTCCGGTTTTAATGATCTGCGCAACGGTACAGTCGGTCTTTGGTGTCGGTGTGCTGGTGTTCGGCACACCGAGTCTGTTGCTCGCCGGTTATTCCTTCACCGAAGTACTCAGCATTCTGCTTCCGTGTTCGCTTGTCATCAGCACTTTACAAGTCGCTGTCGGTTTTCAATATACAAAAGGGCACCGGCTTTCTTTGCCGCTAATCGTCATTCCCGGCATAGCGCTTGGCCTGTATTTCGTCACGCGGAATATGTTCAAGGATGAAATCAAACTGATCGTTGCCGCCATGCTGCTGGTGACTGCCGTGCTGCGTGCGAGCCATATAGCCAAAGCGATGCTTGGCAAATTCATTCGCAGGCATCAAGTCGTGTATAGCGCGCTGATGGGCTTCGTTCACGGATTGTCGAATATGGGCGGCGCACTGCTGGCTGTAATGATCGCGAGCCTGCATTCGGAGAAAGAGTCTATTCGCGCGAATATCGCCTATGGCTACCTGATATTTGGCGTTACTCAGATTTTAGTCATGTCGCAGTTGGACGCCAATTTTTTACGCAGCATCAATCTGTTTTACCCGGCGTTATGCGCGCTCGTGTTCGCCGTCGCCAACCATCTCATCTACAACAGAATCAGCAACAAACGCTATGACCCGGTGCTGACCGCTGTTATTGGTGTCTATGGGCTGAGTTTGATTTTGTTGCGCTTGATTTAAACGGACGCCGTTTTTGCCAATGGGGAATTGAATTATGGATATACGGCGTTTCAACATGATTGATGAAATCAGTTTTCTCGATACCAATTCCGGACACATCGAATGCCGCACCAGCGTGGCCAGCGAAGAGGAAATATTCAAGCACCATTTTCCGGCTTATCCGGTACTTCCCGGCGCTTACCTGATCGAATCGATGGCGCAATGCTGCGCGCATTTTGTACTCGCCAAAAACAATTTTGAGCGTCTGCCCTTTCTTGTCGGCGTCGAACGCTCAAGGTTCAAATGTTTTATCGCGCCGGGCGATGAACTGGTTGTGAATGCGACAAAGACGCGGCAGCGCGGCGATTTGTATCATTTCGATGTTCAGGTCCACAGCAATAATCGGCTGAGCGCCGAAGCGCGCATCACGATGAGTTGCATGTGCTATCCCGGCGAAAGGCTGACGGATTTGTTTTTCATTCAACGGTCGCGCACGAACATGATCGCGCTCGGCGCACTGCAAGATGCGGTTTGAAATAATCGACAATGGTTTTTCAAAAACGGTTTTCGACGATGGTTTTCAACGGTTTTCAACAACGGTTTCAGCGGCGCGGTTCGATGCGGCCGATCGCCAACTAAGGCCGGATCGCAAGGGAGGACAGCGGGATGAATACAGATTCGATGCAACGTCTGCTCACGTCGCAGGCGCGATTGTTCGAGCACGCTCATACGGATTCGATGGAGCTAAAGCCGTTAGGCTTCAAAATCAAAAAAGAAGGATTCAGACTGGGCGCCTATTACTGTAATCCCGATTTTTTGCTGCTGCCGTTTTCAAACTGCGAGCAGCTGGCGGCGTTCAACAAAGACCAAAAGTCGATCCTTTCGGCGTTGTTTTTCGCCTTTGCCTATGCCGAGATCGCGTCGTCCGAAACACTGGCGTTGACTTACAACATTGCCGTGGCGAAAAAAATATTCGATATATATTCCGACGAATACATGATTCTTTTTCACGAAACCGCCGAGGAGACGGACCATATCATCACGTTCTGCGCCGTATGCAAGGGCATTCTTGGGCGCACGGATATTGTCGGTCCGCACAATTACGGACACTTGAAGCCGGTGTACAGCGCTTTCGATGCATTTGAAAGCAAGCTTTGCAAGCACGGTTATGGCGCGATGTATTTATTCATGCGCTATCTGCTCAATCTCGCGTTAAAGCAGCTCGAAAGCTTTATGGGTCAAGGTGTCAGCGAAGAAAACCGCCATCGCGTTGCCCACGAGATTATTGTCGGACACGCCACCGACGAGGCCAGACACACCACGACGTCGCTGCAGCTTGGGTATGAGTTTTATCAACGCGCCGACAAGAGTTCGCGTGCGCTCGTCAAAAGTCTGTTGAAGCAATCGATCTACACGATGATCGATATGCGCTTCGGCAATCCCTACCAACATTACCAACATCACTTGGCGAAGCGAGTTTTGCAAGAGGCATGGAAGCGGCCCGAATTTGCCGAATCGTCGCTGCGCTTTGACGAGTTGCCTGAACTTTGGCAGCGCCAGAATCTCATCATCGAACCTTCACCGGAGTATTTGAGTTCGCAACGCTGGCTGTCGCAACAGATCGCGCGTTTGTTGGAAATGCTCGAATGCAGTTTGCCGATCCGCAACGAAAAGTTCGCAGAGTTTATCGAACTTTCAAACAGTAAATGCGCTGCATAGGATTTGCCGTGGCCGATATCTACGAAGCTGTCGTGAACGGAATCCCCGTCCGGTTTTCTTCCGGCGAGAAATTGATCGAGCTGCACGACCGTCATTCGCTCGGGCTCGATTTCATGTGCCGGGCGGGCGCGTGCGGAGTGTGTACGGTTGTGGTCAAGGAGGGGCACGAGAATATCTCGGAGCGCACCGAGGTGGAAAACATCCTGCTGGCGATGCTGACGGACGATCAAAGCGTTCGGCTTGGCTGCCAGATCCGTCTCAATCGAGAGGCAGTGATCGAGAGCGTTGATCTCAATTTCATATGACATAGATATTGATAGCGTATGACAGAGGGAGAGAGCGAACCATGAACGATTCATCGTTAAAAAAACCGGCATTGCCGGTAAAGTATCGACAGATTAGCTGGCTGGGATCGTCCGCGTTCTGTCTTTATAGCTACGTCTGGTTTTTTTTATTCGGGTATCTCGCCTATCTCGTTGCGCAATCGCAACTGATTTTGTCGGCCAAGATTGTGCTGGTGACGTTGCTGGTGTTTATGAGCGGCAACGGTTTGCATCTGCTTGGTTGGGCGGCTCACGAAGGAGCGCATTTCGTGCTGGTTGCCGATAAGCGCACCAATCTGCTGCTGGGCTCGTTTTTAGGCGCGGCTCTCTTTTTTCCGACGATAGGGTTTGGACTTTCGCATTGGGCACATCATCGATTTACCAATAGCGCGAAGGATCCGGACACCGCTATCCATACTAAATACCAGACTTTCTGGAAGCGCTTGTTGTTCGCGCGCGTGCACGCGAATCGGCAATATTTTAAAAATATGTTCTCGCTGTATCGAGAGGGCGAATTGAATCCGGACTTCATCACGCCTTTCAGTAAGCGCGAGTTGCGCAAGCTCGCGAATATCAATGTCGCCTTTATGGCGCTCTGGGCCTTGGCGTACATCGCAGCCGCCATCATCAATCCGCAATTTGCCCTGTTCGCGATGATACTGCCGTTGTTGACTGTCGCGCCGACCAGTGGTCTGCGTTTGTACATCGAACACACGGCAACAGGGCAGGGAGTTTTCAAAGATTCAAGAACCTACAGCTCGCCGTTTTTCAGCGTGCTGTTGTTCGGCAATAATTATCATCTCGAACATCATTTGTATCCTACCGCCCCCTGTTATCGCCTGCCGCAGATACACCACTTTCTCAAGAGCAATGGTTATCTCGAAGAATGCGGCGATACGGTGGTTCGCGGGTTTATCCCCGCTTTGAAATACACCAACTCGAACCACGCCTATCCGACCGGGCAGCAGGCAATGTCATCTGCGGGAGGCCAACTATGAATTCAGTTGCGACCTGGTTTGGTATCGATATCCGCAATCCGAATCGTATCGTTAAAACCAGCTGGGATTTATTGCGCGGCAATCGTGCGGGGCGTTATCTGTTCGGCTGTATCGTCGGTATAGCGGCGCCCTATTCGGGCAACATCGGAGCGACTATTCTCGAACTGCGCGAGGGCTACGCACGCGTTGCCATAAAAGATAGACATAAACTGCGCAATCACCTGAAATCCATTCATGCCATTGCGTTGGCGAATTTGGCCGAATACACGGCAAATATTGCGTTGGCATATTCGATCCCAAGCTCGGCCAGATTTATCGTGACGCGCATGTCGTCGGAATATTTGAAAAAAGCGCGCGGAAAAATCATTGCGGAATGCACGCTCGATGAATTGTCCGTTGCCGAAGAAATCGAAAAATCCCTTCGCGTCACACTGACCAATGCGCAGAACGAGATCGTGGCGGTCTTTACTGTGCATTCGCTAATCAGAATGAGCTAGGGATAAATTCCCTCTTCCGGCGGGAGGGAGGAGAAAACCCTTTCCCTGGATGTAGCAACGCGCAAAAACAAAAGGATTCTCTGATGAGTTACAAGGCGCCATTGCGCGATATCGCATTTGTCCTGCATGAGCTTTTCGATATCGAATCGCACTACCGCAATATATTGGGTAACAACGCGCCGGACAAAGATCTTGTCTCAGCCATTATTGAAGAGTGCGCGCGGTTTTGCGAAGAGCAGCTGGCACCACTGAACGCGGTGGGCGACCGGGAAGGTTGTCGTCTCGAAGGCGAATCCGTTGTAACGCCGAGCGGATTCAAACAGGCGTATCAAAATTACAAAGACAATGGATGGCCGGCGCTGAGCGGGCCGATCGAATTCGGTGGCCAGGGATTGCCCGATTCGTTGCGCTATATCACTACGGAAATGACGATAAGCGCCAACCATGCCTGGAGCAATTACCCGGGCCTGACGGGTGGCGCCATAACAACTTTGTTACGTCATGGCGATAGCCGGCGGAAAGCCCAATTCCTGCCTAAGATGATCAGCGGCGACTGGTCGGGCACGATGTGCCTGACGGAACCGCAGTGCGGATCGGACCTGGGATTGATCAGGACGTCGGCCATTCACGACGATGAATCCGACGATAGTCGCTGTTATTTGATCACGGGCGCCAAGCTCTTTATTTCTTCCGGCGAGCACGATCTCACCGAGAATATTGTCCATATAGTTTTAGCGCGCATTGCGGGGGCGCCAAAAGGGACCAAAGGTTTATCTCTGTTTCTGGTTCCCAAATATCTCGTCGATGAAAACGGCGGCATTGGCCGCAGAAATCGACTCTCGTGCGGCGCCGTCGAATCGAAAATGGGACTGCATGGAAATGCCACGTGCGCGATGAATTTCGACGGCGCGGTCGGCTATCTGATAGGCGATGCGAATTCCGGCTTGCAGGCCATGTTTTCATATATCAATGAATCGCGACTCGGCGTGGCATTGCACGGCCACTGCCACACCGAGGTTTCTTATCAGAACGCGCGCGAATACGCTAAACAAAGATTGCAGATGAAGGCCGCGCATCGCACCGATTCCGCGTCCGCGCGCGACGCCGATCCGATCATTCAACACCCTGACGTGCGACGCATGCTGATGACGCAGAAAGCCTTCGCCGAGGGCGGGCGCATGCTGAATTATTTTTGTACGCTGCAGATCGACAAAAGTCAGTCACAACATCTGGATGAGACAGCGAAGGAGGAAGCGGAAAAATTGCTCGCCGTGCTGACGCCGATCGCAAAAGGTTTTCTTTCCGAAGTCAGTTTGGAAACTACCAATTATGGAATCCAGGTTTTCGGCGGACACGGATACATCGCCGATAACGGACAAGAGCAAGAATTCCGCGACGCTCGAATCACGACTATCTACGAGGGCACGACTGCGATTCAAGGGCTGGATTTGCTGGGGCGAAAAATTTTCAGCACGAATGGCGCCATATTGCAGCCGCTGCAGCGTCGGATAGGGCAGTTCATCGCCGCAAATGCCAACAACAATTATGCAGAAATGCTGGAAGAACACGTGCGCGAATGGAATGCGCTGACACGCTGGATCGGCGCAGCGTCGGCGCGGGATGCCGATGAGGTCAATGCAGCTGCGGTGGAATACATCCTGTATTCGGGTTACGTTGTGCTGGCGTATTTTTGGGCCCAGGCCGCAGTAATCGCCGATCGACAATTAACGGGCGTTGCGGATGACGATGCATTTTATCGTGCTAAGAAAATCACGTGCGATTTTTACTTCCGCCGGCTTATGCCTCGAACGCTGACGCTTGCCGCGGCAATCAAAAGCGGCGCAAGTGCTCTCATGGTTTTGTCCGAGAGCGATTTTTAAGAAAGTGTTGATTAAGTTGGAACTTCCGACACAGTTACTCAGCGGCGCGAAGCGCAATTCTGCCTTTGATTGAAGGTAGTAACAGCCGCGCTAACGGCATGACAATCACAGTGCTGATGATTGCCATGACCGTCAACGCGGAAAACGCGGCCTGCGATATAATTCCCTTCTCGAGCAGAACGGTCAGAACGACAATTTCCATCAGACCTTTTGTCTGCATCAATAGCCCGAGGCAGAGCGCGGACGACCATGCTGCACCCGTCATTACGCTGCTGATTGCCGTACCGCCGACCTTGCCGACGATGCTCAGGACTAAAGTGATCAAGAGCACTTCAGCAAACAGCGGTGAGGAAAGATCGATAAGCGTCCGCAGTCCGGTAATTGCAAAAAAGAAAGGCATTAATACGGAGACGGTTGCCGTTTCGAGTCGCGCCAATATTGATTGTTTGAGTTCGCGCGGCATGATCACACCCGCCAGGAACGCACCGAAAATGTAATGAAGACCGATTGCCTGTGTGACCAGGCCGGATCCGATGGCACAGGCACAAGCAGCCGCCAGCGCTGTTTCGCCTTTACCATTTACAGCTCTTGGTAAAACAAAACGGATAAAGATCGGCTGCACGACCTTGATCATAAAGACAAGGTGGAGGACAAGGCCGCCAAGCATGATAAGAATTCCGAAATTCCCATTATCAACGCCATTCACCTGTGCGAGCAGCACACTGAGAAGTATCCACAACGCGGCGTCATTAAATGCGGCAATGGCCAGCGCCTGGGTTGCCAATTTTCCACCCAGCAAATTCATTTCCCGAAGTATTGCGCCAAGCACGGGCAGCGCGGTGACAGCAGCGCAAATTCCCGTGCCTGCCGCAAAAGCGTAAGGATTCGATACGGCCCCGATGGCTTCCGGATGCCGAGCACCGATCAACAGTCCCCCGGCCGTACCGAGACATAAGGGCACCAACACACTTGCTGTTGCTATCGCAAAAAATGAGCGGCCGTGCTGCTCAAAAGCTGCATGGTCAGTATGCAACCCGGTGATAAATCCAAAAATTAGAACGGCGATCGATGCAATACCGGAAAGCGTACTTATGGAGTTGCCGTCAATGCACGCTAAAAAAAAATGTGGTGCCACGCGACCTAATAGCGAGGGACCTAGCGCGATTCCCACCAGAATTTGGATAACAACCAAAGGGATCACATTATGGAGTTTTAAAAGTTGGGCAAGTAAATAAGGAAGAGCAATTATAGTGAACGCAAGCAATAAAAAATTTAAATCCCTCATCGCTCCTGTCCCTCAATGTTGACCAAACTTATCCAAAATTGATTTTGGAAGAAATATTAGTCATTTACTCAATGCGAATCTTTTCGCCAGCCGATGCAGTGCGAGATGCGACACCTTTAAGAGCGCGGTTTGATATTCGGAAGTGTCTTGCGCTGCTTCAGCGCATGTTGGCGTTATTGGTCTTTTGAGAACGTCGATTTAACTATCCAGCTCGATAGCATCGATCTTATCAGACATCGCCAATTCAAATCCTTTGATCAGCAATTCGCGCATCGAGAGACCTTTTGAAATCGCATGGAGCTTGAAGGCTTGCCTGAATTCAAAGCTGACCTTGAAATTCAACGACACCATGTGGTCCGGTTTGATATGCAATTCTCTTTCGAATATCTTACTTTCGAATAGGTCAATCGGTTTAAAGTTGTCCATTTTTCACTCCCTCTGATCCCTTAATCTACCGCACAAATTACTTGTCAATGCATAAAATAATTGGTGGGTCTCTGTGTCACTTTAAAAAATAACTGTAGAGTCTCTATGTCACTTTAATGACAATTTAACCAGCACTCTTCGATCTTAGAAAATGAAAGTCTATATGAGGGCAATGGACTTGCAATAATAATAGCGCACTTGGAAAATAGATTTATAGGCGCCAGGAGATCATATTCACTAGAACTCTTTTTAGTCAATATTTTTATACTATGCATACGATTTATTTTTTGCATTATGCGCTGATTCTCAAAAATTTGAATTCGCAATTATCGGCGATCGCTTCGGCACAGTTGAAAATATTATTTTTGTCGGGTGCATGGTGAATATGCGTATTTAGCTGAAGTTTGACAATCTTGGGTTACATATTTAGTAAGCATGCACCGTGCTGTATTGCTGAATGAATAACGCGATGGTTTATCTTCTTTTGCGAGAAAAGTGGTTAAAAAGAGAAACGTGTGATAGTTGATCAATGCATCAGCGCAACGCTTTTTATTTGAGCATAAACAATCATGGCGGGTTTTAAATCGAGCATGGCCACCGAGCGCCGCGTGATGCGCGCGAGAATAATGGTGCCGCCGAGATCGAGCTTGACTAACGCTTGCGCGGAACCGTCAAAAATCATGATATCGATAATGCGGGCGGGCAACACATTGGTAATGCTGGTGCGCTGCGGCGGTTCGAGCGCGATCGAGACATCGCGCGCAAGAATACGAACGCGAACCTTATGATGCTTTTCGAGATCGCGATACGCGACCGCTAAATGTCCGCCCGCTACGGCGATTTGCGTCAGTAAAAATTCGCGCTGGTGTTCGACGACGTGGCCTTCAATTACTGCGCTCGCTTCATCCTGCTGCGCGGGTAATAAATCGGTGCGGGTCAGTATATCGTTGAGTGCGCCGTTTGCGCTGACACGGCCATTTTCAAGCAGCACCATATGATCGGCAAGTTGTGCGACCTCCGCCGGCGAGTGGCTCACATAAATTATTGGAATGTCGAGCCGATCGTGCAGCTGTTCGAGATACGGCAAAATTTCCGCGCGGCTGTCGAGATCGAGATTCGCGAGCGGTTCGTCCATCAACAATAATTGCGGGCTGCACAATAACGCGCGCGCAATTGCCACGCGCTGCCTTTGACCGCCGGAAAGCGTATCGGGCTTTTGTGCGAGCAACGGCTCAGCGCCCAGCAGCGCTATAATTTCATCGAAATTCACGCGGCGCTCGCGTAACGGCGTGCGACGCCAGCCGTATTCGAGATTTTTTTGCACATCTAAATGCGCAAATAGGCTCGCTTCCTGAAAAACATAACCGAGCGCGCGCCGATGTGTCGGTACGAAAATCGAAGCATCCTGCCAAATATTTTGATCGACGCGTAAAAACCCATTTGGCGTTTTGTGCAGGCCCGCGATGCAGCGCAGCAGACTGGTTTTACCGCAACCTGAAGGCCCGAAGAAGGCGGTGATACCGCGTCCTGGAATTGTTAAAGCGATATCGAGCTGAAATGCGCCGAACGCGGTGTGAAAACGCGCTTCAATATTGCCGCTCATTGCGGCACCCGCGCGGCACGATCGCGATCGTTGACTAAATAAAGAGTTAACAAGGCAAGAAAAGAAAATACGAGCATACCTGCGGCGAGCCAGTGCGCTTGCGAATATTCGAGTGACTCGACGTGATCGTAAATCGAGACGGATAACACTTTGGTAGAGCCGGGGATATTTCCGCCGATCATCAACACCACACCGAATTCGCCGATGGTGTGCGCGAAGGCGAGTACGACCGCGCTCAATAAACCATTGCGCGCGAGCGGCAGAACAACGCTGAATATTCGATCGAGTGGTCCAGCGCGCAATGTTGCAGCCGCTTCCAGCGGACGTCTGCCAATATTTTCGAATGCAGTTTGAATTGGCTGCAGCGCAAAAGGCAGCGAATACAAGCACGAAGCGATGACTAGACCATTAAACGTGAATGGAAGTGTGCCAAGGCCGAGCCATAGCGTAACTTTTCCGATCGGGCCATGCGGGCCGAGCAGCAGTAATAGATAAAAACCGAGTACCGTTGGCGGCAATACCAATGGCAATGCGAGAAAGGCGGAAAGCGGCTGTTTCCAGCGCGATGCCGTGCGCGCCAGCCACCAACCGAGCGGCATCGCGATCGCCATTAATAACACGCAGACTGTACCGGCGAGCCGCAGCGTTAATAGGATCGGTTGCCAATCGATGTTCAATATTTTCTCGATATTTAGTTCGGTAAAAATAAATTACTTCAGCACATAATACAGATTAGTTGCCAGCGGTTTCGTATCCTAAGTCATGGATGATAGCAATGGCTTCGTCGGACTTCAGGAATGTCAGAAAAGTTTCTGCCGCCTTGGCATTATTGGATTTCAATAGTACCGCACCTTGCTCGATCGGTTTATGCAGCGTAGCCGGAACTACCCAATAACTGCCGCGCTCAGCTGGCGCTAATGATTTAACTTGCGCCAACGCGATAAAACCCAGCGGCACATTGCCGCTGTCGATGAACTGCTGCGTTTGCGCGATGTTTTCGCCAACGACGAATTTTGGCTGCAATCGATCGAGCAGTTGCATCGCCGTTAATGTTTCGATGGCAGCTTGGCCATACGGCGCTGTTTTCGCGTTGGCGATCGCGATTTTACCGAATTTATCCGATTTTAAAATCGCGCCTTGATCGTCCACGTAATCCGGCGTGCCGCTCCACAGTACCAGTTGCCCGCGCGCATAAATAAAGTATGAGTCTGCAACGGCAATATTTGCGCTGATCAATTTTTGCGGTGTTTCGGTATCCGCCGACAGAAACACATCGAAGGGCGCGCCATTGTTGATTTGCGCATAAAGCTGACCGGTAGCGCCAAAGCTGGCGAGCAATTTATTGCCGGTTTTTTTTTCGTATAGCGGTCCGAGTTTTTTTATCGCGGCAGTAAAATTCGCCGCGACCGCCGCTTTGACATCTTCCGCATAGGCCGAAGTTAAAGGCATTAGCAGCGCGATGAACACCGCGCCGATCAAATGAAGTTTTTTCACTATCGTTCACTCCAACATTAATAAGCGAATGGCAAGTGCAATGCTTAAATTAAATCTGCGTATCGCGGCCGCTCACATCCGGAATAATCGTCCACTCGCCATTCGGAATACGTTGGAAGCCGCCGGCCGCCAAGCCGCCGCCATCGACATGAATCGTCGTGCCGTTGACCCAGCTCGATAATTCGGTGGCGAGAAACACCGCAGCGCCAGCGTGATCCTGTGGCTTGCCGAAACGGTTCGACGGCAGCGTGCGGGTGAGAAATGCAGGCTGGCCGAGCAATTCGCCGCGCGCTTGCGGTTTCAGAATATATTGCAGCGGCACCTGTTCGGAATCGGTTGTTTCCGGTGCGATCGCGTTGACGCGGATGTTGTCGGGCGCAAGTTCGAGCGCCATCGTGCGCGTGAAACCGGTGATGGCGTGTTTACACGAGGTATAAATCACGTTGTACGGATTTGCGCGAAATGCCTCGATCGACGAGAAATTAATAATGCTGCCGCCGCGACCGCCGCGACGAATCAGCGGAGTTGCCGCTTTGGTCACCACAAACAATTGCCGCAGATTGATTTGATACAGCTTGTCCCACTCGTCCTCGGTCATCGCTTCCAGCGTTTTCACGATATTCAAATGGTGGCCGACATTATTCACCAGCACGTCGAGACGGCCGTAACGCTGGTCGATTTCGCCGATCAACGCATTGACCTGTGCGCTATTGCAAACGTCGGTTTGCGAAACCAGCGCATCGACGCCGGCGGCCGCGAGATCTTTGCGCAATTGCTCAACTTTGCCGGCATCGATTTCCGCGATGACAACTTTTGCGCCGAGCGCGCCGTAGGCATCGACGATAGCGCGGCCGATACCAGCGCCGCCGCCGGTAATTAGGGCGACTTTGTTCTGCAGTGAAATACTGTCTTTGGTTAGCATGATATGTCGCTCCGCTTAATGGCTGTTATCGATTAGAAACTATTATGGAAATTCTGATTAAGTGTTTTTGTTAGCCCGGCCCTTGCACCATTCTTGCAGCGGGGTGGCGCCGTTGGGGGTTCTCTTTTTCAGGACTTCCGTTGCGAGCATTCCGAAAGCTTCGATGTAGTCGGCCTAGCGGAATTCGACGACTTCTCCGCTGACGAATGGCACCGCGGCTTCGTTTAGATCACCTTCTTGTCCTGAAAAAGAGAACCCCCAACGGCGCCTCATGTTCTGCTACAAGGTGCCATAAAAAGAAAACACTTAATCAGAGTTTCCTTATCAATTAGTGACTGCTATCGATTATGTTGATGTTTGTACGTTGAATATTTTTCAACAAAATTATTTATTAAAAAAACGACCGATGACTTGCAGTGTTGCCGGCACGGCGTCCGTTTCGCGCACGCACCAGCCCAATCCCAGATTGATCATCGTCACGCCCATTGCCTGCAGACGTTCAACCGGTTCGCAGGTGGCTTCGAGATCGAATTTGCCGCTGCTATTGAAACTGGGGAACAACGAGTGACGTACTTGCAGTTCGTCGGGATTGCGGCCGCGTGCGCAAAAGGCCTCGCGAATCAGCGCAATGCCTTTGCTCAATTCCGCTTCCGGTAAAAATAACGGCACCCAGCCGTGACCGAATTCGGCGATACGTTTTGCAGTGACCGCAGTCGGCGCGCCGCCGTACCAAATCGGCAGTGGCTTTTGCACCGGTGTCGGCACCGCGAGCACATTGTTGAGTTCGACCGTATCGAGTTTCAGCGTCACGCGCTCGCCGGTCCACAATGCCTGACAGGCGCGGATGGTGTCGTCCATGCGTTTATTGCGATTTTCGAACGGAATGCCGCACGCCTGGTACTCTTCGATTTGCCAGCCGGAGGCGATACCGATATCGACGCGGCCGTTGGAAATGCGATCGAGCGTCGCGAGTTGTTTCGCCAGCAGTGCGGGTGGACGCAGCGGCGCTATCAATATGCCGGTGCCCAGGCGCATGCGTTTAGTTACCGCCGCGATAGCTGCGAGCGAGGTAATCGGTTCCGGCCAGGGCTCATCGAGCGGCGCAGGATATTTGCCGAATGGATACGACTCGCCATCGCCCATCAATAAATGCTCGGCGATATCCAGTTGATGAATGCCGGCATCCTCGGCCCAGCGCGCGAGATCGAGTATCCGCGAAAAATCGTGTCCGTACAGCAGGTTGTATTCCGAAGTAAGAGTGATCGATATCTTCATTATTGAAATCTGCGTGGGAGGGCGGTGCGCCAATCTAGCTAGCCGGACAAATTATGTCAATAATGTCCGGCCGGTGTTGGCTTGGCTCGGTGTTGGGCTTGACTCGGTAGCGGTAATCTCCGTTAGCATGCGAGTTCTTTTTTTTCGGAAAATTTCGTTGCCCAAATTTAAATTAGATAAACGCGACAGCGCCGATGCTCGCACTCGTATTCTCGATGCGGCCGCTAAAGCGTTTGTCGCGCATGGTTACAGTCATACGCGACTGTCGGAAATTGCAAAAATCGCCGGCGTATCGCGCTCCACGCTTTACGAGAATTTTCCCGGTAAAGAGCAATTGCTGGTAGCGATCAACCATCAGGTTATTGCCGAAAGTCTTGCGGTTGCGCGCGATACCTTGCATGCAGGACCGAGTGCTGCCGAAGCGATACGTCTTTGGCTGCGAACCAGCGTGTTGCTGACCGATCGCTATCGCACGCTGCTCAAAATCATGCATTCCGACGAAGTCCAGCCAAGTTTATTAATCGATCGCGAAGCGACCATGCAGTCGATCAGCGATGCGCAAAAATGGGTGCGGCAGGTGTTGCGGCGCGGGATTAAAAGCGGCGAGCTGCGCGCGGACATTTCCATCAATCGAACTGCGCACAGTTTGCAGAGCATTCATTATTTATTGACGAAGCAGGCGGCGGCCGATTATCCGCTGTTCGAGTTTGGCGCCGATGCCGGCGAATTGGCGATCGATTTGGTGATTCGCGGTTTGCAGGGCTGAGGTTTACAGAGACAGGCGGGTATGCTGAAATGCGCGCCTCCTCGATTGCCTCGCGGTGATCGCAATTAACTCTTTATGTTTCTTCATGTGGCCTTTGGTAGCGGTCACCACTGAATAAGGAAACCATCATGCCGGCGATTACTCTTCCCGATGGCAGTCAGCGTCAATTCGCTGCGCCAGTCACCGTCGCTCAAGTTGCCGCCGATATCGGTCCCGGTTTAGCCAAGGCCGCATTGGCCGGACGTGTCGACGGCAAATTGGTCGATACCAGTTTTGTTATCGATCGCGATGTCCAGCTCGGTATCGTTACCGAGCGCGATGCCGATGGACTCGAAGTCATTCGCCATTCGACCGCGCATTTGTTGGCGATGGCGGTGCAGGAGTTATTTCCCGGCGCGCAGGTCACTATCGGTCCTGTTATTGAAGACGGTTTCTATTACGATTTTGCCTATGAGCGCGCTTTCACGCCGGAAGATCTCGAAAAAATCGAACAGCGCATGGCGGAAATTGCGCAGCGCGATTTGCCGGTGCAACGCGTTGTTGTTACGCGCGATGAAGCCGTGGCAGCATTCAATAAGCTCGGCGAAAAATATAAAGTACAAATCATTCAGGACTTGCCTGCGGCGGATGAAATTTCGATTTACAAGCAAGGCGAGTGGATGGATTTGTGCCGTGGCCCGCACGTGCCGAGCACCGGCAAATTAAAAGCATTCAAGCTCACTAAAGTGGCAGGGGCGTATTGGCGTGGCGATTCGAAAAACGCCATGCTGCAGCGCATCTACGGCACCGCGTGGGCCAATCCAAAAGATTTAAAAGCGTATTTGCATCGTATCGAAGAAGCCGAGAAACGCGATCACCGCAAAGTCGGCAAGAAGCTCGGGCTGTTTCATACGCAGGAAGAAGCGCCCGGCATGGTGTTCTGGCATCCGAAAGGCTGGACGATTTATAAAACAATCGAGCAGTACATGCGCGAACAACAGCAGCGTCATCGCTATCAGGAAATTCGCACGCCGCAGGTCGTCGATATCGATTTATGGCAGCGTTCCGGTCATGCCGATAAATACGGCAGCAACATGTTCACGCTGCAAATCGAAGAGCGCGCGTATGCGGTTAAACCAATGAACTGTCCCTGCCATGTGCAAGTGTTTAACCAAGGTTTGAAAAGTTATCGCGATCTGCCGCTGCGTCTTGCGGAATTCGGTTCGTGTCATCGTTACGAGCCGTCGGGTTCGCTGCACGGCATCATGCGCGTGCGCGGTTTTACGCAGGACGACGCGCATATTTTCTGCACCGAAGATCAGATTCAACCCGAGGTCGCGCGCTTTATCGATTTCTTGCATGCGGTATACGCGGACTTTGGTTTTACCGAAGTTATTTATCGTTTATCGACGCGCCCGGAAAATCGCGTTGGCAGCGATGAAGATTGGGATAAAGCCGAGAAAGCGCTCGCCGATGCGCTCGACAGCAAAGATTTGCCGTGGCAGGAGCTGCCGGGTGAGGGCGCGTTTTATGGTCCGAAGATTGAGTTTTCGCTGAAAGATTGCATTGGTCGTGTGTGGCAATTGGGCACTATTCAAGTCGATTTTTCCATGCCGGGACGGCTCGATGCGCAATATATCGCCGAGGATGGATCGCGCCGGGTTCCGGTTATGCTGCATCGTGCCATCCTCGGTTCATTCGAGCGTTTCATCGGGATTTTGATCGAACATTACGAAGGTGCGTTCCCGACTTGGCTCGCGCCGGTACAGGCCGTGGTGCTCAATATCACCGACAATCAGGCCCAATATGGGCAAAAACTCGAAGAAACCTTGCAAAACAACGGTTTTCGGGTCGAGGCTGACTTGAGAAATGAGAAGATCGGCTTTAAAATCCGCGAGCACACAATTCAGAAGGTTCCCTATCTGCTCGTAGTGGGCGATCGGGAAGTCGAAACACAAACCATGGCCGTGCGCACACGCAGTGGTGAGGATCTTGGTTCCATGAGCCTAGAGGCTTGCTTGGAACTCCTCGCCGGGGACGTATCGCGCCGCGGTCGTGGGCCATTAGTTTCTACAAGCTGATAGAGTTTCTAAAAACTAATAGTTTCGAAAACTGAATTTTCGAAAAATTAACTGGAGAAGTGACAATCAAACGCGAGATCAAGGCCACCGGCGGCAAAACAACAGAGAAAGAAAAGCGGGTATTGATGAATGAAGACATTCGCGCCCGCGAAGTTCGTTTAATCGGTTTTGACGGTAGCCAGGTGGGTATCGTCCCGCTCGCGGAAGCGATCGCCGCTGCGGAGGCTGCCGGAGTAGATCTGGTGCAGATAGCCGATGCGGATCCGGTAGTCTGCAAGGTGATGGACTACAACAAATTTATCTACGAGGCCAAAAAGCAGCAGAACGAGGCCAAGAAAAAGCAAGTTCGCACGCAAGTTAAAGAAATGAAGTTTCGACCAGGGACGGAAGAAGGGGATTATCAGGTCAAGCTACGCAACCTGATACGTTTCCTAGAGCACGGGGACAAGGCCAAGGTCACGCTGCGATTTCGCGGTCGTGAACTGGCGCACCAGGAAATCGGCATGGAGCTGTTGAAGCGGGTTGAAGCTGACCTTGCAGAGATGAGCAGTGTCGAGCAATTTCCGAAAATGGAAGGTCGTCAATTGACGATGGTGTTGGCCCCGAAAAAGAAAAAGTGATCGTCTGGCAGTGATCGCTTTACATTTATCATCCAATGCGGAGTACGACAAAATGCCAAAAATGAAAACCCATAGCGGGGCGAAGAAGCGCTTCCAGAAAACGGCGGCCGGCTTCAAGCACAAACACGCTAACAAGAGCCACATCCTCACCAAGATGACGACCAAGCGCAAGCGTCAGCTGCGCGGTACCAACACTGTTCATGCGACCGATGTTGGTCGTGTTGAACGTATGTTGGCAGGTCAGTAATCGGTCTCATCAATTTCGAGGAATAGCTGAACAGCTATCGAGGAAAAATTAAATGGCTCGTGTAAAACGTGGTGTGACCGCGCGTCGCCGTCACAAAAAAATTCTGAAATTAGCGAAAGGTTACTACGGTGCCCGTTCGCGTACCTTCCGTGTCGCTAAGCAGGCTGTTATCAAAGCCGGACAATACGCTTACCGCGATCGTCGTCAACGCAAGCGCCAATTCCGCGCATTGTGGATCGTGCGTATCAACGCCGCTTCGCGTGCGAGTGGTCTTGGCTATAGCCGTTTGATCGCCGGTTTGCGCAAGGCGAATATCGGTCTCGACCGCCGCGTATTGGCCGATCTGGCGGTACACGACAAGCCAACTTTTGCTGCGATTGTCGAACAAGCAAAGGCAGCCTTGGCGTAACGGTCACTGAGTTGGTGACATCGGCAACGATCAATGTTGTCGACAAAGTAAGGGAAAGGGCTGTGGCTCTTTCCCTTTTTTGTTGCCGAACTTTATTGATGAAATCCGATTGAAAGCAAACCGACCTGGGTAGCGCGATGGAAGACTTGAAACAACTGGCGAACGATGCACAACGCGCAATTGCAGATGCGCAGGATATTGCGGCATTGGAAGAATTGCGGGTGCAATATCTGGGTAAGAAAGGCAGTTTGACGGAGTTGCTGAAGATGTTGGGCCGTCTACCAGCGGATGCGCGACCCGCTGCCGGCGCCGAAATTAATCGCGTAAAAGACGCTTTGCAGACGGACATCAGCGCTCGTCGCGCGGTGTTGGAAGCAGCGGCGATCGCGCTAAAGCTGGCTAACGAAAAAATCGATGTCACTTTGCCAGGCCGTGGCCAACATATCGGCGGATTGCATCCGATCACGCAAACGATCGACCGCATCAGCGCATTTTTTGGCGGCATCGGTTTCGAGACCGTCGAAGGGCCAGAAATCGAGAGCGACTATTATAATTTCGAGGCATTGAATATTCCGGCTCACCATCCGGCGCGCGCGATGCACGATACTTTTTATGTCAGCGACACGCAGGTGCTGCGCACGCACACTTCGCCGGTGCAGGTGCGCATGATGGAAAGCCGCGAGCCGCCGCTGAAAATAATCTGCCCAGGCCGCGTCTATCGTTGCGATTCGGATCTGACGCACTCGCCGATGTTTCATCAGATCGAAGGCCTGCTGATCAGCTCCGACAGTACATTCGCCGAACTGCGCGGAGTGATCCAGGAATTCCTCCAAGTATTTTTTGAGCGCGATTCGAAGGTGCGTTTTCGTCCCTCGTATTTCCCGTTCACCGAGCCGTCCGCGGAAGTGGACATCGAATGCGTGATGTGCGGTGGCTCGGGTTGTCGCGTCTGCAAACAAACCGGCTGGCTCGAGGTGATGGGTTGCGGCATGGTGCATCCACGCGTGCTCGAATTTTCCAAGATTGATAGCGAGCGTTTCCGTGGTTTCGCGTTCGGGATGGGGGTGGAGCGGCTGGCTATGTTGCGCTATGGCGTCAATGACTTGCGATTGTTTTTTGAAAATGACTTGAAGTTTCTCGCGCAGTTTCATTGACCGGTACATTTACAATGGATACTTTAAGAGTAGAGTCTAGATAGATGAAATTTAATGAATTATGGCTGCGCGAATGGGTTAATCCGGCGCTTTCGACGGAGGCGCTTTCGGCCCAGCTGACGATGGCGGGTCTGGAAGTCGATGCAATAATGCCGGTCGCCAGCGCTTTTTCCGGTGTTGTCGTCGCTGAGATCATCGCGATATCGCCGCACCCGGATGCCGATAAGCTATGCGTCTGCCAAGTTAACGGTGGGGGCGAAACGGTACAGGTAGTATGCGGCGCGGCAAACGCGCGGCAGGGATTGAAAATGCCCTTCGCGCAAATCGGTGCGCTATTACCCGGCGATTTCACCATCAAAAAAGCGAAATTGCGAGGTGTCGAATCGTTCGGCATGTTATGCGCCGCCGCCGAGTTGGGTTTGGCCGAGCAATCCGAAGGCTTGCTTGAGCTGCCTGCCGATGCGCCGGTCGGCATCGATTTGCGCAATTATTTGCAACTCGATGACAACGAAATCGAACTCGGTGTGACGCCGAATCGGGCCGATTGTTTGAGTCTTGCCGGATTGGCGCGCGAGGTGGGGGCGCTAAACGAATTACTCGTTAATGCACCGAACACAAGTCCTGCTGCAGCGACTATTGCCGATGTCTTGCCAATTGCAATTGAAGCGGGCGAAGACTGCCCGCGTTATGTCGGACAAATCATTCGCAATGTTGATTTGAGCCGGTCGGTGCCGCAATGGCTGACTGAGCGGTTGCGGCGCTGCGGCGTGCGCAGCATCGATCCGGTAGTCGATGTGACTAATTATGTGATGCTTGAATTGGGGCAGCCACTGCACGCATTCGATTTAGACAAGCTTAAGGGCGGTATCCGCGTGAGGTTGGCAGAGGCGGGTGAATTACTGCAGACGCTGGATGGCCAGGAGCTGAAATTGCGGCCCGATACGTTGGTGATCGCCGATCAGGTTAACGCACTGGCGCTGGCCGGTATCATGGGTGGTAAATCTTCGGCGGTGAGTGCCGGTACGCAGCATATTTTTTTGGAGTCAGCGTTCTTCGCGCCGCACCGCATCGCCGGGCGCGCACGTTCGTATGGCTTGCACACCGAATCGTCGCATCGCTATGAGCGCGGCGTGGATTATCAATTACAAGTGCGAGCCATCGAACGTGCTACGCAACTGATCCTGGCCATTGCCGGTGGCCAACCGGGACCGGTGGTTGAGAAGATCTCTGCGGCGCTGCCGCGTCCGGCTGAAATCACATTGCGTAGAACGAAAATCGCGCAGCTGCTCGGAGTCGAGATCGCCGATGTACAGGTCGAATCGATTCTGCGTGGGCTCGGGCTTGAAGTTGTTCGCAGTGGCGACAGTTGGCATGCCACGGTGCCCAGTTGGCGTTTCGATTTAACCCTCGAAGTCGATTTGATCGAAGAGCTGGCGCGCATTTACGGTTATTCGCGGTTACCCGTGCGCTCGGTGCATTCCTCGTTGCCGCTGCAGCCGCGTCCCGAGCGCAGCCTTAATCAATCGGCGTTGCGTCAGGTATTGGTCGCGCGCGGCTATCAAGAAGTGATTACGTATTCGTTCGTCGACCCCAAAATGCAAACATTATTGGCGCCGGACCAAGCAGTGGTGGAGTTACACAATCCGATTTCCGGCGACATGTCGGTGATGCGGACGACGCTGTGGTCGGGTCTGCTCAATGCACTAACTCGTAATCTGAACCGACAACAACAGCGCGTGCGTCTATTCGAAACTGGCTTGCGCTTCTTGCCGGCCGGCAACGATCTGCCAGTGCAGGAAAAAATGCTGGCCGCCGTGATAACCGGACGGCGCTATCCCGAAGCCTGGAGCGCAGGCAGCGATGTTGTGGATTTCTATGATATCAAGGGCGATCTCGAGGCATTGTTTGAGGCAGCGCGCGTTGCGGGTGAAATAAAATTCGCAGCCGGCTCACACCCGGCATTGCATCCCGGGCAATGTGCCGCCTTATTTAAAGCGGGAGTGCAGGTCGGCCATTTAGGTGCCCTGCATCCCGAGCTACAACACCAGCTCGACTTGGCGCAGCCGGTGTATTTACTCGAATTAAAACTGTCCACGCTGGATGGCGGCGCCTTGCCGAAATTCAGCGAATTATCGAAATTTCCCGAGGTTCGTCGCGATCTCGCCTTAGAGTTCGATCGGCAGTTATCGGTTGCCGAGGTGCTGGCTGCAGTGCGCGCCGTCGCGGGTGAATTGCTTCGAGACCTCACGCTCTTTGACGTTTATCAAGGCAAAGGTATTGATCCGCAAAGAAAAAGTTTAGCGTTTGGCTTGACGTTCCAGCATTCATCACGCACTCTTACGGAAGAAGAAATTAATACCGCGGTGGACATCGTGGTTAACGAAATGAAAGCACGCTTTGGGGCGACTTTAAGGAATTAGTGATGGCGGCTCTCACCAAAGCCGAGATGGCTGAAAAGCTTTTCGAGGAACTTGGGCTTAACAAGCGCGAAGCGAAAGAGCTGGTCGAGATTTTTTTCGAAGAAATTCGCACTTGTCTGGAGACCAACGAGCAGGTCAAGCTGTCTGGCTTTGGCAACTTTGATTTGCGCGATAAAAGTCAGCGGCCGGGACGCAATCCTAAAACCGGCGAAGAAATTCCCATTTCTGCGCGTCGCGTCGTCACGTTTCGTCCCGGTCAAAAATTGAAAGCCAGGGTAGAGGCCTATGCTGGAACCAAGTCATAACGACGAGTTGCCGCCGATTCCGGCGAAGCGCTACTTCACCATCGGTGAAGTCAGCGAGCTATGCAGTGTCAAACCGCATGTGCTGCGTTATTGGGAGCAGGAGTTTCCGCAATTAAAACCCGTTAAACGACGCGGCAACCGCCGCTATTATCAGCGCCAGGATGTGCTGCTGATTCGGCAAATTCGCAGTTTGTTATATGAGCAGGGTTACACGATCGGCGGTGCACGTCAGCGCATGACCGACGACGCCGATGGCAACGGCGATACGCAATACAATCATCTGATTAAGCAAATGATTGTCGAACTCGAAGACGTTTTGAAAGTTTTGCGAAGCTAGTTCACGCCATCCACTTCCTAGGTTAAGATGGCGCCCCTCGCGCGCAAGGCGGTTTACAATACTCGCGCAAATCAATTCGGGGCGTAGCGCAGCTTGGTAGCGCACTTGCCTGGGGGGCAAGTGGTCGCAGGTTCAAATCCTGCCGTCCCGACCAATTAAATCAACAAGTTACATATTTTTTTGTTCATCGAAATACCCCGATATTGAACTGGTGGTCCACCAGTGAGGCAAATCTCGCTGATTTCCACTTCCCTTTATCCCCTTAGTTCGCTGCATTACGTTTCCGTTTGTTGCCGGGGATTCGCGCCTCTGATCTTTTGCTTGGGCCTTGCGTAAACTCTATTGCCCAGATAGCCCCAACATGTATTCGCCATATTTGGGTGATTGTCTCTGCCGTTTTTTCTTCGCTCGATTTTCCAATTTCCCCCTTTGCAAGAAATCGTTATGGCCCAGTATTACTATGCGTTTTTTGTCTAATTGGAGGCAATTGATATTGCGATGGGCGGAGATGTATAAAGGTTATTATTTGGTCAGAAGAGTAATTTTGAGATACCGAAGTGAAACGATGATTCTAGTTTTCTCAGAGGGGTGGTGATTGGTGGAGTGGGACGCAAATGGACGCGGAGAATGTGAAATTTTGGTTGAAACTTGAAAAATGGTACGACACAGAAGCGGCATTGATTCTGATCGACGTGGATCCCCGACTTCATGCCAACGGAATGAAACCTTCCAAAAAAATTGTGCGGGAAAAGTTTCCAACGGCAGCAGAATTATTGCTGATATTTGAGCGCAGCGATTTGCTGCCGCGCTACCCGGAAAAACAAAGCACCTGGCGATTTTTGGCGGCAGCTTACCGCGCAGAATGCTTAACAAAACCGCTGCTTTTACAGCACTTCGAAGCGTGGATGGTGGGAAATCACTTAGCGCAGGGCGAGCGATTTAACGAGCGGACCGGGCTCGCTGTTCATGCCCAAAAAATCCTGCATAAATACCCCGCGATTGTCGAACAGTTTAGCGCGACTCGTGGCCTGCATAAATTATCGTACGAAAATGACAATCTTAAAAAAACCATCGGCCTTTTGTTGTCCGCTTTTTTGCAGCAGCGACAATCCCATTTGTTAGGTACCATCGAACATCCCAATGTCAGCCAGATTGTAAAAGCGTTGCAGGCGCATTCGGCGGCGGTGAATCTTGATTCTGAGGGGTTGGGTAAAACATCACTGACGGAAAAAATCACAGCCGCGATCAAATATTTTCGCGAATCCAAAATGGAATAGGGCGGTTGTTTATCGGTGTCGGCGTTTTCGTATTCCACAGTCACCGGTGGCGTAAAACTGCCAACAGATTCCGATTCAAAACTGCCGGCGACTTCAGTTAAAAGCAGCCACTCATCAAATTCAGCGACCTGCGGCTCTTCGGCCAAAGCCGCCGTCGGCCTAACCATGAACTTTTGAAAACTCAATGTCTATTGTTGAGTTTCTGCATAACATCCGCGCCGTGCCGAAGTAGGGATTGATCCGACAAACTAAAATCCCGCTTCACGCCAAATTAATGCAACTGCTGATCTGAAAAATCGGCTGCTGAGCGGCGACCAGCTCGCATCGATAGTCACGTTACCGCGCCAAATATAAGTATCCAGAAAATTATTTTCTTCGATTGGCTGCAGCGTGACACGGTATAACGCTTGCTCGGGATACAGCACGCCTGATTTTTCGCGCACAACGATATCGCCGCCGAAACGATTAGAGAGTGCGGGTTCGGCCAGCGTGCGGCTCGCATCGGCATCGATACGAATCACACGCAATGTAATGGTTGGCGTTCCGGCATTATTGCCGTAGAAATGCGCGTGCGCTCCGGGCTGCAAATCCTTCGCGGCTTGTTCGTCGATATAAGCGATGACTTGGTGATTGCCTGGTGCAACCAGTGTCGCTAAGCGCTCTTTCGCGGTCACCCATTGGCCGGCGCTGAGTTCGGGTTCGATATCGCGGAGCACGCCGTTAAAAGGAGCTTTCGGTGTAAACCGCTCGCTCTGCGCCGTGATGCTTTGAATTTCGGCAAGTGCAGCCGAGTTTTCCATTTGCAGCGATTGCCAATGCGCGCGCTGCTCGCTGTCAAAAGTACCGGCTTCTGCCAGCCACTGCGTTTGTTTTGCACGCGCTGCCAATTGTTGTGTGCGCATCTGCAATTTGGGTGAAGACATCTGTAAAATAATTTTCCCGGCATTGATGGTGTCGCCATTACGGAAATTTATTTTCTCTATTTGCGCGCCTTCAGGAGCGTAAACAACCCAGTATTGTTGGGGTTGTAACAGTGCGGAAGCGTGAATTCGAGTTGGCAGAGGTACTGCAAACAGCAATAACACCGCAGCTAAAATCGCACCGGAAATAATACTGCGGCGACGCAATCGAATGACGCTCCATTTTTTGTGCCATACGATAATTTCGCGCACAATCGGCAACGTAACAAATACACCGATTTCCACCGCAAATAAAACTATTCCCACCGCTTTGATAAAAAAATGATAAACCAGCGCGGCGATGCCGAGAAATAACACGAGCCGGTAAATCCATATACCCCACGCAAACAAGATCAGCCAATGCTGTCGGCGCGGCGGAAAATACTCGGGCGGTTCTTCGCGCAAATCGAACAGCAGCTCGCGCAATTTCCAGCGTGCGAGCGCAAATGCGCGCGCGTGCAGATTCGGTATTTCGAGCCAGTCGGATAGCAAGAAATAACCATCGAAGCGCATGAACGGACTGGCGTTGACCAGAATCGTGCTGATCCATGTCGTTGTAGCTAACAAAAATGCTGTAGCGCGCGGCAAACCTTCGGGTAGCCATGCCCAAAAAAATAGTGCCCATGCGGCGATGGTGAGTTCGGTGATTACGCCGGCCGCCGCCACGGCGAGGCGCTCGCGTTTCCGGCGCAGCCGCCACACATCGTTGGTGTCGGTGTACGCGACCGGCCACATCACGAGAAACGCAATACCCATGGTCGGCACACGACAACCATAACGTTTCGCGGTAATTGCGTGGCCGAGTTCGTGCGCGAATTTCACCGCGATCAGCGCAATGCCGTAACCGAGCAATCCTTGCAGACTGATGGTGTCGACCAGTGTCGCCGTAAAGCGATCCCAATCGCGCGCGATTTCAATAACGCCGACGATAAACGCGAAGAGCGTGAGCCAGCGAAATGTCGGTGTGAATAATGCGGCAAATAAAGGTGAGAATTTCGACAACCACGCATCCGGTCGCCACAGCGGAATGCGAAAAAATAAATAGTTGTGCAACAACCAGGTGAGCTTCGAGCCGCGCTTGCGTGCCAGCCGTTCGGCCAAGCGCGAAGAGCTGCCGATAGCGGGTTGCAACAATTCGTTATCGGCAAAAAATTGCGCTACGTTGAGAACCGCTTGCGCATCGATATTAAGCGTTGTGTTTTCGCAGACTGCAGCAACGATTAATTCGGGCTCGCCTTTATCCCAATGCGAAAGAATTTCAAACGACGGCCAATCGATTTGAAAATACAAATTGCGCACGGGATCGTGCAGTGTGTGTGTGGGCTGACCGTCGGCCAATGGCGGGCCTTCGAGCAGCGATAATTCCTGGCGCAGCGGTGGCAGTGCCATCTCAGCCTCTCGTTTCCTTCATACACCAAGATACTGGCGCACAACCGCCAATGGGCGTCGCACCATCCAATAAATCAACGGTACGCGCGCGGCATAAAAAAGCTGTTCGACGAGGGAGTGGTCGCGAGTGATTTGCCTGATGCCGTGATCAGGTCGCCAGTGGTAGGCGCGGGAGTCGCCGACCCAAGCAATCTGAAATGAACGGGGCCCAGCATGAGCGACAACAAGGGTCGAACCCATGCCACGGAGTTCTGACTGTGACTGAGAGCGTTCGATAATAGACTTGTGTGCTTCTAATGCGATGCCGACAAGATCGGCACCACTCACATAAGTCCGGATAAAAGTGTCGACGACGATATGGCTCGCAACTTCACCGCCGGTATGTCCGCCCATACCATCAGCAATGACGGCCAACCCGATTTCTTCATCGAAAAAAGTTGCATCTTCGTTGTGAGTTCGTTTATTTCCAGGGTGCGAGCCAGCCATATTTTTATTGATCCAGTGGCCATTGGTCCTCCCGGGCCCCGTGTGTAAAGGGCGGAGAGAAAGTATACCGCCATCGTGTACCAATGCCGTTAAGCTAGAGGGGTGCCCGGCGGGGGCGCTTTGGCTTCTCCGAGAGCTGTTTTTTGTGCGGTATTTTTTTATTCAGCTGTGTTGGTGAGAGATTCTGCAGTGGTAGTTTTTCGTTGCCGCTTTTTGCTTTGATTGAGCCGGTAACTGTCGCTGTTCATTTCCAAGACATGCACTTGATGCGTGAGTCGATCGAGCAGCGCGCTGATTTAAGCGCTCAGAAGCTGTCTAAACTTTTTATCGCAGGGAATCGTGCCTGACGGATAACGACACTCCTATCGCGCACCAACAAGATCATCCTCACTTGCAACGTAACGCTTCACCTTGATCGACCGCGAATACTTGCGCGCCTGCGCGAGATCAAAAGCCGTTTGCAGAGCAAGCCATCCTTCAGCCGTGCCGCCGAACGCTTTATCGAGGCGGATCGCCATTTCCGGTGAAATGCCTGCCTTTTCATTCACAAGGTTGTTCAAGGCTTGGCGAGTCACGCCGAGGATTTCGGCCCCTTTCGTGACTGAAAGTCCCAAGGGCTCCAAGCAGTCAAAGCGTACCGAGGATCCAGGATGCGGCGGTTCTTTCATAGTCATTTCAATAGCTCCTGTGACGATCAATGGTAATCGACCAAGTCAACGTCAAATACATGGCCTCCTTCAAAGCGGAAGGTGATCCGCCAGTTGCCTGTCACCCAGACGGACCAGAAACCCTTAAGCTCTCCCTTGAGTGGATGCAGCTTCAAGCCCGGCAGGTTCATCACGTCTGGGCTGGTCGCGATATCGAGTCGCGCGATGATCCGTTCTATCTTAGGCATCATGTCTGCCGAGAGACCCTTGCGATCGGCCTTCTCGTGGAGTCGTTGAAGACCTTTGTGCCGGAAATTTTGGATCGATGCATGCTCTCCCTCTCGATAGTTAGCGTATTATGACAAGTGACAGTTGTCAATGGTCTATCTGGCGATTATTCAGTAGTGCCACAGCAGCTGCCTTATGATTTGGCGACAAGTGCGCGTAACGCTGTGTCATCTCGATGCTTGAGTGTCCCAGCAACTCTTTTACGGTGTAAAGGTCAGCGCCACGCATGACGAGATTTGACGCGAAGGTGTGCCGAAGATCGTGGAATCGAAATGCGTTTATGTTTGCCGATTGGATGAGCGCGCGCCAAGCCGTATTGATATTGTCGAGTCGTTTACCCGTTACCGGCGATGGAAATACCAATTGTCCCGCGGTGACTTGGTTTTGTTTAGCCCAAGCGTTCGCTGTTGCAAAAGCAATGTCATTGAGCGGGACATGGCGTGTTCGATTATTTTTGGTTCCACGGCCACCGACGGCGGGAATCTCGCTACCACGGACGGAAAGTATCCGGCGCTTTAGGTCGACATCATCCCAGCTCAAGTTGAATAACTCGCCGCGACGCAGCCCGGTATTGAGGGCGAGTATGACCATCGGCATTAAATAATCGGTATAGGTATTCTTGAAGGAATCGGGAGGCTCTAGATGACGCGCTGTGCACCATTCAATGTAACGCTGCCGCTCCGCACGCTGGTTGTTCTGGCGAGCCACCAGCGCGTCCATCAATTGGTTTTCTTCCTCAATCTCCAGGTAGCGGAAAATGCCGTTTTCATCCTCGGCTAATTTTTTAAATTTAGCGAGAGGATGACTGGCAATAATGTTCCACTCCAGCGCGCGATTGAGCATCGCTTTCAGGTAGGTAATCGGTCGATTAACGGTGGCGGGTTTGCGGTTTATGTTGGATCTGCTCGTTGCGCCAACTGGTGATCAGCCGCGAGTCGAGACCCATGAGCGATTTGTCGGCCCAGGTATGGACGAATTTGGTTTCGAGCAACTGCGCTATTTGATCGCCGCTTTTCAGGTGAGCCAACAGGTACGGTTTGTACAGCTCGTCGAAAAATACTTTCAGTGTTTGCTGCCGCGCTTGTTCAGCGCGCGCCTTTTGCGCTTTCTTTTCGGCCTGCACATCGGTGCCGATTTTAACTTCAGCCGATTTGAGTTCGGCCAAATGCCGCGCTTGCACGGCAGTAATGACGCCATATTTACCCAGGGTGAACGCTTGTTTTTTGCCATCGGCATTGCGGTAGCGATAGGCAAAGCTCATGACCCCGCTGGGGCGCAGGATCAAACAAAAACCCTTGACCTGCGAATCGTAGACTTCGACGATTTTATCGGCCGGGGAGAGGGCGGCGATGAGGCGGTCCGTGATCCGAGTACCCATAGTTTCCCTGTTAGACGATTTCGCCAGTGGGCCACAGGTGGGGCAAATTTTCCAAACTCAGGCTAACATGGCGTGATCACGGAGACAACGAAAATTCAAATAATAATGATATAATTCAGATGGTTGTAGCCCTACGAGGAAGGGCCTATGCCAGTCCAAAGCACGATACGCGGAATCCAAAGTGACCCATTCGCCAGCGGATCCTGCATGCCCGAATGAATCAGTATCCAGGTGAGGAGACGAAACCCTGTATACCCGGCGAGGGTGAGCAGAGCGCCCCACTTCCAAATCAGTTTGTTCATATTGCTTCCGTACCTGAATCTCATAACGCCTAAAGTAGGTAACGGGTTTTTCGAAATATCGGTTCTAGCTAAAAACATTTGGATATTGCAATATCTTGGATTTAAGAAAGACAGGTGCCTTCAAGAAGCTCTAACGTCATGGCGCGTATTCGCTCTTGTTCGTCTTCGATTCGACTATGAGCTGTAGGCGAATACGTGCTATTTTTTATTTGAGTTTTATTAAAGTCATAATTAAGAGCTTTAGCCATTGCGTACAGAAGGTCGACAGAAGTTTGACTCTTCGAATATTCCATGCTGATCCTTCCATTCCCTTGGTCCCTGGGTGGTCAAGGTACTGTTGCCAAACATCTAGGACAGATTTTTCGAGAAGTTTTTTTGCTGAGAACTCTAGGTCGATGCTGTTGAGTGCTTCGACGTGTTTAAGGGTATATGCGCGAGTTGCCATCAAGGTTTTAAACACATGCAATTTCACCCTCGTTCTTCATTGCGATCATCTAAAAATCTAGTGACTTGCACTGCTATTAAAGGGCTTATTGCTGTGGAGGCAATCATTAAGATATCAGTCGTATTCATTGCAGATCCTTTCTGGCGTGGTGCCTCGCGACAAATCTTGAAAGAAACGGAAATATATATTCGATACAACGATTTCTGGCATTTTAAATTATTTTATCTCTATTTAACTGTCGCTGTGTGGCACGTACGGCGCAATAAATGGAAAGTATTGCGCCGTATTGAGGCTAGCCGGCGCAATGCCCTTTGGCTATTCGCCCTACCAAATTACCTTTCGCGGCCCTGCCGGGCGAGCATTCAATCATCCGCATAAATATCCCTATCCTTCGTCTCCGGTATAAAAACAATCCCAACAATAAAAGTCATTAACGCGCACACAGCCGGATACCACAAGCCAAAATAAATATTACCGGTCGCGGCGACCATCGCGAAGGCGGAGGCGGGCAATAATCCGCCGACCCAGCCGCTGCCGATGTGATACGGCATCGACATCGCGGTGTAGCGAATGCGGGTTGGAAATAATTCGACGAGGGCGGCGGCGATCGGGCCGTAGGTCATCGCGGCGTATAAGCCCAATATCACGAGCAGCAACACCACCATCGGCCAATTGATTTTCGTGGCGTCGGCGTGGTCGGGATAGCCCGCTTGTTTAATGGCGGCGCTCATTTGCGTATTGAATGCGGCGAGTTGCGCGGCGAATTCTTCTTTCGATAATCCGGTGCCTTCGAAACTGTTGATCGTCGTGTCGCCGATTTTTATTGAGGCGATTGTTCCTGGCACGGCATTTTGATTGGTATAGCTGACGCTGCTGCGCGCGAGAAATGCTTTGGCGATATCGCACGAGCTGGTGAATTGCGCGGTGCCGACCGGATTGAATTGAAACGAACATGTTTGTGGATCGGCGAATACCTGCACCGGCGCGTTTTGCTGCGCTTGTGCCAGCGCCGGGTTGGCGTTTTGCGTAATGGCTTTGAAGATTGGCATATAGCTAAATGCCGCGAGCAGACAACCGGTCATGATGATCGGTTTGCGGCCGAGTTTATCGGATAGCGCGCCGAATAAAACGTATAGCGGTGTTGTCAGCGCGACCGATATTCCGATCAATAAATTTGCACTGAGTCCATCGACTTTCAATGTCTGCGTCAAAAAAAACAACGCATAAAATTGCGCGGTGTACCACGCGGTGGCTTGACCGGCGGTAAGGCCGAACAAAGCAAAAAACACCAGCTTTACATTACGCCATTCGCCGAACGTTTCGCGCAGCGGCGCCTTCGATGTTTTGCCTTCCGCTTTGATACGCAGAAATACCGGCGATTCGCTCAGCGATAAGCGAATCCATACCGAGATCGCGAGCAAAAATACCGAGATCAAAAATGGAATGCGCCAACCCCAATCCGCGAACACTTCTTCACCGAGATATTTGCGTGCGCCGATGATGATGACGAGCGATAACAGCAATCCGACATTCGCGGTGGTTTGAATCCAGCCGGTATATAAGCCGCGTTTGCGTTGCGGCGCATGTTCCGCAACATATGTTGCCGCGCCGCCGTATTCGCCGCCGAGCGCGAGACCTTGCGCGAGCCGCAGCAATACCAATGCAATCGGCGCGGCGATGCCGATGCTGTGATACGAAGGCAGGCAGCCGACGAAAAATGTCGACAGGCCCATGATTATTATCGTGATAAGAAATGTATGTTTGCGGCCGACGCGATCGCCGAGCCGGCCGAATACCAGCGCGCCGAACGGGCGCACCGCGAAGCCGGCGGAAAATGCGAGCAGTGCAAAAATAAATGCGGCGGTTTCATTCACGCCGGAAAAAAATTGTTTGCTGGTGATCGCGGCGAGCGAGCCGTATAAAAAGAAATCATACCATTCGAACATGGTGCCGAGCGCCGAGGCGAAAATTACTTTGCGTTCGGCGCGCGTGATGCGAGTTGCTGCAGTCATTTCCAATTGTTGCATTCCTCAATCATGCTGATGGATATCAATCGTGCTGATAGATATCGACGTCTTTGGTTTCGCGAATGCACAGCGTGCCGATGACTAGTGTCATCGTCGCCACCACAATCGGATACCAAAGACCGTAATAAATATCGCCGGTCGCGGCCACCATCGCGAATGCGGTGGTCGGCAAAAAACCACCGAACCAGCCGTTGCCGATGTGATACGGCAGCGACATCGACGAGTAGCGAATGCGTGTGGGAAATAATTCAACCAGAATGGCGGCGATCGGGCCGTATACCATCGTCACGTAAAGAACGAGGAGCGTCAGCAATACGATAACCATCGGTTTATTGATTTGCGCCGGATCGGCCTTGGCCGGGTAGCCCGCCGCGCTGACTGCATCGCCGAGTTGTTTGTTGAAGGCATCCGAGCGCTGCTTGAATTCTTCTTTGCTTAAGCTCGCGCCTTCGAAACTCTCGATGACGGTGTCGCCGATTTTCACCGAAGCCACCGCGCCTCGCGGCAATACATTGTTCGCATAATTCACGCTGTTTTTTGCCAGAAACGATTTGACGATATCGCACGAGTTGGTGAAACGCGTCTTGCCGACCGGATCGAATTGAAACGAGCATGCGACGGGATCGGCATTCACGACCACCGGCGCATTCGTCTGCGCGGTTTCGAGGGCGGGATTGGCAAAATGCGTGAGCCCTTTGAAAATCGGAAAATACGTCAGCGCGGCGAGCAGACAACCGGCCATGATGATCGGCTTGCGGCCGATTCGGTCCGATAGTCCGCCGAAAATAACGAAGAACGGCGCCGCGATTAGCAGCGATATCGCGATATAAATATTCGCGGCCGCATCGTTAACCTTCAATATTTTGGTGAGAAAAAATAATGCGTAGAACTGGCCGGTGTACCACACGACTGCCTGACCAGCGGTAAGCCCGAACAGCGCAAGAATAACAATTTTCAAATTTTTCCATTGCCCGAACGATTCGCGCAGTGGCATTTTCGATTGCTTGCCTTCGGCCTTCATGCGTTGAAATGCGGGCGATTCGCTCAGCGAAAGACGAATCCACACCGAGATGGCCAACAGCAGCGACGACACTAAAAATGGCACGCGCCATCCCCAAGCTGCAAAATCATCTTCGCCGATGAGCGTGCGCGTCAGCAGAATAACCAGCAACGATAAAAATAATCCCAGCGTTGCCGTGGTTTGAATCCAACTCGTGAACAGGCCGCGTTTACCGTGCGGCGCATGTTCCGCCACATAGGTTGCGGCGCCGCCGTACTCGCCGCCCAGCGCAAGCCCTTGCAGCAAACGCAGGCCGATCAAAATCACCGGTGCGGCGAGGCCGATCGATGCATATGACGGCAGGCAGCCGACGACAAAAGTCGATAGGCCCATGATCAGAATTGTGACGAGGAACGTGTATTTGCGTCCGACCAGATCGCCGAGCCGGCCAAATACCAAGGCACCGAACGGCCGCACGGCAAATCCAGCCGCGAACGCGAGCAATGCGAAAATGAATGCTGCGGTGTCGTTGACGCCGGAAAAAAATTGCTTGCTGATAATTGCGGCGAGCGAGCCGTACAGATAAAAGTCGTACCATTCGAATACGGTGCCGAGCGATGAAGCGAATACCACTTTGCGTTCGGCGTTGGTCATGATGGGCGTTTGCTGATTTTGCAAGAGCTGCTCCTTACCGATTTATTGTTGTGTCTGTGCGTGCCGGTATTGTTCACTTTGCGCGGCCAGAGTAGAACAACAGCACTGTCGCTCGCAATAAGACACTACGAATCGCTATACCATTTTTAGGTTTTGACGATGTTGGGTGACGAAAGCGCGAAGAGGGGGTTCTCTTTTTCGGGACAAGAAGGTGATGTTATCGAAGCTGTGGTGCAATCGTCCCCGGAGAAGTCATCGAGTACTGCTAGGCCGACTACTCCGCGCTTTCGGCGTGCTTGCCACGGAAGTCCGGAAAAAGAGAACCCCCTCTTCGCGCAACCATCTCCGAGCGTGCGACGAATTCAGTGGCTCAAGCTTTTAAAAGCCCGGCGATAGCCAACTTGGCTTAGGCCTTTTGGACTATGAATTTCGCGCGCATATGCGCTAACGTGAACGCCATTGCAATAGCGCTGCGGCGCGGTTGCACATCGTCCCGAACGCTTACGTGTCCAGTCTTACGCAGGAAAATAGATCATGAGAGAAGCCGTTATTGTTTCCACCGCCCGCACCCCGATCGGCAAAGCATTTCGCGGCGCCTTCAACGATACCGAAGCCCCGGCCATGAGCGGCCACGTGGTGCGCACCGCCGTCGCGCGTTCGGGTATCGATC
>DASXYH010000220.1:0-4882 GCA_036502545.1 Spongiibacteraceae bacterium
CAAGCGGTTGCCATTATCGAGCAGGCGCTCGGCGAATCGGTAACACACATTTTCGCCGAATTCGATCCGCAGCCGATGGCGTCGGCGTCGGTTGCGCAGGTGCATCCCGCGCGCCTGCACAACGGTCGCGCCGTGGTCGTGAAGGTGTTGCGACCCGGCATCGAAAAAATTATCAGACAGGATATCGCGCTGCTGTTTACGCTGGCGCAATTGGCGGAGCGTTATTTACCCGATGGCAGGCGTTTGCGGCCGGTCGAGGTTGTCGAGGAATATCAATACACCATTCTCGACGAGCTCGATCTCAAGCGCGAAGGCGCGAATACCGCGCAATTGCGTCGCAATTGGCTCAACTCCGATCTGCTATTCGTGCCTGAAGTATTTTGGGATTACACGCGCACCAACATCCTGGTGTTAGAGCGTATTCACGGCATTCCGGTCACCGATATCGCCGCGTTGCGCGCCAACGGCATCAACATGCAATTGCTCGCCGAGCGCGGCGTCGAGATTTTTTTCACGCAGGTGTTGCGCGACAGTTTTTTTCACGCCGATATGCATCCCGGCAATATTTTTGTCGCGTACGAAAATCCGGAATGTCCGCAATATATCGGCATCGATTGCGCCATCATGGGCACGCTGAGCGAATTCGATCAGTATTATCTTGCGCGCAATTTGCGCGCAATTTTTCGGCGCGATTATCGCGAGGTTGCGCAATTGCACGTCGAATGCGGTTGGGTGCCTCCGCACACGCGCGTGTACGAATTCGAGGCGGCAATTCGCACTGTATGCGAACCGGTATTTCAAAAACCGCTCGGTGAAATCTCGTTCGGGCAATTGCTGGTGTATTTGTTTCAAACCGCGCGCCGCTTCGACATGCAGGTGCAGCCATCGCTGGTGCTGTTGCAAAAAACGCTGCTCAATATCGAAGGACTGGGGCGCGAACTGTATCCGCAGCTCGATCTGTGGAGCACCGCGTCGCCGCTGGTTGAGCAATGGCTGCGCGAACGCTACTCGCCGCGCAACCTGCTGAAAAAAATCGGGCGCAAATTGCCGCAGTGGCTGGAGCAATTGCCCGATGTGCCCGATCAGTTATTGGAAAAACTCAGTATGCCGACGCCGCCACCGTTGCCGCCTGCTATTGTTGAAACATCGCGGTTAAACCACCGATGGCTGACGCGAGCAGCGATTGCGTTGATTGCCGCCAGCCTGATTTACGCCATGCCGCAATTGCCAAAACTCAGCTGGGCGGGGCTTGGTCTAGCTGCCTTATTGTTATTACGCTAGTACTTATCGATAGATTTTCGCAGACGACGTCGACAAACCCGCTATGCCATAATGATCGCATCAGCTTTTTCAGGTGCAATGATGACCACCGCCTTTCTCGATGAAATGAATTGGCTCGATGAGGTGAATTGGAACGCCGATGGCTTAGTGCCCGCGATTGCGCAGGATGCCGGCAGCGGCGACATCCTTATGGTGGCGTGGATGAACCGAGAGGCGCTGCAGCTGACTACGCGAGAGGGGCGCGCCGTATACTGGTCGCGCTCGCGGCAAAAGCTATGGCGCAAAGGTGAAGAATCGGGACATCAGCAAGATGTGCGCGAAGTACGCTTGGATTGCGACGGCGATGTTATCGTGCTGAAAGTCGAACAGCGCGGCGGTATCGCTTGTCATACCGGCAGGCGTAGCTGTTTTTTTCGCATGTTGCGCGATGGCGAGTGGCATACTGTCGAGCCCGTGCTAAAGGATCCCGAGACGATCTATGGTTGAAGTGATGGCCGATCAGGTATTGCCGGCGTTGATGGCCGTGCTTGAGCAGCGCAAACGCGACGCGAATCCAGCGAGTTCATACGTGGCTAAACTGCATCACGACGGGCTCGACAAGATTTTGAAAAAAATCGGCGAGGAATGTGCGGAAACGCTGGTTGCGGCAAAAAATACGCAGGTTAGCGGCGACAATCAGCCACTGATCTACGAAACTGCCGATCTATGGTTTCATAGTTTGGTGATGCTGTCGCATCTGGGTACCGATTATCGCGCCGTATTGCAGGAATTGGAGCGGCGCTTTGATTTGTCGGGGCTCGCGGAAAAAGCCGCGCGCGAATCTATCAACTAAATAACTTCAGGAGTCTGATATGGGCGGAAGAATAGGCGAACTTCTCATTATTTTGGCGATCGTCTTTTTGCTGTTCGGCACCAAGCGTTTGAAGGATTTTGGCGGCGATCTCGGCGCGGCAATCAAGGGTTTCAAGAAAAGCGTTGCCGATGAACCGCCAAAACCGATCGAGCAACACAATCCGCAGCACAGCGTGATCGAAGGCGAAGCCGAGCCGGTGCAACAAACCAATCAGCAAAATAAATCGTAAGCGGCGATAACGCACCATGTTCGATGTCAGTTTTTCCGAGCTGGCGCTGATATTAATTGTCAGCCTGCTGGTATTCGGTCCGGAAAAATTGCCCGAAGTGGTACGCACTGCCGGTTTCTGGATCGGCAAGCTGCGGCGTACGTTCAATCAGGTGCGCAGTGAAATCGAGCGCGAAGTCGGCGTCGATGAGTTGAAGCGCGATTTTCATAATCACTCACTCATGCAAAATCTAAAAGATGTACAAAACGATTTGCAGCAAACGCAGCGCGAATTGCAGCAGCTTCCGTACGATGTCAGCGATGTCGTACAGCGCTCTAACGAAACACCCGCAGCGCATTCCATGGTCGATTTCGAACCCAGCAGACCGACGCCGCTGGACCCACCGCAAACGCACGACAGTCATCACAACAATCCCCAGCCGTGAATATGACCGAACCCGATCTTAATGATCCGCCGATGCCGCTGGTCGGACACCTCACCGAATTGCGCTCGCGCCTGCTGCGCAGCTTATTGGTGTTAGCTGTGATCGTGCTGTCGCTGCTGTATTTCAGCAATGATATTTATGCGTTTTTTTCCGAACCGCTGCGCAAATTATTGCCGCCCGGCAGCACGATGATAGCGACCGAAGTTGCGAGCACTTTTTTTGCGCCGTTTAAATTGACGATGGTCGCCTCGCTGTTAATTGCGATGCCGTACTTGCTGTATCAAATCTGGAGTTTTATTGCGCCGGGTCTTTATAAACACGAAAGATATTTTACGATCCCGCTGTTCCTGTCGAGTATTGTGCTGTTTTACTTGGGAATGGCGTTCGCCTATTACGTCGCGTTTCCGTTGATCTTTGGTTTTTTCAGCCATATCGCGCCCGAAGGCGTGGCCTACACCCCCGATATCACGAAGTTTCTCGATGTTGCGCTGAAAATGCTGTTCGCTTTCGGTTTTATTTTTGAAATTCCGATCGCGACAGTATTGCTGGTTTGGTCCGGCATCACCACCGCGGAAACGTTGCGCAAAAAACGTCCCTACGTGATCGTGGGCTGCTTTGTCGGCGGCGCGCTGTTATCGCCGCCCGATGTGTTATCGCAAACACTGATGGCACTGCCGATGTGGTTGCTATTCGAGGCCGGCATATTTTTCTGCCGTTTTATTCGCGCTAAAGAGCGCTTGGAAACACCGGAAAGCAAAAGCTGAATTAGTACGCGTCGCCGCCGCCGTAATTCATCGCCAGATTATCGAAGCGCACAAATTTGCCGATAAATGCAAGACGCGAGGTGCCGATCGGTCCATTGCGCTGCTTGCCGATAATAATTTCCGCGACACCTTTATCGGTCGACTCTTCGTTATAAACTTCATCGCGATAGATGAACATGATTAAATCCGCGTCCTGTTCGATCGCGCCCGATTCGCGCAGATCGGAATTGACCGGGCGTTTATTCGGGCGCTGTTCGACACCGCGATTCAACTGTGAACACGCGACGACGGGGCAATTGAATTCTTTGGCAATCCCTTTCAACGAGCGCGATATTTCCGAAATTTCGGCGGTGCGGCCTTCCGAGCTGCCGGCGACTTGCATCAACTGCAAGTAGTCAACCATGATCATCGCCGGATCGCCGTGCTCGCGCGCAATGCGCCGCGCGCGCGCGCGCACTTCGAGCGGCGACAGCGCAGGTGTATCGTCGATATAGAGCGGACGATCTTTTAATTTGCTCACGCTGGCGCTGAGTTTCGGCCAATCTTCATCGTCGAGACGACCGCTGCGCACTTTGGTCTGATCGATACGACCGATCGACGACAGCATCCGCAGAATCAATTGTTCCGCCGGCATCTCCATACTGAATACGATTACTGGCTTGTCGTTGTGCAGCACCGCGTGCTCAACCAGATTCATCGCAAACGAGGTTTTGCCCATTGACGGCCGCGCCGCGACGATAATTAAATCGCCGCGCTGCAGGCCCGACGTGCGATCGTCGAGATCGGCAAAGCCGGTGCTTAAGCCGGTAATGGCGGATTCGGAATTAAACAGCTCGTCGATGCGATCGACCGCGCGTTTGAGCAGCGGATTGATCGCTTCCGGACCGCCGCTTTTCGGCCAATCCTCACTGATCTGCGCGATGCGGCGCTCGGCTTCATCGAGCAATTCGGAGCTGTTGCGGCCCTCGGGATGAAAGCCGCTGTCGGCGATCGTTTGTGCCGCCGCGATCAAAGCGCGCAGGCTCGAACGCTCGCGCACCGCGATCGCATACGCGCGGATATTGGCTGCGCTGGGCGTATTGCGGGCAATTTCGGCGAGGTAGGCGAAACCGCCGGCGCGCTCCAACTCATCGGCATGTGTCAGCGCATCGGCCAGCGTGACGATATCGATGGGCTGATTGGTGTCGACTAACTGCGCCATGCGCCGAAAAATCAATCGATGCTCGGGCCGATAAAAATCGACATCGGTCACCATATCGGCGACTTTATCCCAGGCATCGTTGGCGATCATCAGGCCGCCCAGTACCGATTGCTCGGCCTCGAGCGAATGC
>DASXYH010000221.1:0-3258 GCA_036502545.1 Spongiibacteraceae bacterium
CGTGATGAAATTGTGAAATTTTAGCAACCTCTCCGTGACCGGTTCGGTATACAGTTGGCAGCGCTGGAACGATTGCTGTTCTGTATGCGTCATGGACTGCTGCTTTAGTCCAATCGTCAACGGTTCGGTCGCGACGGAAATATCCATAATTGCCGTCATTGTCGAATTCTCATAATTCAGGAGAAAATCATGTCGATTAAAAAATCCAGGGCCATCATGCTCGCCGCGGCCACCGCTACACTGTTTGCCGGCGGTTTATCGGTTGCCACGAATGTGCACGCAGATGAAGCGAAAGTGCATTGTGGCGGTATCACCTCGTGCAAAGGTACGTCCGATTGCAAAACCGCGGAAAATTCCTGCAAAGGCCAAAATTCTTGCAAAGGACATGGCTTCAAGGCAGTGACCAAAGCCGAATGCGATAAGAAAGGCGGCAAGGTGCTCGAATAACGGCGCCGCGCTCTCGCATAAAACGGGGGATCGCAGCGGTTCGATCCCCCAGCTCTTGAGGCTTAATGGTGGCAATCGATAATCACTCGCTCGGTTATGGTCTCGGCCTGCGCCGCCAGCATTACGAAGCGATACTCGAACAGCAGCCCGATCTGGGCTGGTTTGAAATTCTCACCGAAAATTATTTGGTCAACGGCGGCAAGCCATTGCATTATCTCGAACGCGTGCGTGCGCTGTACCCACTCGTAATGCACGGCGTTGCATTGTCGATCGGCAGCAGCGACCCGCTCAATTTCGATTATCTGCAACGCGTAAAAAATCTCGCCGAACGGATCGAGCCGGAATGGATTTCCGATCACCTGTGCTGGACCGGCGTCGATGGCAGGAATATGCACGATCTGTTACCGCTGCCGTATACCGAAGAGGCGTTGCATCATGTCGTCGAACGCGTGCAACGCGTGCAGGATTTTCTCGGCCGGCAATTGCTGCTGGAAAATGTATCGAGCTACATCAGCTATTCGGCATCGACGCTGGCCGAATGGGAATTTTTAAGCGAAATCGCCGAGCGGGCCGATTGTCTGCTGTTGGTCGATATCAACAATATTTATGTCAGCGCGTTCAATCACGGTTTCGATCCTGTGCTGTATCTTAAAAATATTCCGGCGCGGCGCGTGCAGCAATTCCATCTCGCCGGTCATCTCGATCGCGGCGATTATTTAATCGATACGCACGATCATCCGGTAGTGCAACCGGTGTGGGATTTGTACGCGCAGGCGCTGCGATTGTTCGGATCGGTGCCGACGATGATCGAACGCGACGATAATATTCCGCCGTTGCAGGAGTTACTCGACGAACTCGCGGTCGCGCGCCGTATCGGCGACGAGATATTCGCAGAACAGCAGGAGCGCCGCGCATGAGCGAATTGCGGCGCATTCAAATCGTTTTGCAACAGCATTTGTTGAATCCGACAACTGATTCGCGAATCGTTGATGCGGAAATTATCGAGACAGAAAACGTGCCGCGCGCGGTGCGACTGCATATTTACGCCAATGCGTATCGCGTGCGTGTGGTCGAAGCGCTGGCGGCCGATTTCGCGATGCTGCAGCGTTATCTCGGCGATGATACGTTCGCTGAATTGATCGACGTCTATATTGATACGCATCCGTCGCGTCATTATTCATTCCGCAATGTCGGCGGCAAGTTGGCTGAATTTTTAAAAAGTACCGAACCGTATTCGGCGCATATCGATTTATACGAACTGGCGCAGTTTGAATGGGCGCTGTGTCATGCGTTCGATGCCGCTGACGATGCCACGGCGAGTACCGCAAATTTTGCTGCGTTGACACCGGAGCAATGGCCCGAATTAAAACTACCGGTGGTGCGCTCGCTGCGCGTGATCGAACTTTGCACCAACGCGCCCGCGATTTGGAAGGCGCTCAACGCGGAGCAATCGCCGCCTGACGTCGAAATCGGCGAACCGCAATGCTGGGTGGTATGGCGTTGCGATTTGAAATTATTATTTCGCCAAGCCGATAAAATCGAAACGATCGCGCTCACGGCATTTGCAAACAATCATACATTTGGCGACGTGTGCGAAATACTCTCGGAATATCTACCCGAAACGGAAGTACCGCAACGCGCGGTCGGTCTGCTGCAACAATGGTTGCAGGATGGCTTGATTGCTGTCGATAAAAATTAAAAAAACTTTGACTTAAATTTTTTAAACGGCACGCTGTAGCAGAGCATGAGGCGCCGGAAGGGGTTCTCTTTTTCAGGACAAGAAGGTGATCTTATCGAAGCTCCGTGCTATTCGGCATCGGAGCAGTCGTCGAGTTCTGCTAGGCCGATTACACCGAAGCGACTTGAATGCTCGCCCACGGAAGTCCTGAAAAAAAGAACCCCTTCCGGCGCCAACCCGCTGCGAGATCGGTACAATATTCAGCTCGGCAACAACAATAATCAGAATTTTTTTATGAATGATCGTATCAACAGCTTTAATTTCTCAAAAATCGGTATTGTACATTCGCCGCTTCGCGAAAAATTCGGCATTCCGCGCCAACCGGGTTTAGCCGCGGTCGATGCCGTTATCGAATTGCTGCCGCCGTTCGCAAGCGCCGACGCGGTGAACGGACTCGAACAGTTTTCGCATATCTGGCTCACGTTTGTTTTTCACGCCGTCGCAGAGCGCGAATGGAAAACATTGGTGCGTCCGCCGCGTTTAGGCGGCAACGCAAAAATCGGCGTGTTCGCCTCGCGCTCGACGCATCGCCCTAATCCGATCGGGCTTTCGGTCGTCGAGTTGCGCAAAGTTGAAATGAATAATGGCGTGTGCCTGCATATTCGCGGCGCCGATCTGCTCGACGGCACGCCGATACTCGATATCAAACCGTATATTCCGTACGCCGACGCAATTCAAAATGCGCGCGCTGGTTATGCACAGGAGCCGCCGCCGCGATTGCAAGTGTGCTGGAGTGACGAAGCATTAATTGCCGTGCAACAAAAAGCGAATGATCTGAAAAAAATAATCGAAGAAGTACTGAGCCTCGATCCGCGACCCGCTTATCAGGACGAGCCGGGTAGAATTTATGGCGTGCATATTGCCGATTGCAATGTTCGGTTTCGGATTGATAGTGAATCAGTGGAAATTGTTGGTGTCGTTTTGCCGATCCAACAAATTCCCTAGCCAACAGAATAGGGAATTTTCTGAGATGAGCAGGGAAAGCTTGCGTAGTATCAGGGCTTCATAAGAGGGCAACAGAGGCGTATCTATCTGTCACCGATTCATAGCTTCTAATTTTCATCAAACCATTG
>DASXYH010000222.1:0-2418 GCA_036502545.1 Spongiibacteraceae bacterium
AAGGAGAAAAAATTTGAGCGAGCCAACAACCGCTTTAGCAAAAACACCACTGTACGATTTGCATATTAAGCACGGCGCGCGCATGGTGCCGTTCGCCGGTTATTCAATGCCGGTGCAATATGTCGACGGTATTTTAAAAGAGCATTTGCATACGCGCGCCGCCGCTGGTCTGTTCGATGTATCGCATATGGGCCAGGTAAAATTGCACGGCACTGACGCGGCGCAATCATTGGAAAAATTGGTGCCGATCGATGTTATCGATTTGCCGTTGCGGCAGCAGCGCTATGCGGTATTCACCAATACGAGCGGCGGCATTCTCGATGATTTGATGGTGACGCAATGCGGCGATCATCTGCTGCTGGTCGTCAATGCCGCCTGCAAGGTCGATGATATTGCGCATTTACGCGCGCAATTGCCGAATACGGTGCAGGTTGAGCCAATGCCGAATCACGCTTTGCTTGCGTTACAAGGTCCTGCCGCGCGCGAAGTATTGGCGCGCTTGAACCCCGCCGCCAAGACATTGAAATTTATGCAAACCGCCGCGCTCGATATCGCGGGTATTCCCTGCTGGGTTTCGTGTTCCGGTTATACCGGCGAAGACGGTTACGAAATTTCGGTGGCGAATGAAGCTGCCGAAGATCTTGCGCTGCGCTTGCTGGCGCAGCCGGAGGTGGCGTTGATCGGACTGGGCGCGCGCGATTCGTTACGGTTGGAAGCGGGACTGTGTTTATACGGCCACGATATCGATCAATCCACTACACCGGTTGAAGCCAATCTGGTGTGGTCGCTATCGAAAGCGCGCCGACCGGGTGGCGCGCGCGCGGGAAATTATTTCGGTGCCGAAATGATCGAGCGCCAACTGGCCGAAGGTGTGACGCGGCGGCGTGTATTGTTGCGTCCGCACGGAAAACAGCCGGTACGTGAAGGCGCTCAAATCATCAATGTTGCCGGAGAGAATTGCGGAACGATTACGAGCGGAGGTTTTGGTCCCAGCGTAGGCGCGCCAGTGGCGATGGGTCATGTAAAAACGGCAGCGTTGCAAATGGAACTGTTTGCGCTCGTGCGCGATAAAAAAATTCCGCTGTCAGTGCAGACGAGCGCATTTATTAAGCAGCGCTATTTTCGTTAAAGCGCAGATGTTAACGGCGATAAATTTATGACCGATTATTTGTGCGGCATTATCGAAGGCTTTTACGGCAGAACCTGGCCGTGGCCCGCCCGCCGCACAATGATCGATTTTTTGCAGCAGCAACAATTCAACACTTATATCTACGCGCCGAAAGCCGATCGCAATTTACGTCGCGCCTGGCGCGAACGCCACCGCGCCGATGATTTTTCCGAATTACTCGCGTTGCGAGTGCATTGCCGTGCGCAACAAATTCAATTCGGCATCGGCTTTAGTCCCTGGGGATTACAAAGCGAATACACCGCAGCAGATCGCGCGGCGCTGGCCGAAAAATTTAATCAGCTGAATACGCTCGATAGCGATGTATTGTGCATTTTATTCGACGATATGCCGGGTGCGATTAACGATCTTGCGCAACGCCAAGCTACGATCGTTGCCGATATTATGATGATGTCATCGGCGCGGCGCTTTGCAGTATGTCCTACGTATTACAGTTTCGATCCCGTGCTCGAAAAAGTTTTCGGCGCCATGCCTGCGCATTATCTGGAAACGTTGAGTGCGGCGTTGCCTGCTTCCGTCGATATATTCTGGACCGGCCCGCTGGTGCTATCGCCGGGTTATTCGAAAAGCGATATTGCCGCAATCAGCGCGCGCATCGGCCGCAAGCCGTTACTGTGGGATAATTATCCGGTTAACGACGGTAAAAAAATCAGCCAGTTCTTGCATTTATTACCGGTGCAGCAGCGTCCCGCGCGATTGCGCGATTGGTGCAACGGTCATTTTGCCAACGCAATGAATCAGCCGTTGCTGTCGCGTTTGCCTTTGGCGAGTTTGGCATCGAGTTACCGCTTGCGCGAGCGCTACGATGCCGAACGATTTTGGATGACAGAGCTCGAAGCATTTATCAGCGCGGATTTGGCAGCGTTGCTGCGACGCGACATCGACGCATTTCAAAAGCGTGGTCTCGATCAACTGAGTGAAAATGAACGCAAGCACATGCTAGCGGATTATCGAGAATGCAACGATCCAGCTGCGCTTGAAGTTATCGAGTGGTTGCAGAGTGGTTATCAATTTGATCCGCAGTGTTTGACTGATTGATAGATGCAGTATCGGTAATATATTTTCCAATGCACTGTAAAAGCAACTTGCTCCTTATGGTTTGCAGCGACCGTAGAGCGACAGGATGTCGCGACCGAGCCTACAGGGATGTACTTGCGGCGCGTCGTCGCAAACCATAAGGAGCGAGTTGCGGTTGCCGGCACAATCTACTCGTTGGTTGATTATCAAAAATG
>DASXYH010000223.1:0-17892 GCA_036502545.1 Spongiibacteraceae bacterium
TGCGGATTGATTCACCATCGCGTCAGTTCGCTATTTATACAGCTTGGCATTGTGAACATGCGTGCGCTTCGATCTGGTTTTTGACGCGGCGTTATCGTCACTTAAATTCGCATCGATAATTTTCGCAATCATCGCATCGGCCGCGTGTAATTCCGTAGCGTAAACCGAGGTGCTATACGCCGGTGCGGTGCGGGTTTGCGCCGCGAGCATGGCGCCATCGCGCTGATGCGTATCGACGGTGACGAGCATCGACAGACCGATACGCAGCGGATGTTTATTTAAATCGTCGCGATCGATTTCGATGCGTACCGGCAGACGCTGTACGACCTTGATCCAATTGCCGGTGGCATTTTGCGCAGGCAATAACGAAAATGCGGCGCCAGTGCCGAGCCCGAGGCCGACCACTTTGCCGCGATATTCGATATTGTCGCCGTAAATATCGGCGATCACTTTCACCGGTTGGCCGATGCGCAAATGTCGCAATTGCACTTCTTTGAAATTTGCCTCAATCCAGATTTCCTGCAACGGTACTACGGCCAATAACGCTTCGCCGGGATTGACGCGCTGACCGACCTGCACGGCGCGACGCGCGACATAACCGCTCACCGGGCTCGGAATTTTTGTGCGTTGCAGCGCGAGATACGCATCGTGCACGTGCGCGGCGGCGGCGAGCACTTGCGGATGCCGCACGATATCGGTGTTGGCGGTTAACGCGCGATTGCTGTCGAGTTGTGCTTGCGCGAGTTCGAGGCCCGCGGCGGAAAGCGTCGTTGTCTGCCGTGCGTGTTCGATATCTTCGCGCGATACCGCGCCCGGTTCGTCCATGCCTTCGCGCCGACGCAAATCTTCTTGCGCGCGCTGTAAACCAATTGTGCCCATCGCCACGCCGGCTTCGTACTGACGCGTGCCGATAAATAATTTATGCACCTGTCGCACCGCATCGCCGAGTTCGGCCTGCGCGCGTTCGAGCGCCACTTGCGCATCGGTGGCGCCGAGCGTGACCAGCGTATCGCCCTGTTTCACGAGATCGGTTTCATCGGCGCCGATGCTGACGACGGTGCCGGTGATCTGCGGCGTCACTTGCACGAGATTGCCGGCGACATACGCGTCATCGGTGTATTCGTGAAAGCGCGCGACAAAAAACCAATACACGCCATAGGCGATCGCGGCAATTAAAACGACCAGCGTCAGAATCATGAATGCGCGGCGGCGTTTGCCGTTGTTTTGAGTTTCCGAATTTCCGTTGTTCGCAGCGTCGTCCGTCGCTGCAACTGTTGTTGAATCCGCCATCGATAACCTCGTACTGTTTTTAACAACTAGTTTTTTAAATAGTTAAGAGAAGCTCTGATTAAGTGTTTTACCGCTCTAATTACCGCACTTTTCTCGCGGCGTTCTCGCAGCGGGTTGGCGCCGGAAGGGGTTCTCTTTTTCAGGACTGCCATGGCGAGCATTCAAGTAGCTTCGGTGTGGTCGGCCTAGCGGCACTCGACGACTACTCCGATGACGAATAGCACTACAGCTTCGATGAAATCACCTTCTTGTCCTGAAAAAGAGAACCCCTTCCGGCGCCTCATGCTCTGCTACAGCGTGCCTTTTAACAAAACACTTAATCAGAATTTCCTTAACAACTTTTGACAGTTAATAGCGCGCCTGAGAAGTAGTGTTATAACCGCCGCCGAGCGCTTTGATCAGTGCCAGCCGTGCCTGTAATTGGTTGTCGCGCAGCGCGAGCAATGCGCGCTGCTGGTCGAGCAGCGCGATATCCGCATTGAGCAGGTCGAGACGATTGCTTAGTCCTTGGCGATAACGCGTTTCCGCGGCGCTGCGTGCGCGCTGCAATGCCGCCAGCGCAGCATCGGCGGCGTTGCGCTGCGCATTCAGCGATTGCGTAATCGCGCCCGCATCGGCGGTTTCGCGGACCGCGTCGAGCACGCTTTGGTTGTATTGTTCGACGGCGAGATCGTAGTCGGCGTAACGCGAGCCGAGCTGTGCGCGCAGGCTGGCGCGGTTGAATACGGGCAAATGCAGCGCGGGGCCGACGCCCCATATTCTGCTGCCGCTAGCGAACAAATCGCTGGTGCCGATCGATTGCACGCCAAAAAATGCCGATAGATCGATGTTCGGATAAAAATCGGCTTTAGCCGCGACGATATCCTTGCTCGCGACTTCCACGCGCAGACGTTGCGCGGCGATATCGGGACGGCGCGCGAGCAGATCCGCGGGAAGCGCAATCGGTGGCGGCAATGAAATTTCATCGCTTTGCACCGGCGCGATCGGCTGCAGTGTATCGGCACCGCGCGCGCACAACGCCGCCAGTTGATGGCGATCGAGATCGATGCGCTGCTGCGCCGCTGCAACCTGCTGCGTTGCGTTGGCGAGAGCGGCGGTCGGCGAATCCAATTCCGCTTTGCTCGCGAGTCCGCGCTCCACGCGCAATTGCAACAAATGAACGATGGTGGCGCGCTGGTTTTGCAATTGTTCGGTCAACGTCAAATCGGCGAAATTGCGTTGCAGCGAAAAATAATTTTGTGCAACTGCGATCGATAACACTAGCTGTGCTTCGGCGCTGTCGGCGCGTTCGACATCGATCTGCCGCAGTGCTGCGTCTAGAGTGGCGCGCTGGCGTCCCCAAAAATCGAATTCGTAGGAAAAATCGAGCGTTCCGCGCGCACTGTTGCTGATGCTGCCGCCCAGCGGCGGCGGATAAATATCGTTTTCGGAATAGCGCTGGCGCGTTACCTCTGCATTTAGCGCGATATCGGGTTGATTGATCGCGCGCGTGGCGACTGCATACTGACGCGCCAGCTGTATCCGCGCCTGCGCGATCTTGATCGACGGGTTGTCGGCGCGAGCCAATTCGATCAGCTGATTTAGTTGTTCATCGTTGAATGCGCGCCACCAATCTTGCGCGGGCCATTGCTGCTCGGTGTCCGCGGTGAGACCGAGCTGCTCGGCGCTGATGGCTTTTGCGGCGGCTCTGTCTTTATCGTTTGCGGCGCAGCCGCTCAGCGTGCCAATCGCAGCGACGGTGGCGAGGCCGGTCGCAATAAAAATAACAGCGCGGCGGGAACGGCGGAAAGGAAAAAAAGTCATGACGAAACCGCAAAAATAACAGTCGGAATGGTGAGATTCATTTAAGCATTTCAGCGGCCATAACGCAACGCTACCGTTTCGTTTCGTTTTGACTTAAACTGAGCGTAATTCGTTCAACAGCAGCGCAAGCGATGTATCCAAATAAAGTCGTGGCAAAAACTAATGGTGTTCCGAAAAAGGCAACCAGGAAGGCTTCCGGCGGTCGTCCGACGCGCGCGGCGGCCGAGCAATTGGCGGATAAAATTATCGATGTCGCCACTCAATTGATGCTGGAGAACGGTTACAGTCATACCAGTATCGAAGCGGTGGCTAACGCCGCCGGTGTGGCGAAGCGCACGCTCTACAGCCGTTTTCCCGATAAAAGCGATTTGTTTGCAGCGGTGATACAACGGCGGCGCGAAGCGTTTCTGGGCCCGGTGCAAAAAATTTCGGCGGCGGGCGGCAGTATCGACGAGCAACTACTGCAGATCGGCAATCATATGCTCAGTTGGGGTTTGCAAAACGATACGATTGCGATAAAGCGGCTTATCACGGCGGAGGTCGAGCGCTTTCCCGAGTTGTCCGCGTTGGTGCATAACACCAGTCGCACGCGTACGATCGATACGCTCGCGGCGATTTTCGACAGGGAAATAAAAAGCGGCGCATTGACGATTGCCGATTCGCGTTTTGCGGCGATGCAATTTTTGGAAATGATCATGGCGCCGGCCGATCTGCAGGCGCATTATGGTTTCGGCGGCGTGACTGGGAAAAAGCGCCGCGATTATATAATCAGTGTCGTCAATTTATTTCTTAACGGTTGCCGCGTGCGCGGCAAGCAAAAAAAATATGCATAGAGTTTTTATCGGCGCGGTATTTTTTGTTGTTGCGGCGGCGAATGGTTTTGCCAGCACTCTCGATGAATTGCGCAGCGCTGCGGCGCGCGGTGATGCCGGTGCGCAAACCGATCTGGGTTATGCCTATGCCACCGGTCGCGGCGTGCCGAAAGATTTTATGCGCGCGGTCGAGTGGTATCGCAAGGCGGCCGAGCAGGGCTTTGCGGTGGCGCAGACCAATCTGGGCTACGCCTATGCCAACGGTCAGGGCGTTCGTCTCGATGCCGAACAGGCTGCGCTGTATTTTCGCAAAGCGGCCGAACAAGGCTATGCCTCGGCGCAGGCTAATTTGGGCGCGATGTATACGGTAGGTCAGGGCGTGCCGCAGAATTTCAAAAAGGCGCTCATGTGGTTTCGTAAAGCGGCCGAGCAGGGCAACGCCACCGCACAATACAACCTTGGCGTGCTTTACAGCGAAAATCGCGGCGTGCCACGCGATTTCAACGAAGCCGCGCACTGGTTTCGTCGCGCAGCCGATCAAGGCGAGGTGGGTGCCCAAGCTAATCTAGGTGCTCTATATATCAATGGCGCCGGCGTTCCGAAAGATTATGCAGAGGCCTATTTTTGGCTTGATCTCGCTGCCGCGAATGACAGCGTCGCCGCCACCACGCGCGATAAACTTATTGCTTATCTGTCGGCACAACAAGTTGCCGCGGCGCGCAAGCGCATCGACGAATGGAAACCCAAAGCCGAAACAACCGCGCCGCGATGAAATTTGAGCCACTATCCATAAGGTAAATGAGAGCCTATAATACAAATCATTCTCATTTAGATGGTGTCTTCGATGTTACTAAGCGATTTGCCGTCAGGCCGGGCTGCTACGATAGAGCGCGTCGAAGGCAAGGCTGCGGTCGATACTATCGCGGCGCGCCTGCGCGATTTGGGTTTTGTATCGGGTGAGCCGGTGCGTGTCGTGGCGCGCGGTCTGATCGGCGCCGACCCTCTGGTTGTGCAAATCGGTTTTACGCGGTTCGCGTTGCGGCGGACCGAAGCGGCGCGCGTCATTGTGCAGCTCGAAGCAGCCTGAGTTTAACCGATGAATATGTCGATTCCGGTCCAGCGTTTTCCCGAGCATGTCGCGCTGGTCGGCAATCCGAACTGCGGAAAAACCGCGTTATTCAATCTGCTGACTGGTAGCCGCCAGAAAGTCGCCAATTATGCCGGTGTGACGGTCGAGCGCAAGGAAGGGCGCTGTCTGGTCGCGCCGCAGCGCAGCATTCGTATTCTCGATTTGCCTGGTGCATACAGTCTCGCCGCGACCAGTCTCGATGAAGCGATCACGCGCGACGTATGTTTCGGCAAACTGCAGGGCGAAGCACGCCCCGATTTAATCATCTGCGTACTCGATGCGACCAATCTGCGCTTGCATTTGCGTTTCGCGCTTGAGTTGCGCCAACTCGGATTGCCGATCATTGTCGCGCTGAACATGATGGACGCTGCGGCGCGGCGCGGCATTCTTATCGATATCGAAAAACTTGAGCAGGCCTTGGGCATGCCGGTAGTACAGACCGTTGCGGTAAAGCGTGGTGGCGCTTCCGATTTATTGCAAATGCTCGGCGGCGCGATGCCAATCCCGCCTGCAGCGCTGGGCGGCGATATCGATTTGCACGCCGAAGTAAGAAAAATATTATCGAGCGCCGTTATTGTGCCGCGTCGCACCGGCGCCATCGACGACGCCATCGATCGTTGGGCGTTGCATCCGATATGGGGTTTGGTGTTACTCGCGACGGTAATGTTTTTGATGTTTCAGGCGGTGTTTTCGTGGGCGGCGCCCTTCATGGACGGTATCAAAAGCCTCATCCAATGGATCGGCTTGTCGTTATCGAGCGCACTTCCGCCAGGGCCGCTGCGCAGTTTATTGGTGGAGGGCATCATCGCCGGTGTCGGCGGTGTGCTGGTATTTCTGCCGCAAATTTTATTTTTATTTTTATTTATTCTCGCGCTCGAAGAATCGGGCTATTTACCGCGCGCCGCTTATCTGCTCGATAAATTAATGGTCGGTGCCGGTCTCACGGGACGGTCGTTCATTCCACTGTTATCAGGTTTTGCCTGTGCAATTCCAGGCATCATGGCGACGCGCACGATTCAGAATGAGCGCGATCGTTTGGTAACTATTTTGGTTACGCCGTTGATGACGTGTTCCGCTCGTTTGCCGGTCTACGCATTATTGATCGGCGCATTTATCCCGCGGCGCACGGTGTTTGATATTTTCAATTTGCAGGGTGTGGTGTTGTTCGCGCTGTATTTCGCGGGTGTTGCGAGCGCGTTGGTCGTGGCGTGGGTAATGAAATATTTGCGGCGCGATCGCACCGAGCATGCGTTGTTGCTGGAGTTGCCTTCCTATCGCATTCCGCATCCGCGCGATATCGCGATCGGCCTGTGGGAGCGTGCAAGTATTTTCGTGCGTCGCGTCGGCACCATTATTCTATCTCTAACAGTCTTGTTATGGTTTTTGTCGAGTTATCCAGCGGCACCCGCAGACGCAATAGGGCCTGCGATCGATTACAGTTTCGCGGGACGTATCGGCCACGCATTGCAAGCCGTTTTCGCGCCGATCGGTTTCAACTGGCAGATTTGTATCGCGCTGATTCCAGGGCTGGCTGCGCGCGAAGTGGCGGTCAGTTCGATGGCGACGGTGTATGCGTTATCCGCCGCTTCGGAAAATGCCGCTGCTGAACTGGCGCCGATCATCGCGTCGCAATGGTCGTTGGCGACGGCTCTGTCATTGCTGGCATGGTATGTCTTCGCGCCGCAGTGTTTATCGACGCTGGCGGTTATTCGGCGCGAAACGGCGTCGTGGCGCACGATGCTATTGGCAGCTGCGTATCTGTTTGCGCTCGCCTATGCAGCGTCATTTATCACTTATCAAGTTGCGAGTCGCTGGTCATGAAAATCTACGATATCGTGCAATGGTCGATTATTCTGAGCGCTTTGTTGCTCAGTTCGCTGTATATGCTCGGCCGTATTGCGCCGCAATGGCGAGTTCAATTGGCGCAGCATTTACAGCAGCCGAATTATGCGCGCTGGATTAACAATTTTGGGTCGCGCATCGCCCGCGCAGCGGGATGCGGCAGTGGTTGCAATACTTGCGGCACCTGCGCAACGCCGAATTCTTCAAATAAAAAATAATTTTTTCTGTTCGCTGGTTTAAAAATTAAATTTTTCAGCGCTAAAACTGTTTCGCAGAATTCAAGATGCTGAATTTCACGGTGCTTGTTGTCCCGTCTTCATCGCTTATTAAAATGCCGCTGCCATTGACACCGCGATCCCAGCCGCAGGCGCCGTTGTTATGATTGGTAATCGGCAGTATTTGCAAAATTTCCAGCGGTGCGGAGCTGCTGCGAAATAGCGTGCCGGTTGCTTCATCGGCGATTGGAAAAGCAATGCAGCCTGAATCGGCCGCCGAATTAATGGTTACGCCATTGGTACTGATCGGTCGCGTCTGTACCGGCGTCACCAGTAGCACTGGTGCATTGGATTCAGAGGGCAATAGTGCCGGTGCGGAAAAATAATCGGCACTGAAAGCATCGGCATCGATCGCTTCTAACAGTGTTGCGATATATTTGAATGTCACGGCGTGATCGGTTGATCGCAGCAGCACGATTTTTCGCGTCGTACCGTTGTCGCACGCAAAAACAAAATCCAATCCGCTATTGTATGCGGCGGCACTGCCTTCTTTGAGCGCGATACATTCAGTCAATGCGGGATCGATAGTCCCGATATTGTTATTACTGACGAGTTTTTGCGGCGTTGAATCCCAGCTCAACACGCTTTTCTCCGCAGACCAATTGCTGTCCAGTGACGGCGCAGTCCACATCACGATTGCACTGAGCGTAGATGTATCGGGGTTCGCCGGAAAAAGAAAATGTTTGTGCGTAAATAATTTGAAGCGTTGTGATGCATTGGGGTCGCCGCGATCGTCCACCAGAAACGGTGCTTCGTATACCCAACGACCGCTGCAAATGCTACTGCCGCAGGGGCTGGCAGTCGATGACATCACAATATCAGGTGCAATAGTGGCGGCGCCCAGCGTGCGCAAGTATGTGTAACTTGCTCCGCCGTTGGTACTGAAAGCAAGGCTGGTGGAAACATCCTGCACAGAATTGCCCGCTTGCTGAGAAGCATGAATGCTCGAATATGCCATCCACGTTTTTCCGCTGGAAGATAATAGCGCTGGATCGGAAATGCCGTTGACATTGTTTGTATCAACGTTTTGGCCGTTGTTTACGACTATCGGAGGATATTTCGCCGTATTAATATCGACCGCTGTTGGTTGCAATAAAACGGTGTTTGCCGTGCTTTCGCCTGCATTGTTTTTTGCGGTGACCGAAAAAGTGTAAGTGGTATCGTTGCTGAGTCCGCGCACCAGCGCATGCGTGCCATTTACTGTGATTTGCGCTGCGGCAGCTGCCGGCGCGATGGTTATGTTGTAGCCGAGCGGTTCTGTGCTGGCAGCTGGAGCATCCCAACCGAAACTGACGGCGCCATCGCCGGCATTGCCGGCGATATTGGCTGGTGCGCTTGGCGCCGTATTGCCACCGTCATTGTTTGAGGACCACGCGCCGTGGCCTCCGCACGCCGATAACAATAAGATGCCGCTTAATAATAGCGCGATCAACTGGCGCTCGAGTTTCATTTCTGGTGTTCCGCTATGCGTTATATGGGAGCGCTCATATTAAGCGATCAATAAAAAAATTCCGCAAATTTATTCGTCACCGTGAAAAGCAGCTAATGTTGCAATTATTTTATGCGTAAAAAAGCCCGCAGCGCGGGCTTGTTGCAACAATAGTGATTATTTGCGCTTATCCAGTGCCGGATAATCGCGCGCGACCGGGCCGGTATAGAGTTGGCGCGGCCGGCCGATTTTGTACGGGCTGCTGATCATCTCGTGCCAGTGCGCAATCCAGCCCGGCGTGCGTCCGAGCGCGAAAATAACGGTGAACATGCTGCTCGGAATACCGATCGCTTTCAGAATGATGCCCGAATAAAAATCGACATTCGGATAAAGTTTTTTCTGCACGAAATACGGATCTTCGAGCGCGATTTTTTCGAGCTTTTTCGCAATTCGCAACAGCGGGTCGTTGTCGTGACCGAGCTCTTTCAGCACTTCGTCCGCAGTTTGCTTCATCACTTTCGCGCGCGGATCGAAATTCTTGTACACGCGATGGCCGAAGCCCATTAATTTGAAGCCGGAGTTTTTGTCTTTCGCGCGCGCAATGAATTCGGGAATGCGCGACTCATCGCCGATTTCATTCAGCATATTCAGTACGGCTTCGTTGGCGCCGCCATGCGATGGACCCCATAACGCGGCAACGCCAGCCGCGATACACGCGAACGGATTGGCGCCGGTCGAACCGGTCAAGCGCACGGTGGAGGTAGATGCGTTTTGTTCGTGATCGGCATGCAGCAGGAAAATTCTATCCATTGCGCGCGCGAGCACCGGATTCACCACGTATTCTTCGCAGGGATTGCCGAACATCATGTACAAAAAGTTTTCCGCGTAGCTGAGTTCGTTTTGCGGATACATGAATGGTTGGCCGATCGAATATTTGTACGCCATTGCGGCCAGCGTTGGCATTTTTGCAATTAAACGAATCGCCGAGGTTTCGCGATGCTGCGGATTATTGATGTCGAGCGAATCGTGATAGAACGCGGAGAGCGCGCCGATGACACCGCACATGATCGCCATCGGATGCGCATCGCGGCGAAAGCCTTTAAAGAAGCTGGTGATCTGATCGTGCACCATTGTGTGTTTGCGCACGCGGTCTTCGAAGGCGAGTTTCTGTGCCTTGTCGGGCAGTTCGCCGTACAGCAGCAGGTAACAGGTTTCGAGATAATCGGATTTTTCCGCCAGTTGTTCGATCGGATAGCCGCGGTGCAGCAGCACGCCCTGATCGCCATCGATAAACGTAATTTTCGATTCGCATGCTGCGGTAGAAACAAAGCCGGGGTCGTAGGTGAAATAGTCGTTAGCGAGCAGTGCGCCGACATCGATAACATCGGGACCCAGCGTACCGGAATAAATCGGCAGCTCAATCGGGTCTTTGCCATCGATCATCAACTTGGCTTTCTTGTCTGTCATTGCAAGCTCCTGTTAATTGTCCAGCTGATAACCAGCTGATAAAAAGTCCAGCTGATTACCGGCGTTGGATGCGGCCGTTGGGCGTTTGTTTGTGCACTTGTTGAGCGAAGCGACAAACACTAGCCGACCTGGGCAACGATACTCTCGAATGGGGATCGCGCCCAGTATAAAGCAATTTCCATGCTCGGGAATCGAAATTAAATCGGAGGCGCATTGCACTATCATTGCCTGTGTGCGGCCCCATAAATATACGAGTCTTTTTTTACAAATTCGTTTTTACTGCCGGCGCTTGCGGCTGTGCTCGGTTTGTAATTCGAGGACGGCGCGCCTATAATTCGCGGCGGTTTGAACCGCTGCCGAGAATATTTGCAGCTGCTTCGCCGCGAAAATCGTATCATTTCACCGTACGTGTTTCACTTCCGTGTAACCGCTCCGATGCGTCGTGCAAAGCGTTGCGCGTCAGGGCCATAACCTGTGTGATGAACCCCGTGAACAACAAGCGCCCCGTTAATCTTGATCTCGGCACGATCTCGATGCCGATTACAGCCATAACCTCAATTACCCATCGCATATCCGGCGTCGCCTTATTTGTCGGCGTCGGCATATTGATGTGGTTGCTCGATGCATCGCTCGCCAGTGAGGAAGGCTTCAACAGTGTCAAAACGATTTTCGATTCGTTCATTTGCAAGCTCGTTGTGTGGGGCGTGCTGATCGCGCTGATTTATCACACGGCGGCGGGCGTGAGGCACTTGATTATGGATTTCGGCATCGGTGAAACGATGGCGGGCGGCACTCGCAGTGCGCGCATCGTATGGATAGTCACCATCATTCTGGCCGTGTTGGTAGGAGCAGCGATATGGTAACGGCAGTAACGAATTTCGGCCGCAGCGGCCTTTCCGATTGGTTGCTTCAGCGCGTCACCGCAGTGGTGCTGCTGGCGTATACATTATTTATTGCGGGCTACGTATTTTTTGGCCCGACTATCGATTACGCGATATGGAAAGCGTTGTTCGCGGCTACTTGGATGCGCATTTTCAGTTTAGCGGCGGTATTGTCGATCGCGGCCCATGCCTGGATCGGTTTGTGGTCGGTCTCCACCGATTATTTCACCGAGCGCTTGCTCGGTTCGAAAGGAAACGTAATACGTCTGCTGTTTCAAGCTGTCGTAGCGATCGTATTGTTCGTTTATGTCATCTGGGGCATTCAGATTTTGTGGGGTAACCATGGCTAATATGCGCACCATTTCTTTCGATGGCGTAATTGTCGGCGGCGGCGGCGCCGGTATGCGCGCGGCGCTGCAATTATCCCAATCCGGTTACAAAACGGCGGTTATCAGCAAAGTATTTCCGACGCGTTCGCACACGGTATCTGCGCAGGGCGGTATCACCTGCGCAATTGCCAGCGCGGACCCCAACGACGATTGGCGCTGGCACATGTACGATACCGTCAAGGGTTCCGATTACATCGGCGATCAGGATGCGATCGAATACATGTGCAGCGTCGGCCCCGAAGCGGTGTTCGAGCTCGATCATATGGGCATGCCGTTTTCGCGCACTGAACAAGGACGCATTTATCAGCGTCCGTTCGGCGGTCAATCGAAAGATTACGGTAACGGCGGTCAAGCGGCGCGCACTTGCGCGGCGGCCGATCGCACCGGCCACGCACTGCTGCACACGCTGTATCAGGCCAATATGAAGAACAACACACAGTTCTTCAACGAATGGTATGCCGTCGATTTGGTAAAAAATCAGGATGGTGTTGTCACCGGCGTCATTGCGATTTGCATCGAGAATGGCGAAGTTGTTTACGTCAAATCGAAAGCGACCGTATTCGCCACCGGTGGCGCCGGCCGTATTTATGCATCGACCACCAATGCGCATATCAATACCGGCGATGGTGTCGGTATGGCGTTGCGTGCGGGATTTCCGGTGCAGGATATCGAAATGTGGCAGTTCCATCCGACCGGTATCGCCGGTGCGGGCGTTCTTGTCACCGAAGGCTGCCGCGGCGAGGGTGGTTATCTGATCAACAAAAATGGCGAGCGTTTCATGGAGCGCTACGCGCCGAATGCGAAAGATCTCGCTGGCCGCGATGTCGTCGCGCGCTCGATGGTGCTGGAAATCATCGAAGGCCGCGGTTGCGGTCCCGAAGGCGATCATGTGCTGTTGAAACTCGATCATCTCGGTGAGGAAGTGTTGCATTCGCGTCTGCCCGGTATTTGCGAATTGGCGCAAACTTTCGCGCATGTCGATCCGGTTAAAGAACCGATTCCGGTCGTGCCGACCTGTCATTACATGATGGGAGGTATTCCAACTAACGTTCACGGTCAGGCGCTGACGGTCGATGCGAACGGCAACGACAAAATCATTGAAGGCCTGTTTGCGTGCGGTGAAGTCGCGTGCGTGTCCGTGCATGGCGCGAACCGCTTGGGCGGCAATTCGCTGCTCGATCTCGTCGTGTTTGGTCGCGCATCGGGATTGTTCATCGAAAAAGCGTTGCGCGAAGGCATCGATCAGCGCGATGCGAGCGATTCCGATATCGGCGCCGCAATGGCGCGTTTGAATCGCGTCAACGCCAGCAGCGGCGGCGAAAAAACGGCCGATCTGCGCAAGGAGTTGCAAAACACGATGCAGAATTTCTTTGGTGTATTTCGTCGCGGCGATTACATGCAGCAGGGCGTGAACAAACTGGCCGAACTGCGCGGACGGATCGATAACGTGCACCTCGAAGATAAAAGCAATGCGTTCAATACCGCGCGCATCGAAGCGCTCGAATTGGCGAATCTGCTCGAAGTCGCCGAAGCTACCGCGATTGCGGCGGAAGAGCGCAAAGAGAGCCGCGGCGCGCATGCGCGCGAAGATTTTCCGGAGCGCGACGATCAGAACTGGTTGTGTCATTCTATATATTTTCCCGGCGAAAAACGTGTCGGCAAGCGGGCGGTGAATTTCAAACCGAAAACCGTCGATACCTTCCAGCCGAAAGCGCGTACCTATTGAGATCGGCCCCATATTTGAGATCGGGAGGAGAGAGTTCATGTTGCAAGTCAGTTTGTATCGCTACAACCCGGAAACCGATCAGGCGCCGTCGATGCACGAAGTACAGCTCGATACCGGCGGCAAAGATCTGATGGTGCTCGACGTTCTCGAATTATTGAAGGCAAAAGATCCGTCGTTGACCTTTCGCCGCTCCTGTCGCGAAGGCGTGTGCGGTTCCGACGGCCTCAATATGAATGGTAAAAACGGTCTTGCCTGTATCACCCCGGTGTCCCAGGCAATGAAGGGTGCCAATAAATTAATCCTGCGCCCATTGCCGGGCCTGCCCGTCATTCGCGATTTAATCGTCGATATGGACCAGTTCTATAAGCAGTACGAAAAAGTGAAGCCGTTTCTGATCAACGATACGCCGGCGCCTGCAATCGAACGGCTGCAATCGCCGGAAGATCGCGCCAAGCTCGATGGTCTCTACGAATGCATATTGTGCGCGTGCTGCTCCTCCGCGTGCCCGTCGTTCTGGTGGAACCCCGATCGCTTTATCGGCCCGAGCGGATTGCTGCAGGCTTATCGCTTTTTAGCCGACAGCCGCGATACCGCGACCGAACAGCGTCTCGCCGATCTCGACGATCCGTTCAGCGTGTTTCGCTGCCGAGGTATTCAAAATTGCATCAGCGTGTGTCCGAAAGGATTGAATCCCACGCGTGCGATTGGTCATATTCGCAATATGTTGTTAAAACGCGCGAGTTGATCGCGCGTTAATTTTTTTCCCCTTATCAAGGTGGAAAGCAAATGCAAGAATATCCTGAAGGGCACAAAAGCACGATGGAGCTGCTCTGGCGCAGCTCGCAATTGTCGGGTGGCAACGCCGCTTACGTAGAAGATCTCTACGAAACTTTTTTAACCGACCCGAATGCGGTCCCCGAACAGTGGCGCGAATATTTTGCCAAGCTGCCGCGCGTCAACGGCAGTGCCATGCAGGATGTTCCGCATTCCGCAATTCGCGCGCAGTTCGCGCAATTGGCGCGCGCACGTGTTCGCACCGACGGCGCCGCCCCGGCGAGCGACAGCCGCATTACCGAAAACGAACGCAAGCAGGTGCGTGTACTGCAGTTGATGAGCGCGTATCGTCAGCGCGGTCACCAAAAAGCGAAGCTCGATCCACTCGGTTTATGGAAGCGCGATCCCGTCCCCGATCTCACGCTCGAATTTCATCAGCTCAGCGCCGCCGATCTCGACACGGTGTTTCAAGTCGGGCGCCCTTATTTCGGCAAAGAGCAGGCGCCACTGCGCGAAATTATCGACGTGCTCGAACAGACGTACTGCACGACGATTGGCGCGGAGTTTCGCCATATTCTGGCAACCGAAGAGCGGCGCTGGATCGAACAGCGCATGGAAAGCGTGCGCTCCAAGCCCGATTTCGGCAAACAGGCGCGCCGCCATTTGCTCGAGCGTTTAACGGCGGCGGAAGGATTGGAAAAAGCGCTCGCGTCGAAATATCCCGGCACCAAACGTTTCGGTCTCGAGGGCGGCGAAAGCCTGATACCGATGCTCGACACGTTGATTCAACGTTGCGGCTCATATAGTACGCGCGAAATTGTCATCGGTATGGCGCATCGCGGCCGCCTCAATGTACTCGTCAATATTCTCGGCAAAAGCCCTGCCGAATTGTTTGATGAATTCGAAGGCAAGGCCACGTATATTGGCTCCGCCGATGTGAAATACCACCAGGGTTTTTCGTCGAATGTGATGACGCCGGGCGGTGAGGTGCATCTCGCGCTGGCGTTTAATCCGTCGCATTTGGAAATCGTTTCGCCCGTCGTCGAAGGTTCGGTGCGTGCACGGCAGGACCGGCGCGGCGATAAGCTCGGCGATAAAGTAGTGCCGATCGTGATGCACGGCGACGCCGCCTTTGCGGGCCAGGGCGTCGTCATGGAAACATTTCAAATGTCGCAGACACGCGGTTTTAAAACCGGCGGCACGATTCACGTTGTCATCAACAACCAGGTTGGATTTACCACCAGCGATCCGCGCGACGCGCGCTCGACCGAATACTGCACCGACATTGCGAAAATGGTGCAGGCGCCGATTTTTCACGTCAACGGCGACGATCCCGAAGCGGTGCTGTTCGTTTCGCAGCTTGCGGTCGATTTTCGCCAGGAATTCAAAAAGGATGTCGTTATCGATCTGGTATGTTATCGCCGCCGCGGCCACAACGAAGCCGATGAGCCTTCGGCAACGCAACCGTTGATGTACGAAGCGATAAAAAATCAAATCACCACGCGCGATCTGTATGCGAAAAAGCTGATCGAAGCGGGCGTGCTGACGCTGACCGACGACGAAAAACTGGTGGCGGAATATCGCGAAGCGCTGGAAAGCGGCGAGCACGTCGTAAAAAGTTTGGTTAAAGAACCGAATACCGCCTTGTTCGTCGATTGGCGGCCGTATCTGGGGCACGCGTCGAATATTCCCTGCGACACGCGCATCGATTTAAAAAAATTGCAGGATCTTGCGCAGCGTACAAATACGATCGCCGACGGCTTCGTGGTGCAGCGTCAGGTCGCGAAAATTTACGAAGATCGGTTGAAAATGGCCGCCGGCGCGATGCCGATCAATTGGGGCTTCGCGGAAACTCTGGCGTATGCAACGTTGCTCGAAGCGGGCAATGCTGTGCGTCTCACCGGGCAGGATGTTGGGCGCGGTACTTTCTCGCATCGTCACGCCGTGCTGCACCATCAAAAAGATGGCGGCACCTATATTCCGCTCGCAAACCTTGCGCCCAAACAACCACCGTTTGAAATTTACGATTCGCTGCTGTCCGAAGAAGCGGTGCTCGCGTTCGAATACGGTTATGCGACGACGATTCCCAGCACGCTGGTAGTTTGGGAAGCGCAGTTCGGCGATTTCGCCAACGGCGCGCAGGTGGTAATCGATCAGTTCATTACCAGCGGCGAACATAAATGGGCGCGCTTGTGCGGTCTTACATTGCTGTTGCCGCACGGCTATGAAGGACAGGGTCCCGAGCACAGCTCGGCGCGCCTCGAACGTTTTCTGCAATTGAGCGCGGAGCACAATATTCAGGTGTGCGTGCCGACGACGCCGGCGCAGGTATTTCACATGCTGCGCCGGCAATCGCTGCGACCGCTGCGTAAACCGCTGATCGTGATGTCGCCGAAAAGTTTACTGCGCCACAAGGAAGCGGTATCGACGCTCGAAGAATTAGCCAACGGCGCTTTTTACAGCGTGCTCGATGATATTGATGCAGTTGCGCCAGAAAAAATTAAACGTCTGGTACTGTGTAGCGGCAAAGTGTTTTACGATTTGCGCGATGCGCGGCGCGCGCGCGGCGTCGATAACGTGGCGATCGTTCGGTTCGAACAGCTGTATCCATTTCCCGAGGAAGAATTCGGACGCGTATTGGCGCGCTATTCGCAACTCAGCGAAGTGGTATGGTGTCAGGAAGAGCCGATGAATCAGGGCGCATGGTACAGCAGTCAGCATCACATGCGGCGTGTATTGAATCGTCACAATCGCACACTGTATTTGGAATATGCCGGCCGCGATGCTTCGGCATCGCCCGCGGCGGGTTACATGGCGCTGCATTTGGCACAGCAGGAACATTTCATCAAGCAAGCACTGCATATCGAAAAATGAATTGTTGTAATGCGCGCTACACCTTGAGGCAGAAAATTGAATCAAGTGCGGCAATGTTAATTAAGGAACCGGCATGAGCATTGACATTAAGGCACCGACATTTCCCGAATCCGTCGCCGACGGCACCATCGCTACATGGCATAAAAAACCTGGGGAAGCCGTAGCGCGCGACGAGCTGATTGTCGATATCGAAACCGATAAAGTGGTGTTGGAAGTGGTGGCCCCGGTCGACGGTACATTGGCGGAAGTGCTTAAAGGCGAAGGCGATACCGTTTTAAGCGGCGAATTGATCGGGCGCCTCAATGAAGGCAAATCGAGCGCTGGTCCGGTAGCGCAAGCCGCCGCGCAGGCAGCGACTGCACCGGTTGCGATCGCGCCGGCAGCCGGACAAAAAGTGGCGCCGGCGGCGCGTAAATTAATCGAAGAAAACAATATTGAAATCGCCGCCGTAAACGCGAGCGGCAAAGGCGGCTTGATCACGAAAGAGGATGTACTGAAGCATTTAAGCGATTCGGCGGGTCAGCAAAAATCCGCTGCGAAAAAAGTCGAGCCCGTTGCTGTTGTGGCAGCGTCCGCGGCGAAACAGACTCTTGCCGAGTCTGCCGTACCCAGCGGCGATCGCATCGAGAAGCGTGTGCCGATGACGCGTCTGCGCGCGCGCATCGCCGAGCGTTTGCTGGAAGCATCGCAACACACAGCGATGCTGACGACGTTCAACGAAGTCAACATGCAGCCGGTGATGAGCCTGCGCAATCAATACAAAGATCTATTCGAAAAAACGCACAGCGGCACCAAGCTCGGCTTCATGGGTTTTTTCGTTAAAGCCGCGTGCGAAGCGTTGAAGCGTTTTCCGTCGGTGAATGCGTCGATCGATGGCAATGATGTTGTCTATCACGGTTATCAGGATATCGGTGTCGCGGTATCTACCGAAAAAGGTTTGGTGGTGCCGGTGCTGCGCGATGCCGATCAAAGCAGCATTGCGCAGATCGAAAATAAAATTCGCGATTTCGGCGCGCGCGCGCGCGACGGCAAACTCGCGATCGAAGAAATTCAGGGCGGTACATTCACGATCACCAACGGCGGCGTATTTGGCTCGCTGATGTCGACGCCGATTATCAATCCGCCGCAGACCGCGATTCTCGGCATGCACAAAGTGCAGGAGCGGCCGATGGCGGTGAATGGACAGGTCGCGGTGCTGCCG
>DASXYH010000224.1:0-7801 GCA_036502545.1 Spongiibacteraceae bacterium
ATGCACGCCGTCTTCGGGCAAATTAAATTGCTCGGGAATAACAATTGAAATGCGGTGCGGATCGATCTGCGCCGAAATTGCGGAGTCCATATTATCGGTGACCGCTTTGAGCGCCACCCAGGCGCCGCAATAGCGCGATAACTCCCAACCGTAAATGCCGAGATCGAGCACTTCCTGCACGTTGGCGGGATTCAGTACCGGAATCGAGGCGCCGATAAACATGTGTTCGGATTGATGCGGCAGCGATGATGAGCGCGCGCCGTGATCGTCACCGGCAATCGCCAGCACGCCGCCATAACGCGCGGTGCCAAACATATTTGCGTGCTTGATCGCGTCCATACTGCGATCGACCCCGGGACCTTTCGCATACCACATGCCGAATACGCCGTCATAGCGCGCGCCGGCAAAGATATTGACCTGCTGTGAACCCCACACTGCGGTAGCCGCTAAATCTTCGTTAACTCCCGGCTGAAAATGAATATTGTGCTGTCGCAAAAATGGTGTTGCCTGCCATAAGGATTGATCTAAACCCGCCAGCGGCGAACCGCGATATCCCGAAATAAAACCGGCGGTATTGAGACCGCGTTCACGATCGCGTTGATGCTGCAACATCGGCAAGCGCACCAGCGCTTCGATACCGGTTATATAAGCGCAGGCGGTATCCAGTGCATATTTATCGGTGAAATTGACTTTATGTTGATTTAAATCAAATGATTGTGATGGAGAAAAAGCGTGCCGAGAAGTCATGGCCATCTCCTATCGCTCTGTATATAAGCAGCTTAGGTGCTATAGCTCGAAATTTTTATGTTATTTCAGCGCCGCTACGTATACTCCCTGCATAGGTATACCTCAATAAACCGATGGACGAGATAAAAACTCTAACCTATGCCGAACGTCGAACTTAACAGCAAGGACATCGCGATTTTGCGATTGCTGCAACAGGATGCGAGCCTCACCTCCACCGCCATTGCGGAGCTTCTGAACCTTTCTCAATCGCCGTGTTGGCGCCGCATCAATCACATCGAACAACTGGGATTAATTCAGCGGCGCGTCGCCTTGCTTAATCGCGACAAGCTCGGCATGGAAGTGGTGGTTTTCGCCACGGTAAATTTGGCCGTGCACGGCCGCGAAAATATCGAGAAATTCGAAACGGAAGTCCGCGGTTTTCCCGAAGTGTTGGAGTGCTACACGATGGCGGGCGCGTGGGATTACATGCTGAAAATCATCACGCGCGATGTGCGGCATTACGAACAATTCATTCGCGAGCATTTATTGACGATGCCGCTGATTCGCGAAATGCATTCGCACATCGCCGTGACCGAAATAAAAAATACCACCGAGTTGCCGCTGGATACGCAGCTGTAACGAATGCGTTAGCGTTTTGGCGTTGCCGGATAATTATTTAATCCACAAATAAAACTCGCAACTACAACGACTGCACCAAATGACCGCCGTCCACCGGCAGCGCTATGCCGTTGATAAACGAACCGGCATCGCTGGCGAGCAACAACAGCGGGCCGGACAATTCATCGAGTTCCCCCCAACGCTGCGCCGGCGTCTGCTTGATGAATTCGAGACCTTTATCGGTGGCAAAAAATTCTGCGTTCATTTCCGTGTTGAAATAACCCGGACAAATGGCGTTGACGCGGATGCGATCGCGGATCAATTCGAGTGCCATCGATTTGGTGAGTTGAACGACGCCGGCCTTTGAGGTCGCATACAACGACAAGCCGAAGCTCGGTTGCAAACCCAATATCGATGCAATATTGATGATGCTGCCGCCGCTGTCGCGTGCGCGCATGCGATCGACGCAATGCCGCGAAACGCGCCATACCGATTTCAGATTGGTGTCCATGAAATAATCCCAATCCTGTTCGGTGGTTTTGATAAAACGTTGCGAAGCGCCGACGCCGGCGTTGTTCACCAAAATATCGACGCTGCCGACTTTATCGATCTGTTCGAAGGCGCGTGCAACGCTGTCGGCATTCGCCACATCCATGCTCACCGCGTAGGCATTGCCGTCGCTCGCGTTAATTTCCGCGACGAGTTTTTCCAAGCGTTCGACACGGCGTGCGCAGGCGATGACGCGCGCGCCGTGCTGCGCGAGAATTTTGCAGAAATGCGCGCCGAAACCGCTCGATGCACCGGTGACCAGCGCGGTGCGCCCACTTAAATTAAATTGTTGTGCAATCATGTCGAAGTTCTCGCTAGTTATTTTCTGAAGGTTGGTGGAATAACGGTGATGAAGCGAGCGCAGCGCAGGTGGCGGCCAATTCGCCGCGCAACCAGCGGCTGCCGGCATCGCCATCCATCGACGCGTGCCAATACAAAAATAAATCGATCGGCTCCAATGTCAACGGCAGCGGCACGATTTGATTGTCGAGCGCGCGATTCGCCGCGCGCGCATCGAATTCCAGCATCGTTAAAATCAAATCGCTGTCGCTGACGATACGACACGCGGAATAACTTTGCTGACAGCGCAGGCGAATATGCCGCTGCACGCCCAACCGATTCAATTCGACATCGACAATACCGGGGCCTTCGCGCCGCGTGGAAACCAATATATGTTGCTGCTGCAAATACGTATCGAGATCGAATCCCGCCCGCACTTGCGGATGATCGCGTCGCGCCACCACCACCAGACGCTCGCTCAGCACGCGCTGATGCAATACGTCGGACGAATGCCGCAGCAACACATCGATTGCGACATCGAATACGCCGGCGGCGAGTTTCGACTCCATGCGCTGTCGCTCGCTGCGATTCGTGACCAGATCGATATGCGGCGCGCACGCGTCGATGCGCTGCCAAAATGCCGGTAGCAGCGCACATTCGACGCTGCTCGGCAAACACAGCGTCAGGCGTTTCTCGCTTTGCGTGGGATCGAACCGGCTGCTGTCGCGAATGCTGCTTTCTAAAAGGCGCAGCGAATTGCGAATCGATTCGATGTTATTGCGCGTCAGCAGTGTCGGCACCATCGCGTTGCCTTTGCGCACGAACAGCGGATCATCGAATAATTCGCGCAACCGTGCCAGTGCGTGACTGATCGCCGGCTGCGACAGATTCAATTTATTCGCCGCGCGCGTGACGCTGCCCTCGGCATAAATAGCTTCGAGCACAACGAATAAATTGAAATCGATCTGATAACCGTTCGCCATGCGCCGATTACATCGCCACGAAATGCAACATTATACGTATAAGGAGCGCCATATTAAGCCAATCGGCTCGGCGCTGTACAACACGGGCACACTGTACAACGCGGATAAATTTGCCAACAATGAACGTCCTTGATCAGCGGCTGAGGCATTATGGCGGGCCATCATCACGACCATAACGAAAATGCGCAGCGCGAAAGCCAGCGTATCGGCTTCGCGTTCTGGCTGAATTTATGTTTTACCGCGATCGAATTAATCGGCGGTTTACTCACTAACAGTGTCGCGATTCTGTCGAATGCCATTCACGATTTCGGCGATACGCTGGCTATTGGTTTCGGCTGGCTAGCGAGTCGGTTGGCGCAGCGCCGTCCGAACGATGCATACACCTATGGTTACCGGCGTTTGTCGCTACTGAGCGCGCTGATGATCGGACTGACGCTGGTGATCGGCTCGATCATTATTATCGTCAATGCCGTGCCGCGTTTGTGGCAGCCGCAAACGCCGCATCTCACCGGTATGTTCTGGCTGGCGCTAGTGGGTATTGTCGCGAATGGCGTTGCCGCACTGCGCTTGCATGGCGGCGATACGCAAAATGAAAAAATGCTGAGCTGGCATCTGGTCGAAGATGTGCTCGGCTGGATAGTGGTGCTGATCGCCAGCCTGGTAATTCGCTATACCGGTTGGAGCATCATCGATCCGCTGCTCAGCATCGGTTTCACGTTATTTATTCTGGTTAATGTAATCCGCAACCTGCGCGCGACGCTGCGTTTATTTTTGCAAAAATCGCCCGACGATACGCTGGTGGAAACCATTCGGCGGCAGCTGCAAACATTGACTGGCGTCGAAGCGCTGCACCATTTGCATGTGTGGTCGCTCGATGGCCAGCATCACGTGCTCACTGCGCACATTGTGTTGAATGAGGATTTGGCGCCCACGCGACAACTCGAATTAAAACAACATATTCATCGCACGCTGCAACCTTATGCGCTCGCGCATACGACCATCGAATTCGAATTCCCGAGCGAAACCTGCCGCGACCATTGACAGCAAAATAAACGCGGCGTTATATACTCGGCCTGCGAATTTAATACTGCGGTACCGGCGCTCAATCAACGATCAACGCTATTCGCGAATATCCCATAACGAAGAGATTGCCATGGTTGCCGAATCCACGGTCGCGTCGATCGCGCATTTGATTCAACTCTCGGTTGCACCCGTATTTTTGTTGACCGGTGTCGGCTCGATTCTCGGCGTGCTCGCGGGTCGAGTCGGCCGTATCGTCGACCGCGCGCGCAAACTCGAAAGTGAATTGCCGCATACACCGGCAACGCGGCACGCGGATATTCGCCTCGAATTGCGGCGCTTATCGCGGCGCGCGCATCTGACTTACTGGGCGATCAGTCTATGCACGGTGTGCGCATTGCTGGTGTGCGCGATGATCGCGTTATTATTCGTCGGCGATTTTGTCGCGGTCAGTATGGCCGAATTTGTCGCACTGCTGTTCATTACCGCCATGCTGTCGCTGATCTGTGGCTTACTGTGTTTTCTGCGCGAAGTTTACATGGCCATTCGTTATTTGCGGCTTGAGCTCGAATGACGCATCGACCGCATTCGCGTTTGGCGGTTGCTCGAACGGCCCGTTCTCCGCAAGGAACCCATTACCGCCTTCGAGAGGCCCGTTGTCTTCGAGAGGCCTATTGGCTTCAAGTGGATAAATACGCGGATTCACCAGTTTGATATAGACCTGATCGCCAGGCTGCATCTGCAATTCCTGAAATTCGCGGCGTGAAATTTCCACTTCGATCGCATCTTCGCGCGCGAAATCGATCACATCCAATTCCAGTTTAAATACCGAGCCCGCGCTGTGTACGCGACGAATGTGCGCCGCCGGCAAATGCGGCTCGGATGCGCGCGTCAAGCGCACATCGTGCGGCCGTACGTACGCGGCCACTTCATCGCGCGTTTCGGAGCCGGCCGGCGCCGGTACGCGCCAGCCCTTCAAATCGAGCCAGCCGCGATCGACGCGGCCGTGAAAAATATTCACGTCGCCGAGAAAGCGCGATACGAATGGGCTACGCGGATGTTCGTACACTTCTTCCGGCGTGCCGATCTGTTCGACGATGCCTTTATTCATCACGACGATGCGACTCGCGACTTCCATCGCCTCCTCCTGATCGTGCGTAACGAAAATACTGGTGACGTGCAATTCGTCGTGCAAGCGCCGCAGCCAGCGCCGCAATTCCTTGCGCACGTTGGCATCGAGCGCGCCGAACGGCTCGTCGAGTAATAAAACTTTCGGCTCGACCGCGAGCGCGCGCGCCAACGCGATACGTTGCCGCTGGCCGCCCGAGAGTTGATCGGGAAAACGGTCGGACAGCCAATCGAGCTGAACCAATTTCAACAAATCGAAAACTTTTTCTTTGATCCGTTGTTCGCTCGGCCGCTCGGCGCGTTTTTTCACGCGCAGACCAAACGCGATATTGTCGAACACCGTCATATGCCGGAACAGCGCGTAATGCTGGAACACAAAACCGATTTCGCGCTCGCGCACATGCGCGCTGGTTTGATCCTCGCCGTTCAGCAACACGCGGCCGGAATCGGGCTGCTCCAACCCCGCAATGACACGCAGCAACGAGGTTTTACCACAGCCCGAAGGACCGAGCAGCGCGATCAATTCACCCTCGGGAATTTCGAGCGTCACATTATTCAACGCGACAAAATCGCCGAATTTTTTGTTGATATTTTCTACCTGAATACTCATCTCACACCTGTTCCTGCAATGCGCTATCCGCCGCCGCCGTGCGTCGATCCTGTTCCTGTTTCCATTCCAGCACGCTTTTTAGAATCAACGTCGCCACCGCCAGTAGCGCCAACAGCGACGCCACCGCGAACGAAGCCGCGAAATTGTATTCGTTGTAGAGAATTTCGACGTGCAGCGGCAGCGTGTTGGTCAGCCCGCGAATATGTCCCGACACTACCGATACCGCGCCGAATTCTCCCATCGCGCGCGCATTGCACAGCGTGACGCCATACAACAGCGCCCACTTGATATTTGGCAGCGTGACTTTAAAAAACATTTGCCAACCATTGGCGCCGAGCGATAACGCGGCCTCCTCTTCGTCGCGCCCCTGCTCTTGCATCAACGGAATCAATTCGCGCGCGACAAATGGAAACGTGACAAATATCGTCGCCAGTACCAGGCCCGGCACCGCGAATAAAATTTGAATATGGTGTTCACTGAGCCAGGGACCCAGCCAGCCGCGCGAACCGAATACCAATACATAAATCAAACCGGCGATGACCGGCGATACCGAAAATGGCAAATCGATCAGCGTCAGCAATAAATTTTTGCCGCGAAAATCGAAGCGCGCGATCACCCACGCCGCGGCCACGCCGAATACCGTATTCAACGGCACCGCGATAACGGCGACCAACAGCGTCAGTTTTATCGCCGCCAGCGTGTTGGGCTCGGCCAGCGCGGCAAAATAGGCAGCGCTGCCTTTGCGCAGGCCTTCGACCAAAACCGTCGCCAGCGGCAGAATTAAAAACAACGCGATAATCAGCAGCGCGGCGCCGGTTAAAATCCAGCGCGTCCAATCGATACGGCGCTGGACGATTTGTAGTGGTGCGGCCGTGAAAAAAGCATTCATTTTTAATTGCTCAGTCATTAAATAAACCTCGAAAAAAACCCCTCTGTCTCGCTTTGCGAGACATCTCCCCTTATCAGGGGAGAAATGTGTCCCAGCCAATCTCCAAGCAAGCGCCTCCCCCCTGATAAGGGGGGACCGAGGGGGGTTTAGGTTATCTTCACAGCGCCCCCGCGCGCTTTCGCGTCCACGCCTGCAACGCATTAATCGCCAACAACAATGCAAACGAAATAATCAACATCGCCATGCCGATTACCGTGGCGCCGACGTAATCGTATTGTTCGAGCTTGGTCATAATCAGCAACGGCACCACTTCCGATACCAGCGGACGATTTCCGGCGATGAAAATCACCGAACCGTATTCACCAATACCGCGCGCGAACGCGAGGGCGAAACCGGTCAGCAGTGCGGGCAGAATATTGGGGAAAATAATTTTGCGAAAAACCTGCCAGCGATTCGCGCCCAAACTCGACGCCGCCTCTTCTTCGGCGGGATCAAGATCCTGCAGTACCGGCTGCACCGTGCGCACCACAAACGGCAGCCCGATAAATATCAGCGCCACCGTAATGCCTGACGGCGTAAAGGCGATGTGTATGCCGAGCGGTTCAAGCCATTGGCCGAGCCAACCGTTCTTCGCATAAATTGCGGTGAGCACGATGCCGGCGACCGCTGTCGGCAGCGCGAACGGCAGATCGATCAATGCATCGAACACGCGCTTGAATGGCAGTGGATAACGCACCAGCACCCACGCCAGCAACAGCCCGAGCACGACATTTATCGCCGCCGCCAATAACGATGTCATCAGGCTGACTTTGAACGACGCCAGCACGCGCGGTCCGGTCAATAAATTCCACCATTGCGCCGGACCGAAACCCAATGATTTCAGCAACAGCGCACTCAGCGGTATCAACACCAGCAAACTGAGATACAGCACGGTAAAGCCTAATGCCGGGCGAAACCCCGGCATCAGCGAACGTTTAACGAAAGCCATCGCCAACTCTT
>DASXYH010000225.1:0-3266 GCA_036502545.1 Spongiibacteraceae bacterium
TGGCAATCGCCAAGGCGCGCGCATAAGACTTGCCGCCGCAATCGATGCAAAACACATTGAGCGCGAGCTGGCAGCTCGATTTGAAATTCGCGATGTGGTTGCGTGGGATGAAGAAAAATCGATGCTCGCAGCGCGCCGTCAACGCAGTCTCGGCGCCATCGTGCTCGATGAAAATGCGTTTGCGATCGATGATGCGCACGCCAATATCACTTGGTTGCAATTGCTGCGCGAACGCGGACTCGATTGGCTGCAGTGGCCGGATGCTGTCAGCCAATGGTTGCAACGCGTGAAATGGTTGCAGTCCAGAATTACCGATCTGCCGGATTTTTCCACGCAGGCATTGCTCGACGAATTGGAACAATGGTTGGAACCTTATTTATCGCGTGTGCGCAAATTATCGGAATTGCGCGCACTCGATTTCGGCGCGATGCTGCGTGCGCGGTTGACGTACACACAACAGCAGCAACTGGAGCGCGAAACACCAACGCATTTTACATTGCCATCGGGCACGCGCCAGCCGATCGAATATCGCAGCGATGCGGCGCCGAAATTGGCTGCGCGCATGACCGAGTTTTACGGACTTGATGTGCATCCCACGCTAGGCGGCGAACCGATGTTGTTGGAATTATTATCGCCTGCACGTCAGCCATTGCAATTGACCGGCGATTTACCGGGTTTTTGGCGCAGCGCTTACGCTGACGTGCGCAAGGAAATGAAAGGCCGTTATCCGAAGCATTTTTGGCCCGAACAGCCGTGGTCGGCACCGGCCACCGCGACAACAAAAAAACATATGAAATCATTGCCATGATTGTCGTTCGATCCGTGAATTAATTACCATGCTCAACTCGAAGGAGAAAAAATTTGAGCGAGCCAACAACCGCTTTAGCAAAAACACCACTGTACAATTTGCATATTAAACACGGCGCGCGCATGGTGCCGTTCGCCGGTTATTCAATGCCGGTGCAATATGTCGACGGTATTTTAAAAGAGCATTTGCATACGCGCGCCGCCGCTGGCCTGTTCGATGTATCGCATATGGGCCAGGTAAAATTGCACGGCACTGACGCGGCGCAATCATTGGAAAAATTGGTGCCGATCGATGTTATCGATTTGCCGTTGCGGCAGCAGCGCTATGCGGTATTCACCAACGCGAGCGGCGGCATTCTCGATGATTTGATGGTGACGCAATGCGGCGATCATCTGCTGCTGGTCGTCAATGCCACTTGCAAGGTCGATGATATTGCACATTTACGCACGCAATTGCCGAATACGGTGCAGGTTGAGCCAATGCCGAATCACGCTTTGCTTGCGTTACAAGGTCCTGCCGCGCGCGAAGTATTGGCGCGCTTGAACCCCGCCGCTAGCGCATTGAAATTTATGCAAACCGCCGCGCTCGATATCGCCGGTATTCCCTGCTGGGTTTCGTGCTCCGGCTATACCGGCGAGGACGGTTATGAAATTTCGGTGACGAATGAAGCCGCCGAAGATCTTGCGCTGCGCTTGCTGGCGCAGCCGGAAGTGGTTTTGATCGGACTGGGCGCGCGCGATTCGTTACGGTTGGAAGCGGGACTGTGTTTATACGGCCACGATATCGATCAATCCACTACACCGGTTGAAGCCAATCTGGTGTGGTCGCTATCGAAAGCGCGCCGACCGGGTGGTGCGCGCGCGGGAAATTATTTCGGTGCCGAAATTATCGAGCGCCAACTCGCCGAAGGTGTGACGCGGCGACGTGTATTGTTGCGTCCGCAGGGAAAACAGCCGGTGCGTGAAGGCGCTCCTATCGTCAATGCAGTTGGAGAGAATTGCGGAGCGATTACGAGCGGAGGTTTTGGTCCCAGCGTAGGCGCGCCAGTGGCGATGGGTTATGTAAAAACGGCGGCATTGCAGTCGGAGCTGTTTGCGCTCGTGCGCGATAAAAAAATTCCGCTGTCCGTGCAGACGAGCGCATTTATTAAGCAGCGCTATTTTCGTTAAAGCGCAGATGTTAACGGCGATAAATTTATGACCGATTATTTGTGCGGCACTATCGAAGGCTTTTACGGTAGAACCTGGCCGTGGCCCGCCCGCCGCGCAATGATCGATTTTTTGCAGCAACAACAATTCAACACATATATCTACGCGCCGAAGGCCGATCGCAATTTACGTCGCGCCTGGCGCGAACGACACCGCGCCGATGATTTTTCAGAATTACTCGCGTTGCGAATGCATTGCCGTGCGCAGCAAATTCAGTTTGGCATCGGCTTTAGCCCGTGGGGATTACAAAGCGAATACACCGTAGCGGATCGCGCTGCGCTGGCCGAAAAATTTAATCACCTGAATACGCTCGATAGCGATGTATTGTGCATTTTATTCGACGATATGCCGGGTGCGATCAACGATCTTGCGCAACGCCAAACTACGATCGTTGCCGATATTATGATGATGTCGTCGGCGCGGCGCTTTGCAATATGTCCTACGTATTACAGTTTCGATCCCGTGCTCGAAAAAGTTTTCGGTGCCATGCCCGCGCATTATCTGGAAGCGTTGAGTGCGGCGTTGCCTGCATCCGTCGATATATTCTGGACTGGCCCGCTGGTGCTATCGCCGGGCTATTCGGAAAACGACATTGCGGCGATCAGCGCACGCATCGGCCGCAAACCGTTGCTGTGGGATAATTATCCGGTTAACGACGGTAAAAAAATCAGCCAGTTCTTGCATTTGTTGCCGGTGCAACAGCGGCCCGCGCAATTGCGCGCTTGGTGCAGTGGTCATTTTGCCAACGCAATGAATCAGCCATTGCTGTCGCGTTTGCCTTTGGCGAGTTTGGCATCGAGTTACCGCTTGGGCGAGCGCTACGATGCCGAACGATTTTGGATGACGGAGCTCGAAGCATTTATCAGCGCGGATTTGGCAGCGTTGCTGCGACGCGACATCGATGCATTTCAAAAGCGTGGTCTTGATCAACTGAGTGAAAATGAACGCAAGCACATGCTAGCGGATTATCGAGAATGCAACGATCCAGCTGCGCTTGAAGTTATCGAGTGGTTGCAGAGTGGTTATCAATTTGATCCGCAGTGTTTGACTAATTGATAGATGCAGTATCGGTAATATATTTTCCAATGCACTGTAAAAGCAACTTGCTTCTTATGGTTTGCAGCGACCGTAGAGCGACAGGATGTCGCGACCGAGCCTACAGGGATGTACTTGCGGCGCGTCGTCGCAAACCATAAGGAGCGAGTTGCGGTTGCCGGCACAATCTACTCGTTGGTTGATTATCAAAAATG
>DASXYH010000226.1:0-6831 GCA_036502545.1 Spongiibacteraceae bacterium
CAGCTTAAACAGCTTGACGATGAATGCCAATATTGATTGGCCGATGACCGCGCCTTACGTCAGTATTTCGTATTTGAGCGCGGCAATTTCATCGCGCAATTGCGCGGCCTCTTCGAACTCCAGATTTTTAGCCGCCTGAAACATTTGCTCTTCCAATTTCTTGATTTCTTTTTCGCGCTGCTGCGGCGTCATGTCCGCGATCGAATTGCCGTAGCGCGTTTTCGGCTCGGCGACTTTACGTCCTTTCGCCGAACCACGTCTGCCGCGCGCGCCGGGTGCATGCGCACCTTCCATAATATCGGTAACGGTTTTTTTCACGCCGATCGGCACGATGTTATTTTTCGCGTTGAATTCCTCCTGCTTGAAGCGGCGGCGATTGGTTTCTTCGATCGCGCGCTGCATCGAGCCGGTCATGTTGTCCGCGTATAAAATCGCGGTGCCGTTCAGATTGCGCGCAGCGCGGCCGATGGTTTGAATCAGCGAGCGTTCGGAACGCAAAAAGCCTTCCTTATCCGCATCGAGAATCGCCACCAGCGAAACCTCGGGCATATCGAGCCCTTCGCGCAACAGGTTAATGCCGACCAGTACATCGAAATGGCCCAAGCGCAGATCGCGAATAATTTCGACGCGCTCGACTGTCTCGATATCCGAGTGCAGATAGCGCACTTTCGCATTATGCTCACTGAGGTATTCGGTGAGATCTTCCGCCATGCGTTTGGTCAGCGTCGTCACCAGCACGCGTTCGTTCACCGCCACGCGCTTTTGAATTTCGGACAACAGATCGTCAACCTGCGTGCGCGCCGGCCGCACTTCAATTTGCGGATCGACCAGACCGGTCGGTCGCACCAGCTGTTCAACCACGCGCGCGGCATTTTGATTTTCATAAGGCCCCGGCGTCGCCGATACGAAAATTAATTGCGGCACCATGCGCTGCCATTCCTCGAAACGCAGCGGCCGGTTATCCAGCGCCGAAGGCAGTCGAAAACCGTATTCGACCAGCGTTTCCTTGCGCGAACGATCGCCTTTGTACATCGCGCCGATTTGCGGAATCGACACATGCGATTCATCGACAACGACCAACGCGTTCGGTGGCAAGTAATCGAACAGCGTCGGCGGCGGCTCGCCGGGCGCACGACCCGATAAATAGCGCGAATAATTTTCAATGCCGTTGCAATAGCCGAGTTCGCGAATCATTTCCATATCGAAGCGCGCACGCTGCTCCAATCGCTGCGCTTCGACTAATTTATTGTGATCGCGCAAATAAACGAGTCTTTCCTTCAACTCCTCTTCGATGTAATCGACCGCCTGCAACAGCGTCTCGCGCGGCGTGACGTAATGACTTTTTGGAAATACGGTAAAACGCGGCAGACGCGCGATGATTTCGCCGGTGAGCGGATCGAATGTGGAAATATTTTCGATAATGTCGTCGAACAATTCGACGCGCACCGCATCGCGTTCGGATTCGGCCGGAAAGATATCGATAATATCGCCGCGCACCCGATACGTGCCGCGACCGAATGTTTGATCGTTGCGCGTGTACTGCATTTCGGCCAGACGCCGCAATATCTGGCGCTGCTCGATCGGTTCGCCGCGATCGATATGCAACACCATTTTAAAATACTGATCGGGATCGCCCAAACCGTAAATCGCCGAAACCGTCGCGACGATCACCGCGTCCTCGCGCTCCATCAATGCCTTCGTCGCCGACAGACGCATCTGCTCGATATGCTCGTTGATCGATGCATCTTTCTCGATATAGGTATCCGAGGACGGCACGTAGGCTTCCGGCTGGTAATAGTCGTAATACGAAACGAAATATTCGACGGCGTTGTTCGGAAAGAATTCGCGGAACTCGCCATACAATTGCGCGGCCAGCGTTTTGTTGGGCGCCATCACAATCGTCGGCCGCTGAATTTCCTGGATCACATTCGCGATGGTGAACGTTTTGCCCGAACCGGTGACGCCGAGCAGCGTCTGCGCCATCAGCCCGGCGCGAACGCCTTCGATAAGTTCGCGAATCGCGGTCGGCTGATCGCCGGCGGGCTGATAAGGCGCTGCGACTTTAAACGGACGACCCATGGCGAACTCCAAAACGATGCGGCGGACCACCACTATTGTGGTTGCGATGCCATTCTGCAAGGGTATTGCGGAATCTCCTGACGGAGCGGTAAACGCTCCCATTTTGCCAAAAGATTCATTGTGTTAGCGCGATAAAAAAGCAGTTGACTGAGGTCGGACCGGGCTTTACTATGCGCGCCTCACCGAAGCACGCTCTCATTCCGCCTTAGCTCAGTTGGTAGAGCAAATGACTGTTAATCATTGGGTCGCTGGTTCGAGCCCAGCAGGCGGAGCCAAATAGAACAAAGGGTTATCGTGAAAACGATAACCCTTTTTTATTGCTGACTAACTCTAGCGGGGGCTGAGCGCTTTACGTCGCCAATTCACGATGATAAAAGACCCAGCCTACGCGGCGACGCTTGGCTTCGTACATCGCGACATCGGCGGCTTTTTTTAATGCTTCGAGTTCGTTGGCGTCGTCCGGAAATTGTGCAAAGCCGATACTGGCGCTGACTTCGACCATGCCGACGCTGGTGGAGATCGGTTGTTTGATCGAGTTGATCAACCGTTGCGCCAGCGCATCAAGTATCGCGCGATCAACCATCGCATCGAGCATCAGCATAAATTCGTCGCCGCCGTGCCGACCGACGACATCGGCCGAGCGCGAGGCGCTGCGTAACCGATCGGAAATTACGCGCAATACTTCGTCGCCAACATTGTGACCATGGCTATCGTTGATCGCTTTAAAGCCGTCCAGATCGATAAAGCACAGCGTAAAGCGCGGCATCGGCTCCAGCGCGCGAAATGCCTGTACCCGACGATTGACGATCACATCGAAATGGCGGCGATTTTCCAAGCCGGTCAGCGGATCGGTTTTCGCCAGCAGAATATACCGTTGATGTTCGTCGTCGCGCTCGCGCTGCAACTCACCGGCGGTATATTCATATACGAATGCCATGCCTGCGGTAACCATTAGAGCAAGGCAGGTTATCAACAGCATGGTTATGCCGCTTTGGCGCGGATCTCCCGTTTGAATGGCGGCGATGCCCTTAACATCCATCACCGCCAGTACCAACAGCGCGAATAGCGTCAGCGCAGTGGCATAGCTGCCGCCGCGACTACCGCCGAAAAAGAAACTCATCAACGGCACCAGCAGCAAAAGCTGCGTCACCGGCGAATGCAGTACGCCACCCGATACACAGATACCCACTATCAGTGGAGAGGATATCAGCAGCACCGCCGCGTTAGCACAGAATCGGTAATTGCCCGAGCTGCGCAGATACCTCAATAAAATGATAAAACCCAGCAGCTCGAGCGTACAAATCGATTCGGCGATCGATAACGAGCGTGCGCTAAATGCAAACGGTAACAGCAGGCAGATTAGTGTCAGCTCTCCAATTAAAAATAGATGCACCGCGATCAAAATCCGCGCCCGACGCAGTACATCCGAATTTTCGAGCAATTTCGGATTAGCAAAGTAATCGATAAGTGCCAACAATCTCTTGGGTTGTGACTTGGTATCAAACACAGGCTATCCGCTCTGCGATTTAAAAGTTCACCATATCTAAGGTATTCGCGCGCCCAACGGTATAGGTACAATCATCCGCGGCAGCCCTTTATTTTCGGAATGAATTCCGTTCTACGCCGATTTACTTTACCACGGTGCTCGATGGCCGCAACGCCCATATCATCAATGGCGTTGAGCGTGCTCTCGGCCGGCCACCAGCTTTGAAGATTATGCGCAACGCACGGCGGCAGCAGGCATTTGGCAAAATATTTAGCAGTGTCTTTCGATTGCAGCGCAATGGGTGCCTGCCTTTTCCAAAGGCACTTGCCTTTTCCGAAACAATTTGCGAATCTATTTCGGAAATTAGTTCGCACAAGGCCACCGATGTCGCTGCATTCCGTCCAACTCAAACCCGCCCGCGCGGTTGGGCGCCCCGCCAGTCTCGAACCACAGGCAGTATTCGATGCCGCGCTGGAGATCGGGCTCGATAAAGTCACGATGAAAGCGGTGGCCGATCATCTCGGCGTCGGCATTTCAACTCTTTATCAATATGTGAAAAATCGCAGCGAACTGGTACGGCTGGCAGCATTGCGACAGGTAATGCGACGCGAGCCGCCGCAATACGCAGCCGCGCATTGGGCCGAAGTGGCAGTGCGTTATGCCGAGAATTTACTGCAGAGTCTTGTCGATCAGCCGCAACTGGTAGTTGAATTGATTAAAGGCGGTCTCGGGCCGCACACCGAAGTGGATATCCTCGAGCGTTTTTTGGCGGAAATGCAGCGTTATGATTTCAGCCCCGAAGAAGGTATTCGTTTTTATCGTTCGCTGTCGCTGATGACGATCGGCGCGGCGGTCGGCATTTTAAATTACGCCGGCGCACACGAACGCGGCGCCCCGCATCACATCGCCATCAAGCGTCTGTTTATTGAGCGTGCACCCGACGAATTACCGTTGATACGCGCCGCCGCTACTGAATTCGAACGCGAAGATATTCGTATCTGGTTTACCGCGCTGCACGACTTGATCAATGGCGTCGCCGCCGCACGCAATGAAAAATTGCCGCGGCGATTGCTGGCTTCACTGAATTCAACATTGCTGACAAAGCAAACACCCATCCCGGCTAAAACCAATAATTCGGGAAATTCATCAACCGCAAAAAAATCCCCCAAGACACGCACGCGTGTTCGGAGAAAATAATCATGAGCGAAGCAACTACGGCAATGGCCAAGCGGTCGGAAATCGATATGAGTTACTACAATCCGATGGATCCCGATTTCGTGCGGGAACCATGGTCGGTGTGGAATAAACTCGCGCGCGATTACGATCTTTGCTTTCATACAGATTTGCAAATGTGGTTCGCGAATTCGCACGAGTTGTGCGCCGATCTGCTGAAGAATCCGAAATTCACGCCGAACTGGCAGAAGTGGGAATTCTGGCCGCAGCCCGATCCAGCGGCGGAAAAAGGCGATTTCGAACACATGATGGAACATTCGCTGATGGCGCTTGAACCGGCAGCGCATTTGCGCATGCGCAAGCTGACGATACCGGCGTTCTCGCGCAAGGTGATGGAACAGATCGAAGTCAAGGTGCGCGATTTGATTGTCAGCGCATTCGATGCGATCGGCGATGTGGACGAGTTCGATGTGTATGAAAAGCTCGCGGTGTTTTTGCCGGGCCGCGCGATTGCGCGCATGGTCGGCGTGCCGCTCGAAGCCGAAGATTTATTTCACGATGGGCTCGCCACCAATCTGACGATTGTCACGCGTATCAACAAACCGTTCGAAGAACGCATGCGCGCGAAAGCGGCGACGCAGCCCGGTTTCGATATGCTGAAAAAATTGATAGCGGAGCGTCGCGCCAGAGAAAATCCCGGCGACGATTTTCTCGGCACGCTGATTAAAACCGAAAGCGATGGCGACAAACTCAGCGATTGGGAAATCATGAGTTTGATCACCGCGCTGATCACGGCCGGCTCCGATACCGCGATCGATTTATACACGTACGCGGTAAAAGAATTGCTGCAACATCCCGATCAATATCAACTGCTGCTGCAAAAACCCGAACTGATGGAAAATGCGGTGCACGAAATTCTGCGCCACGGCGCGATGGGCATTTTCGGAATTTTTCGCTACGCATTAGAGGATCAGCAATACGCCGGCCAATTCATTCGCAAGGGTCAAGCGCTGCAGGTCAACATGAGCACAGCGTGGAACGATCCGAAAAAATGGCCGGACCCGCGCAAATTCGATATCACGCGGCCGCTGGAAGGCAACATCATCTTCGGCAACGGTCCGCATTTTTGTATCGGTACCTGGCTGGTGCGCGCGCAGGCGAAAATTGCGATCACCGAATTTGCACGGCGTTTCCCCAACGCTGAATTGAGCGATGAAATCGGTTACGATTTCAGTAACGCGCTAGCGCGGCGCATCAATAAACTGACGGTTAAAACAAATATCCATAAATAAATGGATGCGCTCTTTAAGTTCCCTCTCCTCGCGGGAGAGGGAGAACATAGTTCTTAAGCTGTATTCAAAATCCGCTTGCAGTGCTGGGCGATAATAATTTCTTCATCGGTCGGAATCATCCATACGCCGACGCGGCTGTTATCGTTATGCAATTTTCGCGCGTTGCTTTCATTCGCACTTTTCGCTACATCGATGCCGAGCCATTGCAATTGCGCGCACACCTCTGCACGAATCGGCGCCGCGTGTTCGCCGATACCGCCGGTAAACACCAGCGCATCAATGCCGCCGGCCAATGCCGTTAATGCGCCGATTTCTCGCACCAAGCGATGCACGAATACCGCGACCGCTTCGCGCGCGGCAACCGCATCGCTCGCGAGCAGATCGCGCATATCGCTGCTAATACCACCCGATAATCCTAGCAGGCCGCATTCGTGATACAGCAGTTTTTCCAATTTTTGTTCGTCGTAGTTGCGCTCGCGCAATAAATAAAGCAAAACGCCGGGATCGATGCTGCCGCAGCGCGTGCCCATCACGAGTCCATCGAGCGCGCTGAAGCCCATGCTGGTCGCGACGCTTTTATTTGCGACGAATGCACAAACACTGGCGCCGTTGCCAAGATGCGCAACGAGCGTGCGTCCCCGTGCTGTGCGTGCGTCGAATTGCGGCAATTGGCTCGCGATGTATTCATACGATAAACCGTGAAATCCATAACGAATGACACCCGCCTCCGCCAACTCGCGCGGCAAACCAAATAATCGTTCGACGCGCGGCATCGTTGTGTGAAAACCGGTATCGAAGCAG
>DASXYH010000227.1:0-5074 GCA_036502545.1 Spongiibacteraceae bacterium
GCGGCCAATTTCAAAGTACTCACCGGTGGCGAGGCGCTGCCGCAAAATCTCGCTGACGAACTATGTCCAATCGTCGGTGAGGTCTGGAATATGTACGGCCCTACCGAAACAACGGTGTGGTCGCTGGTGGCGCGGGTGCAAGCGAAACAACCGGTGACGCTCGGCCAGCCTATCGCCAACACCTATTTGAAAGTAGTCGATCAGTTTGGCGCCGACGTCGCCGTAGGTGTGCCGGGTGAATTATTGATTGGTGGCGACGGCGTGACGCTGGGCTATTGGCGGCGACCCGAATTAAACGCCGAGCGCTTCACCAATATCGATGGTGTGCGCTATTACCGCAGCGGCGATCTGGTGCGATTGCGCAACGATGGCGCGCTGCTGTATCTCGGGCGTATCGACAATCAGGTGAAGTTGCGCGGTTACCGCATCGAACTCGGTGAAATCGAAACGCGGCTGGCGAATCGTGCCGGCATTGCCGAAGCGGCGGTCGTCGTGCAGGAATTTGGCGAAGGCGATCAACGTTTGGTGGGGTTTTATCGCACTCGTTTGGAAGCCAAGCTGTCGATGTCTGAGTTGCGCGAACATTTAGCCGCAACACTTCCCGCTTTTATGATTCCGCAGCATTTTGTCGAACTCGAACGTTTCCCGCTGACGCCCAATGGCAAGGTGGACCGCAAAGCGCTGGTTGCGCATTCGGCGACCGCGTCGATTACAACATCGGAAAATGTCGGTGACGAATTTGCCGACGCGATTATTCTGGCGTTATTTCGTCAGTTCTTGAAGCAGCCGCAGCTGCAGGCGAACGCCGATTTTTTCCAATACGGCGGCCATTCACTGCTGGCGATGCGCATGCTTGCCGAGATCAACAAACAACGCGGTTGCCAGCTTGCATTGAATGATTTGTTTCAGGCACCGACGGCGGCGGCGTTGTCGACGCTGCTCGGTCAACGTACAGCTCCGGCAGCGGCCGCCATTACGATTCCGCTGCGCGCCGATCGCAAGCGCTTTCGTATGTCGCTGCAACAGCGTCGTTTGTGGTATCTCGAGCAGCTCGAACAAACCGGTATCGAATATAACCTGCCGGCCAGCTGGCGGTTTCGCGGTGAACTCAACGCCGATGCCCTCGCGCAGGCGGTCGATCAGTTTTGTGCGCGTCACGATGTATTGCGCGCCAACCTGGTCGAAGAAAACGATGGTCTGTTTCAATATATAAAACCGGTGCGCAATGACGTACTGCAGATTCATGAGATCGACGGCGATAGTGAGCAGCAACGGCTGGAAGCGGTGATGGCCCTATTGGCCGAACGCAAAGGCTATCGCTTCGATCTGGCGGCAGACGAATTATTTCAAATCGAGCTTTACCGCCTCGGCCCGCAAGATCACGTCTTGTTTGTGTTGATTCATCACGCCATTTTCGACGGCTGGTCATTTGACGTCATGCTCGCCGAATTGGCTGAAGGTTACAACGCGGCACGCAGCGCGCGCGCGCCGCAGTTACCCGAGCTGCCCGTGCAGTACGGCGATTTTTCCGAATGGATGCGCGCGCGCACCGAACAGGGCAATGACTCCGATCTAAAGTTTTGGCTTTCGCATCTGATCGGAGATTTACCCGTGCTCGATTTACCTTGCGAAGGCGTGCGACCTGATTTCCAAATGCATCGCGGCGCGGCGCTCGAATTTGTTATCGATGCGCCGATCATGGCGCGGCTGAATGAATTCGCCCGCCAGCAGGGCGTGACGCTATACATGATGATGATGGCGATTTTTAAAGTGCTGCTGTGGCGCTACAGCGGACAGCGCGACGTCATCGTCGGCACGCCGATTTCCGGCCGTAATTACGCCGAAATCAATTATCTGATTGGATTCTTCGTCAATATTCTCGCATTGCGCGATCGGCTCGATCCCGCGGCGCCGTTCGCGCAATTGCTGCAGCAGATCAAGCAAACGTGTCTCGATGCCTATGCGCATCAGGATGTGCCCTTCGAGCAATTGGTGGAGCGGCTCAATCCGCCGCGCGACAGCAGCCGCTCGGCGATTTTTCAGGTCATGCTGATGTACCAGGACATCAGCAATCGCACCGAAGTGTTCGAAGATCTCACCCGTCAGCAAATTAATATCGATCGTCCCGGCGTGCAAACCGATCTCGATTTTTGGCTGAAATGGGATGGCAAGGTAATGGCGGGCGGCTTCGAATACGATCGCGATGTGCTAAGTCGCGCTACCGTCGAAGCAATGCGCGCCGATTTGGTTGCGCTGGCACAGCGTATTCCCGATATGGCGACGCATTCATTGTGGCAGCTCGTCGATTTAGCCAATGCCGATTTGCAACAAACGCTGCGGCAGCTCAACGCGACTGACATGCCGCTGCCGGCGCCGGCGCTCATGCATCGATTATTCGAAGAGCAAGCAAGGCGTACGCCCGCTGCGGTGGCGACACGCTATCGCGGCAAGCGCTTGACCTACGCCGAACTGGAGACTCGCGCCAATCGCATCGCGAATTGGCTCGATGCAAAGGGCATTCAATCGGGAGCGCTGATCGGTGTTGCGCTGACGCCTTCGGATTGGCTGCAGGCGGCGTTGTTGGGCGTGCTCAAACATGGCAGCGCCTATGTGCCGATCGACCCGCAATTTCCGGTGGAACGTATTCGCTACATGATCGACAACTCGGCGCTGGCGCTGCTGCTGTACGACGAAACATTGGATACTCGTCTGCTGGACGGTACCGCGTTGTCGGTAACGCGAATAGATACATTGATCGACGAGTTGCAACAATGCAGCGCCGACGCACCGGTGCGCACGATCGATAGCGAGCAACCCGCCTACGTGATTTATACGTCGGGCTCCACCGGTCGGCCTAAGGGCGTGGTATTGAAGCATCGCGGAGTCGTGAATTATTTGTTGTCGATGACGCGCACACCGGGATTTGGCGCCGACGACTGCATTCTCGCGGCGACGACGCTATCGTTCGATATCGCCGTCACCGAATTGTTTCTGCCGCTGATCACCGGCGGCAGCAGTGTGCTGGTCGATCGCGATATCGCCACCGATGGCGATCTGTTGCGCGAGGTTATCGAAACCGCCGGCATTACTGTTTACCAGGCGACGCCGTCTTCGTGGCGATTATTGCTCGGCGCCGATTGGCGTGGCGATCGCAAGTTCAAGGCGCTCTGCGGCGGCGAAGCACTGCCGGCCGAATTGATCAAGCCGCTGTTAGCGAATGTTGGTGAGCTGTGGAATGTGTACGGGCCGACCGAAACCACCGTATGGTCGACACTGCATCGTGTGCAAAGCATCGACGATGTCGGTGTCATCGGCGTGCCGTTTGCAAATACCGTTTGCTACGTGCTGGATGAACAGCGTCGACCGGTGCCGCTCGGCGTGATCGGTGAGTTGTGTATCGGCGGCGCCGGTGTGGCGCAGGGTTATCTAAACCGCGCCGATCTAACCGCCGAGCGCTTTATCGATAATCCGTTCGGCGCCGGCAAACTTTATCGCACCGGTGACATGGCAAGATTGCGCGCGAGCGGTGTCATCGAGTATCGAGGCCGTAGCGATCATCAGGTTAAGGTGCGCGGTTATCGCATCGAATTGGGCGAAATCGAAAGCGCGCTGGCGCAACATCCTGCGCTGGCGCAGGCGGTTGTTGTCGCGCGCGAGTTCGAACGCGACGATCAACGCCTGGTCGCTTACTTGGTCGCCAAAAAGGGCGACACGCTGGATGTGGCGGAATTGCGCCGTTTCCTGCGCGATTATTTACCGAGCTACATGCTGCCGCAGCATATCGTGTTGCTCGACGCAATGCCGATGACACCCAATTTGAAGATCGATCGTAAAGCATTGCCCGAGCCTGTTGTGGAAATGAATACGACGAACGAGTGTTTGCCTTCCACCGATAATGAAATACGACTAGCGACGATTTGGTGCGAGGTATTGAAAATCGACCGCGTCAGGCCCGAAGATAATTTCTTCGACAGCGGCGGCCATTCGCTGACAGCCACCGATGCGATTCGACGCATCTATCAACAAACCGGGCATCGTTTCGAAGTACGCGAATTTATTATGGAGACGCTGGAGCAATTAGCCGCGAAATTGGGCGAGCCGACTGCTGTAGAGTCCGCTGCGACAAATCTGACGACGGCAGCGGAGAAACGCGGCTTGGGGCGCTTCATAAAACGGTTTACAGGAAAGGCAGGTGCGTAAAAGTCCGTTGTAGTTTATCTTGCCGCATACTTGAGAAGAGCTTTTTGCCCAGCGCATCGATCGACCATTTTTCGTATTAAACAGGGATTTCGACTATGAGATTAATCAACCTTAAATATCTTGTTTTGTTTGCCTTGGGCGCATTGTTGGTGGCATGTGCTTCCGAGCCGCTCGAATCCGGAGCGCCCCCCGTTCCGCAAGAGTTCGCGCTCGATAAAAATTATCGCATCGGTGTCGGCGATACATTAAAAATTCAAGTGTGGCGCAACGAGGAATTGTCCAGCGAAGTTCCGGTCCGGCCCGACGGCAAAGTTTCTTCGCCATTGGTTGGCGATGTCGTTGCGGCCGGTTTGAGTACGCAGGAGCTCGCCAAGGTTGTCACCGAAAAATTGTCGGCCTATCTGCGCAATCCCGAAGTGACGGTTATCGTAACGAACCCTGCCAGCGCGGACTTTTTGCGGCGTGTTCGCGTCACCGGCGCCGTGCGTACGCCGGTATCGGTTTCCTATCGGCAGGGCATGACAGTTATGGATTTGGTGTTACAAGCAGGTGGTTTGACCGAGTTTGCAGCGCCGAACAATGCGCGTCTGTACCGCACGATCGACGGTAAAACCAAAATTTACGCAGTCGATCTCGGCAATATTTTGCAGCGTGGCGATTTAAAAACAAATTACAGCCTCTATCCTTCGGACGTGGTTACCGTTCCCGAGCGGAGTTTCTAATGTCGTTGATCGCAGGTTGGATTTATTCGCTCAACCGAGAGTTGCAAAATCATAAAGGCAAGCTGGCGATTGCGTTTGCCGTCGTCACGCTGGTGGTGCTGATCGTCGGTTTTGCGTGGCCCAAGAAATACGAAGCATCGGCGGTTGTTTTT
>DASXYH010000228.1:0-11571 GCA_036502545.1 Spongiibacteraceae bacterium
GATTAACAAAGTATTTTCCGAAAACAATATCAACATCAGCGGCCAGTATTTGCAGACGGTCGAAAATGTCGGCTATGTCGTGATCGATGTCGATCAGGAATACAGCGAGCTCGCGCTGGAAAAATTGCGGCAGATTGAAGGAACAATCAGAACACGGGTGTTGTTTTAATTCGACTTGCACGAATTGGCGCTGAATTCGTGCAAATAATTTAATGCTGTATGTCTTTGCTACGCAACAGACTCATTAGCAGAACTCCTTGCGCCGTTGCATGAAAATCGCTGCGCGGTGTCGCGATAGTTACCGCCTTTGAATCGAAGACCAACTGCTTGCCGCCCACGAGCGCAATCGGCTGCATACTGGACCAACCGCCGTCTTCAAGCTGCGCTTGTAACACACGCTGCAACCAGCGCGGTTTAAGTCGTTGTTGAGCGTCGGATTCGACCAGCATCAACACGCGCTGCACGTAGACATCGACAACTCTCGGATCGTAGCGCAGTTGCCTCTCGATGGTTTTTTGCAGCACGCCAATTTTCTTATCGAGATTTTCTATCGTGCAATTATTGCGCTGGGCCATTCGATAACCCATCAGTTGATGCGTAGCACAAGCCGGCCGGATCATACGCGTGCCGTGCCAACAGAATTGCGGATCGTTCTGAGCTTGAATCAACGGTTCGCGTTCGAGTTGAGAGCTGCATGTCAGCGTATAAAGAAAATATTGCTGGTATTCGACGAGAGGTTGATAGGCCTCTGCCGGAAACGATGCGCCGCGATATTTCGCCGGAGAAAAAAATACCTGCCAGATGGAATCAGCAGCGTAGCGATCATAATTTTGCCGAAACTCATCGTAGAGTGCCGCGACGCGCTCATCGCCACTGATGCGCGCACTTTCTCCCAACATCCACCACAACATGGGATTGCCGTCGCGCAAAATTTCATCGCGATGGCTTAGCAACCACGTCACGCCGCGTTCATAGCTTTGTGCGATCTGCTCCGTATTTAAAGCGGAAGTGTCGCGATTATTTTGATAAAAAAAATATCCGTAAACACAGAAAACAATCAATATCAGAAAAAGCAGCGTTTGCATCAGTTTTTTCATTTTCAAGCCTCTTATTTTTATTATTTAAAATCTATTTAGCCGTTTTCTAAGTATCCTTATTTTCGAAATACATATCCATCGCGGCAAACATTTTTGCGCGTATTTCCGGTGACTCATTCGCGAGATGATGATAGGCCTCTTGCAGCGGCAGATATCTTGCTTTCGGAAATTTCTTGCGGATGGCCGGAATGTTGTAGCGCCAGTCGACGGTGGTATCGCGTTGGCCCTGCATAATCAGAATCGGTTTATCGCTGGTGGGCAGATGATCGAAACGACTTTCCCAGCGCAGCAGCGCATCGACCCAGCGCACGGCGATATAACGTGCCTGCAATGGATCGGTCTTTTCGACGAATTCGATAAACTTCAGATCGCTCGAATTGCCGCCGAATTTGCGCGGCACTTTTTCAAGAAATTTCGAACCGACCCAGTACGCCAGTTTAACCAAGCGCCATTCGGCTGCACGCACCAACGGTCCCAGCAAAACGATTTTATCGAAGCCGGGCGGCAATTCCTGCAGTTGATAATCCATCAAAATCGCAGCGCCGGTGCTTTGTGCAATGGCGTGCCACGGGCGCGGCGCGATATCGGCAAATAATTTCAGACAGTCCTTCATCACCGTTAGATAATCGCTGAACGAGGGAATACTGACGCGCTCGCCGGTCGATAGGCCGTGGCCAGGCAGATCGTAGATCACCACATTCAAATCGCGGCGCAGGCAATATTCGATTAAATTTTTGAAAAGGCCGGCATGATCGAAATAGCCGTGAAAAATAAAACAGGTGCCGCGCGATTTTTTGCTATCGGCATCGAGTGAAAAATAATGCACGACAATATCGTATTTATCGCTGCTGAAATGGCCGAAGTAATGCGCGACGCCGGCAATTTTATTTTCGAAATCGATGCCGTAAAAATGAAAATACGCCTGCTCGGCATCGCCGGGCAACGAGGCATCCGCGATTGAAAAGGGGCGGATTTGCTGGTGCAGACGTTCGCTATCGAATTGAATAGCCATCGTGGCCGGCGCAGCGCGGTAACACGCTGCGTCGCTTCCTCCTTATTAAATTCTTGTCTTATTGAACATGGGGATCGAGACTGCCTTTCTCGTAGCGCGCCGACATGTCTTCGAGTGTGATAACTTTAATCTTATCGGCTTGACCTGCAGTGCCGAACGCTTCGTAGCGCTCTTTGCAGATCGCCTTCATTTCTTTGATCGTTTCTTTCAAGTATTTGCGCGGATCGAACTCTTCGGGATTTTTCGCCAGGAAGCGGCGAATCGCGCCGGTCGATGCCAGGCGCAAATCGGTATCGATATTCACTTTGCGCACGCCATATTTGATGCCTTCGACAATCTGCTCGACCGGTACGCCGTACGTTTCTTTTATTTTTCCGCCGAATTCATTGATGATCGCGAGCCAGTTTTGCGGCACCGAGCTCGATCCGTGCATTACAAGATGCGTGCTCGGAATACGGCGATGAATTTCCCTGATGCGATCGATCGCGAGAATATCGCCGGTCGGCGGCCGTGAAAATTTATAGGCGCCGTGACTGGTGCCGCATGCAATCGCGAGCGCATCGACATGCGTTTCCGACACGAAATGCGCGGCTTCTTCGGGATCGGTCAGCATCTGGTCGTGCGTCAAAATACCTTCGGCACCGATGCCATCTTCTTCGCCGGCCATACCGCTTTCGAGTGAGCCGAGACAACCGAGCTCGCCTTCAACCGATACGCCGCACGCGTGCGCCATATTCACCACTTCGCGCGTCGTACGCACGTTGTAATCGTACGGCGCCGGTGTTTTGCCGTCTTCATACAGCGAGCCGTCCATCATCACCGAACTGAAACCAAGTTGAATCGAACGCTGGCATACGCCGGGGCTGACGCCGTGATCCTGATGCATGCAAATTGGCACATCGGGAAATTCATCGATCGCTGCAAGAATCATATGTCGCAGAAAATTCGAGCCCGCGTATTTGCGCGCGCCGGCGCTCGCCTGCATGATCACCGGGCTGCGCGTTTCCGCCGCGGCCTCCATGATCGCGCGCGTCTGTTCGAGATTGTTGACGTTGAACGCGGGCACGCCATAATTGTGTTCGGCGGCGTGATCCAATAGTTGACGCAGGCTGATCAGCGCCATGATCGCACTCCTTCATTGAAATTCATTCGAATGTTTCACTCACTTGAAATTGCATTTGGTTTTTTTGGCGCGTTCTTCGAGAATCGCGACTGCAGGCAATACTTTGCCTTCCACATATTCGAGAAATGCGCCGCCGCCGGTGGAGATGTACGATACTCGCTCTTCGATGCCGTATTTGTCCACCGCGGCGAGCGTATCGCCACCGCCCGCTATCGAAAATGCGTCGCTGTCGGCAATCGCGTGCGACAACGTTTTAGTGCCCTCGCCGAATTGATCGAATTCGAACACGCCGACCGGGCCGTTCCAGATTATCGATTTGGCATCTTTTAATAACAACGCCAATTGCGCCGCACTTTTGGGACCGATATCGAAAATCATATCGTCGGCCGCGACATCTTTAACATCTTTAATCGTCGCGGTGGCGTTTTCGTTAAATTCTTTACCGACGACGACATCGATCGGCAGCGGAATTTTCGTTTTCGCCATCAGCGCTTTCGCGACCGGAATCAAATCGTGCTCGCACAGCGATTTGCCGACCGGGAAACCAGCGGCGGCGAGAAAAGTATTCGCAATGCCGCCGCCGACGATCAACTGATCAACCTTGGTCGATAAATTTTCGAGTACAGTTAATTTGGTTGAAACTTTCGAGCCGCCAACGATCGCCAGCAGCGGGCGCGCCGGATGCTTCAGCGCTTTTTCCAAATTATCGAGTTCATCGGCGAGCAATAATCCCGCACAGGCAACGGCGGCGAATTTAGCGACACCATGGGTGGAGGCTTCGGCTCTGTGCGCGGTGCCAAATGCGTCCATCACGAATACATCGCATAACGCGGCATATTGTTTCGCGAGCTCTTCGCTGTCTTTTTTCTCGCCTTTGTTGAAGCGTACATTTTCCAGCAGTACCAATTCGCCTTCGTTCACGGCAACGCCGTTTTGCCAATCTTGAATCAGCGGTACATTGCGGCCGAGCAAACCGCCAAGGTGCGCGGCAATCGGCGCCAGCGAAAATTCTTGTTCATATTGACCTTCGGTCGGTCGACCTAAATGCGACATTACAATGACTTTTGCGCCGGCTTTCAAAGCTAATTCCAACGTTGGAATCGCAGCGCGAATGCGCGCATCGGAGCTGACCTTGCCGTCCTTGATCGGCACATTGAGATCTTCGCGAATCAATACGCGGCGTCCCTTCAAATTAAAATCGGTCATTTTTAAAACGGACATGTCAGCTCCATTTCTCTGTCTATTGCCAATAAATTTTCTGCGCAAGCTAGCGATGTATCCCAATGATAATTAATGGTGTCGCACCAGCGAAACGCCGTTCAACTTTGTTATTTGCGACGACACGCGGCAAGTACATCCGTGTAGCTCGGAAGCGGCATCCATGCCGCTTACGGTCGCTGCAAATAACAAAGTTAAACAGCTCACTACAACGCCATCGCTCCAGTCATAATTATTTATGCAACCAATGCGCCGCCACATCGAGCATGCGATTGGCGTAGCCCCATTCGTTATCGAACCAGGTCAGTACATTAATCAGATTACCCGCCACACGCGTCTGGCTCGCATCGATGATGCCCGAGCGCGGATCGTGATTGAAATCGCACGACGCCAGCGGCTCATCAGTGTAGCCAAGGATCGCAGCGCGCTGTGCCGCCGCCTGCGCCAGTGCGCGATTGACCGCCGCCACATCCGTCGCTGTGTGCGTCTGCACCGTCAATTGCATCGCCGATACATTAATCGTCGGCACGCGCAGCGCATGTGCGGCGAACCGTCCGGCCAGTTGCGGCAGCACGCGACCGACCCCGGCAGCGAGGCCGGTATCAACCGGAATAATCGATTGCCCCGCGGCCCGCGTTTTACGCAGATTGGTATGGTGATACGCATCGAGCACCGGCTGATCATTCATTGCCGAATGGATCGTCGTGATCATGCCATGCTCGATACCGAATGCATGTTCGAGTGCATCGATAACGGGCACGATGCAATTCGTTGTGCACGACGCGGCGGACACAATGGTTTCATTGCCGCTCAATAATGTCTGATTGATGCCGTACACGACCACAGGAATTTCGCCGACGCCGGGCTGCGACAGCAATACATGTTGCGCGCCGGCATCGATATGGCGTTGCAGTTGTTGCCGCGTGGTGTATTCGCCGCTGCATTCGAGCACGATATCGATGTTATGCGCGCGCCAATTTAAATCGGCGAGATCGGTGCAATGACTGATCGCGATCAAATCGTCGTTGATGCGCAGCGCGGCGTTTTCGATATCGACGTTGCCGGGAAAACGGCCGTGCGTCGTATCGTATTTGGTGAGATGCGCGATCGTGGTCAAATCGGCCGGCTCGTTAATCGCGACCACGGTCAACTGGTCGCGATGCGCGCTTTCATACAGCGCGCGCAGCACGCAGCGGCCGATACGGCCGTAACCATTGATTGCCAATCGCCGCATCAGTTATCCGCCAATTTGTATTGGTTTTTTTCGCATCAATTATCCAATAGCTCGTTGACCGCTTCGACCACCGCGTCAACGGTGAAGCCGAAATACTCCATCAATTGCGGTCCGGGCGCCGATTCGCCAAAACTTTCCATGCCGATAATGGCGCCGTCGAGGCCGACGTACTTGTACCAGAAGTCTTTATGCGCGGCCTCGATCGCAACGCGCGCGAATACATCGCTCGGCAGCACCATTTCGCGGTAGCCCGCATCCTGCTGATCGAATAACGTCGTGCACGGCATCGATACGACGCGCACATGGCGTCCGTTTAATGCGAGCTGTTCGGCTGCCTGCATCGCGAGAGAAACTTCGGAACCGGTCGCGATCAATATCGCTTCAGGATGACCCGCACAATCCTGTAGTACATACGCACCGCGTTCGGTATTCGCGAGTTGCGCGTCGTCGCGCTGTTGGTGCGGTAAATTCTGGCGCGTGAAAATCAATGCGGTCGGACCGTCTTTTCTTTCAATCGCAGCTTTCCATGCGACCGCCGATTCCGCCACATCGCAGGGTCGCCATGTGTGCAGATTCGGCGTACAGCGCAGCGCGGTGAGTTGTTCGATCGGCTGGTGCGTCGGGCCGTCTTCGCCGAGTCCGATCGAATCGTGCGTGTAGACAAAAATACTCGGCTGTTTCATTAACGCAGCCATGCGCACTGCGTTACGCGCGTATTCCATGAACACCAAAAATGTCGCGCCGTACGCTTTGAAACCGCCGTGCAGGGTAATGCCATTCATGATTGCGGACATGCCGAATTCGCGCACGCCGTAATACAAATAATTGCCGCTGGCATCTTCAGCGCTGATGCCTTTGCAGCCTTTCCAAATCGTATTGTTCGAGCCGGCTAAATCAGCGGAACCGCCGAGCAATTCCGGTAACAACGGGCCGAAAAAATTCAGGCACATTTCGCTGGCTTTACGCGTCGCGACGGTTTTGCCTTCGCTCTGCGACTGACGAATAAATTCACTGGCGCGCATGGCAAAATCTTTTGGTAACTCACCATGCACGCGGCGTTCGTAGTCGCTGGCGAGTTCGGGATAGGCAGCGCGATATGCATCGAAACGTGAGCGCCAATTGCGCTCGAGTTGCTCGCCGCGCGCGCGGCCATCCCAGGCCGAATAAATTTCTTTTGGAATTTCGAACGGCGCATGTTCCCAATGCAATGTTTTGCGCGCCAATGCGATTTCATTTTCGCCGAGCGGCGAACCATGTGCGTCCTCTTTGCCCTGTTTATTCGGCGCGCCCTTTCCAATGATAGTTTTGCAGCAGATCAAAGACGGACGATGAGTTTCACTTTTCGCGCGCTCGATCGCAACTTTAATCGCATCGGCATCGTGGCCGTTCACTGCGGCGATTACCTGCCAGCCGTATGCTTCGAAACGCTGCGGCGTGTTATCGGTGAACCAGCCTTCGACTTCGCCATCGATCGAAATACCGTTGTCGTCGTAAAAGGCGATCAACTTGCCGAGCCCGAGCGTGCCGGCCAATGAGCAGACCTCGTGCGATATGCCCTCCATCAGGCAGCCATCGCCGAGAAATACATAGGTGTGATGATCGACAATGGCGTGATCGGGCCGATTGAATTGCGCGGCCAGAATTTTTTCCGCCAGCGCCATCCCGACGGCATTAGCCAAGCCTTGACCGAGCGGGCCAGTGGTGGTTTCGACGCCCGGCGTGTAACCGTATTCGGGATGACCCGGTGTGCGCGCATGCAGTTGCCGAAATTGTTTCAAATCGTCGATGCCGAGATCGTAGCCAGTCAGATGCAACAGCGAATACTGCAGCATCGAGCCGTGGCCGTTCGACAGCATGAAACGATCGCGATTCGGCCACGCCGGATTGCATGGGTTGTGATGCAGAAAGTCGCGCCACAGCACTTCGGCGATATCGGCCATGCCCATCGGCGCACCGGGATGACCGGAATTGGCTTTCTGCACAGCATCCATGCTGAGCGCGCGGATGGCATTGGCTAGTTCGGTGCGTGAGGGCATGCGGTACTCCACTGACAAATCGGGAACGGGCCGGAAAAAGGGCGCTTATTGTCCCTTCCGGGTGGGTTTGACGCAATGATTGCGTACGGCCGAATACATCGCTAAATCTATATCAAAAATTTTTGATATAGATTTAGTCTTCTGCTAGGCTTGCCGCCCATGACTGCTCAAACTGTGCTGCCTAACCCATCCGTTGCGCTTGCGACTGCCCAATCGGCGCTCGCGAGCACCGCGCTGGCGGCGTTTTGCAAGGCAAGCGGCGATCCGCTGCGGCTCGAAATTCTGCGCGCGCTGAGTCTGGATTCATTCGGCGTGCTTGAGTTGAGCCAAATTTTCGCGATGCCGCAATCGGGCATGAGCCATCATCTGAAAACTCTGGCTAAAGCCAATCTGGTCACGACGCGGCGCGAAGGCAACTCTATTTTCTACCGCCGCGTGCCGTTGCCGGCCAGCAGCGATCTCGCGCCTCTCCACCAGGTTTTACTGACCTCTGTCGATCAGCTGAGCCTTCCGGCCGAAGTGAATACTCGCATCAAGGCGGTTCAAGCCGAGCGCTCGTTGCGCTCGCAACAATTTTTCGCCGAGAACGCCGGTCGCTTTCGCCAGCAACAGGAACTCATCGCCGCATTCGAAGTGTACGGCGCCCAAGCCGCCGAAATGCTGGAGCAATGCTTTCCTCAGCGCGGCGAACTCGCGTTGGAAGTCGGCCCCGGCGAAGGCGCTTTTTTAACGACGCTGGCGGCGCGCTTTCAACGCGTGGTTGCGCTCGACAATTCGCGGGCGATGTTGGAGCAGGCGCAGCAATTTTCCGCCCGCAATCAATTGCAAAATATAGAATTCATTCACGGCGACACCGCGCTGTCGGCATTGCGCGATCTGCACGCCGATTGCGCCGTGCTGAATATGGTGCTGCATCATGTACCTTCACCGGCGCATATTTTTGAAGATCTCGCCCATGCACTCAAACCCGGCGGCTCTCTGCTCGTCACCGAATTGTGCCGTCACGATCAATTGTGGGCAGAACAGGCCTGCGGCGACCTTTGGCTCGGTTTCGAGCCGGCCGATTTAACCCAATGGGCGCAGGCCGCCGGCTTCGAACCGGGCCGCAGTATTTATCTCGCGCAGCGCAATGGCTTTCGCCTACAAATTCGTCAATTTATCCACTCTTCTAACACTCCAGCTAAGGGGAATTAGCAGCAATGTCCGATTATTCCGTATTCACCTCCGAATCCGTTTCCGAAGGCCATCCCGATAAAATCGCCGATCAGATTTCCGATGCGGTGCTTGATCGCCTGATCGCCGAAGATAAATATGCACGCGTCGCCTGTGAAACGTTGGTGAAAACCGGCGTCGCGATCGTCGCCGGTGAAATCACCACCAGTGCATGGGCCGATCTCGAAGAAATCGTGCGCAAAGTGATTTGCGATATCGGTTACACGTCGTCCGATGTCGGCTTCGACGGCGCCACCTGCGGCGTGCTGAATATTATCGGCAAGCAATCAGTCGATATCGCGCAGGGCGTCGATCGTGCAAAACCGGAAGATCAGGGCGCCGGCGATCAGGGCTTGATGTTCGGCTACGCCAGCAACGAAACCGATGTATTGATGCCGGCACCGATCTGCTATGCGCATCGCTTGGTGGAAAGACAAGCCGAAGCGCGCAAATCCGGTCTGCTACCGTGGCTGCGTCCCGATGCGAAATCGCAGGTTACGTGTCGCTATGAAAACGGCAGAGTTATCGCGATCGATGCGGTCGTGTTATCGACGCAGCACAATCCCGAAGTGAAATACAACGATCTGAAAGAAGGCGTGCTCGAACTCGTGATTAAACACGTGTTGCCAGCCGAATTGCTGCATAAAAATACGCAATTTCATATCAACCCGACCGGTAGTTTCGTGATCGGCGGACCGGTCGGCGATTGCGGTTTGACCGGCCGTAAAATCATCGTCGATTCGTACGGCGGCATGGCGCGTCACGGCGGCGGTGCGTTCTCCGGCAAGGATCCATCGAAGGTGGATCGCAGCGCCGCTTATGCCGGCCGTTATGTCGCGAAAAATATCGTCGCTGCCGGCCTCGCCGAGCGCTGCGAAATTCAAGTGAGCTACGCGATCGGCGTCGCGCAACCGACATCGATTTCGATCAACACCTTCGGCACTAATAAAATTGAAGACGCAAAAATTATTCAACTCGTGCGCGAACATTTCGATCTGCGTCCGTACGCGATTCAAAAAATGCTCGATCTGCTGCATCCGATGTATCAACAAACCGCCGCGTACGGTCACTTCGGACGCGAGCCAAAAGAAATGACTTACGTTTGGGATTGCGTCGAGAACGGCAAAAAGGTGAAAAAATCCGAAGCCTTCACTACCTTCCCGTGGGAAAAAATCGACAAAGCGGAAGCGCTGAAAGCCGCGCTTTAAAAATACTCCCCTGACAAGGAGAGGTGCCGCGCGCAGCGAGACGGAGGGGTTTAACTGCAAAATAAAAACCCCTCCCCAGCCCTCCCCTTGTCAGGGGAGGGAGTTAAACAAAATTCTGGAGCAAGCAAATGAACGCTAAAACATTTTCCGATTACAAAGTCGCCGATATCAATCTGTCCGACTGGGGTCGCAAAGAACTCGAAATCGCCGAAACCGAAATGCCGGCGCTGATGGCACTGCGCGAAAAATACCGCGCGCAGCAACCGTTGAAGAACGCAAAAATTCTCGGCTGCATTCACATGACGATTCAAACCGCCGTGCTGATCGAAACGCTGGTTGAACTCGGCGCGCAGGTGCGCTGGTCGTCGTGCAATATTTTTTCGACACAGGATCACGCGGCGGCGGCGATCGCCGCGCGCGGCATTCCGGTATTCGCGTGGAAAGGCGAAACCGAAGAAGAATACGAATGGTGTCTCGAACAAACCATTTTGCATAACGGTAAGCCGTGGGATGCGAATATGATCCTCGACGACGGCGGCGATTTAACGTTGCTTTTACATAAAAAATATCCGGCGATGCTCGATAACATTCACGGCATCACCGAAGAGACCACCACCGGCGTGCATCGCCTGCAAGAAATGCTGGCGAAGGGCGAATTAAAAGTGCCCGCGATCAACGTCAACGACGCGGTGACGAAATCGAAGAACGACAACAAGTACGGCTGTCGTCACAGCTTGAACGATGCGATCAAACGCGGCACCGATCATTTGCTTGCCGGTAAAAAAGCACTGGTGATCGGCTACGGCGATGTCGGCAAAGGTTCGGCGCAATCGCTGCGGCAGGAAGGCATGATCGTGAAGATTGTCGAAATCGATCCGATCTGTGCGATGCAGGCGTGCATGGACGGTTTCGAATTGGTGTCACCGTATATCAATGGCGTGAATGACGGCACCGAAAAATCGATCGATAAAAATCTGCTCGCGCACACCGATCTCATCGTCACCGCGACCGGCAATATCGATGTGTGCAATGCGGCGATGTTGAAAGCGCTGAAATCCGGCGCGGTCGTGTGCAATATCGGCCACTTCGATAATGAAATCGATACCGCTTTCATGCGCAAAAACTGGGAATGGGAAGAAGTAAAACCGCAAGTGCACAAGGTGTATCGCAACCGCGCAGCGAAGGATCATTTGATTCTGTTGTCGGAAGGTCGCCTGGTGAATCTCGGCAATGCCACTGGTCACCCTTCGCGCATAATGGACGGCTCGTTCGCCAACCAAGTGCTCGCGCAAATTTATTTGTACGAGCGCCGCTTTGCGGATTTGGAAATTGATCTGAGAGCCAGCGCGATCACTGTCGAAGTGTTGCCGAAAAAACTTGACGAGGAAGTGGCCGCGCATATGGTGCGCGGTTTCGGCGGCGTGATTACCA
>DASXYH010000229.1:0-4879 GCA_036502545.1 Spongiibacteraceae bacterium
TACTGCGGCTTCACGCAGATTCTATCGATGGGCCGCCGCAACAAAATGACCGGTGTCGCCGAACAGTTCCAATATATTTTGCGCGATGAATCGATGCACTTGAATTTCGGCATCGATACGATCAACCAAATCAAATTGGAAAATCCGCAGCTGTGGACCGAAGTATTTCAGCGCGAAGCGGTGCAGATGATCGTCGAAGGCACCGAACTCGAAGTGCAGTATGCACGCGACAGCATGCCGCGCGGCGTGCTCGGCATGAACGCGGCGATGATGGAAGAGTATCTGCATTTCATTGCCAATCGCCGCCTCAGCCAATTGGGATTGCCGGAACAATTCCCAGGCGCACAAAATCCGTTCCCGTGGATGAGCGAAATCATGGATTTGCGCAAGGAGAAGAATTTCTTCGAAACGCGGGTAACGGAATATCAAACCGGCGGTGCATTGAGCTGGGAATAATTAATAACGATGATTCGAAATTCGGATCATCGTTTCCGGCAATTTTTCTGGTGGGGGTAACTGAATGGAAAGCGGTAAAGACGAAAAACAATTGCCGGTCGATCCGGAAACCATTCTGTTCACGCTCGATCAGCTCGGACAAACCGTCGATGTCATGAATAAAGTCATCACGCGGCTGCGCGGCTACGTGATGCAGAATATGGCGGCGCAGCGGCAGGGTGAGTTGGATTTCGGCAAATCGACTGCGCAGGCCGGCAAAGTCGGCCCCTCGGGATTACATTGATATGATCGACGACAATGTGGAAGTCACCCGCGTCTCCAGCCTCGGCATTTGGCTGAAAGCCCGCGACAAAAAATTCTTTCTCTCCTATTACGATTTTCCCTGGTTTAAAAACAAACCGGTGCAGGCAGTGCTGAATGTTGAAGAATCATCGCCGGGCAGATTTTATTGGCCGGAAATCAATCTCAAGCTGGAGCAGGATGCTATCGAATTCTTGACGAAAGTAACGCCGAAACCAATTCAAGCTTAAACATTCAATTAGGCGACTGACTTTAATCCATCGGAACTTTCACACTCTGCGTTATCGATTACGCAAACGTGTCGCCACTATCGATGTCAAGCAACAAACACCCCGTACTTCAACTGGGCAGCACGTAACCGATGCCGATGATCCGCACATTCCCGCCGAATTGTTAACAGCGCCGCTAGCGGCTTTCATGTAATTAGTGGGCTTCACGTCAATTGTTATCCGACGCACGAAAGCTCGCACCATTTCGCTACGCAGCAAATTTTCGATCGGATTAGCAGCGACAACAAGTTTTCGGCTCGATAGACCCCGGCATATCGGATCGGGTATTCTTCGACGCTCGCGCAATCCAGCTGTTTAGCGGATCGCTCACCACAGGAGCTCATCATGACCACCGCCTATGATTTCACCGCAAAAACCATCAACGGTAAGCCGACTACACTCGATGCATACAAAGGTAAATTAGCGCTGGTCGTCAATGTCGCCAGCAAATGCGGATTGACGCCGCAATACGAAGGACTCGAAAAACTCTACGAAAAATACAAAGATAAAGATCTGGTAATTCTGGGTTTTCCCTGCGATCAATTCGGCAATCAAGAGCCCGGCAGCGAAAGCGAGATTCAGGAGTTTTGCTCGATGAATTACGGCGTCAGTTTTCCGCTATTTAGCAAAATCGACGTCAATGGGCCGAACGCGCATCCTCTGTATAATTTTTTACGCCAGCAGCAGCCCGCCGAAGAAGTGACGCCGGCCGCCATCGAATCCAATCGACTGTATAAACATTTGAGCGCCTCTCTGCCGGAAAATTTACGCACCGATGTGATCCGGTGGAATTTCACCAAATTCTTGATCGGCCGCGATGGCAAGGTATTGAAACGCTTCGAGCCCATGGTCAGCCCCGACGAAATCGAAAAAGAAATTCAGCCATTGCTGAATTAATTTTACGTGCATTCGCAATTTTCTCTGCATTCAGGGCGCCATGTGCGCCCGTTTTAACGGCATTGAAATTTTCCGACGAAATGGATAGCGCAGCGGCGGACGCTTCCGAACCCTATTGGAAGCGTCACCTCGCCGCTTTTGTCGCGCAACTGGAACGCATGCCGTGGCTATTGCCGCTGATCAGTTTCGGCTGGGGATGGCTGAGCTTTGTCCTGGTGAAGCGCGGCGAAGATTTGGCGCGGCTGATGGCATTACTCGCTTTCGCGGGCTGGCCGTGGCTGCTCATTGCGCCGTTTATTCAAAAATACCTTTCAAAGCGCGCGCCCGATAAACTTACCGAGCTTGCGCTCAATTTCGTCACTCAGTCGTTGCAGCAGGAATTATTATTTTTTTCGCTGCCTTTTATTATCGGCGCCACGCAACTCGATGCGGGACAGATAATTTTTGCTGCAACAGTAATCATCGCTGCGCTGATCAGTACGATCGATCCGCTGTACAACCGCAGAATTGCATCGAGCCCCATCGTCAATCTCGCCTTTCACGGTTATTGCAGCTGGCTGGCGGCGCTGGTGGTATTGCCGATGGTCGTGCATCTGCCATTGGAACGCGCGTTACCGGCAGCACTCGCATTTGCTATCGCGTGGTTCGTAATAACGCTGCCCCGCAGTTTACGCGCACTGCCAAACACACGGCAGCGCGTATTGTGGATTGCCGCATGCTTGAGTATTCCGGCGGCGATCTGGTTGTTGCGCGGCAATATTCCTGCGGCGGGACTGTCGGTACGCGAAGCGCGCATTACGCAAAGCATCACCGATTTAACGCCGGGCGATCCGGTCGATACAATTAATAGCGCCGATTTGGACCGCGGCGTCATCGCCTTCACGGCGATACATGCGCCGATGGGCGTCGCGCAACTGTTAATTTTCGAATGGCGCCATCAGGATTCGGTGGAGCGCATCAGCGCGGTCATTCAGGGCGGCAACCATTCCGGTTGGCGCACCTGGTCGCGCAAGCAACGCTTCCCGCAGGATGCGCAAGGCGATTGGACGGTGGATGTATTAACGCCGCAAGGACAGCTGTTGAAGCGATTGCATTTTCGCGTTCAATAAATTTGCGGCGCAATGAATTGATCAACGCGGTGTAATAAACCGAAACGCGCCGCTGGCGACGACGATAACGCGATCGCCGTGGCGAATTTCGCAAGTGGCGAAGCCGACACCGCCCTCTTCTTTTTTAATTTGCAGATGCGCTTCTAACCACGCGCCGAGCGGCGCCGTGGCAATAAAATCGCAGTGAAGACTGATGGTAAGCGCGCGCAAATGCAATCCGCGCCGCGCGATCAATCCGCGCGCCGCCGCGACATCGGCGAGCGTTACCAATACGCCGCCATGCGCCACGCCCACCGTGTTGCAATGCCGTTTCTCCACTAGCAAACCGAGATGATTGCTCGGATCATTTATGCGCCGATAAAACGGGCCGATCAAATGCAGAAACGGCACCTCGAAAGTCGCCGGTTCGAAATCGGGCGGAATAATTTCCAACACAATTATTTACCTCTGAGCCGTAGTTCAAGCCCCCAATATTATCGTCGAGTTTTCTAATGTTAGCGCGGCCAACAGTATAATGCGCGAAAAACTAACACATGCTTTCTATCAAGCATGTGCTTCCCGTTTATTTTTCTTGGCTGGTAAACTTTTATTTTCCAGGCTATCGAACAGCGCGACGAATTGTTGCGTCAACTTATGCTGCGGCGCCAGATAGATTAACGGTTTGGCGACGTGATGCGATTCTTTCATTTTTACCGATGCCGACAGATAACTATCGATAACCGGTAACTGCTCCTGCTTGAGCTCATTGATCAACGCCTGCGGTAATTTCGCCTGGCTGTTGAATTGATTGATTACGATTCCTTCGATTTCCAGCGCGGGGTTGTGATCCTGTTTTAATTCGATAGTATTTTCGAGCAATTGATAGAGCGCCTGTTTTGAAAAGCTGTCGCAATCGTAGGGAATCAACACACGCTGCGCGGCGATCAACGCGGTCTTGCTGTAAAAATTCAGATTCGGCGGCGTATCGATATAGATGCGATCGTATTCGGACGTTAATTCATCGAGCGCTTCGCGCAGTTTATAAATTTTATAACGGCTTTCGAGCTCACCCATGATGTCGTTCAGCAATGGGCTCGCGGCGAGTAAATCGAGGTTGTCGAATTGCGTTTCCTGCACGAATCCGAGCGCCGCCTTGTTGCCGGCGAACCAGCTGCCGGTCGAGCGCCGCAGCAAATGCGCCACGCTATATTCGGACTCACGATTTTCCGGCGCATTGATATCAACGCCGAGATAAAAGCTGGAATTGCCCTGCACATCGAGATCGACTACCAGCGTGCGCAATCCGCGCGCGGCGGCAATCGCGGCCAGATTGCAGGTGATGCTGGATTTTCCGACCCCACCTTTTTGATTGAAGATAACGCGTCGCATCGTTAAGCCTCCATTCGGTTAGTTAGTTACAATGGCGATCATCTTACGCCCTCATTCGGACACTCGTCATGGAAAACTATTTCTGATCGACACACTCGAAATTCTGCGCGACGCTGGGCCATTGCTTGGAAATAGCCGCCGACGCTGACGTCTTAACCAAATTATGGTACAAATGACCAGCTTAATAAGGCAGGGACAGTATGAATAAAAATAATCGGCACAGCGATCAACGACTTAATATTCGGCATCCCAAATAGACTCCTTATTATCGGCCGGCCTTTTAATTATTATGAGGCCGCAGGTCTCATTAACAGACTGATAGCCACTATGGATATTACGAACTACGTAGTCACTATCGTGCTAGCCGCAATTTCGGGATTGTGTTATCTCGCAATTAATCATCCAAAAACCTTCGCTGCGCTCTGGATAAAGATCTACGCCTCCATATTAATTATTGCTTTCGTTCTCATAGCTTGGAGC
>DASXYH010000230.1:0-10535 GCA_036502545.1 Spongiibacteraceae bacterium
TGGCGGCCTTTGATTAAAAATTTGGCCGGAAAATCAGTCGCGGTCGGCGCGCTGCGCTTGCCGTAAATCGCTTCGAGCTGTTCCTCGCGGCTGGTGATCACCGGCGCATAGCCCTGATAGTTTACGCGCTGCGGTTTCGGCAGACCGGTGTCTTCACCGCACTCGAAGCGCAGCGCGATACCGCGATGCCGTTCGGCGAAACGCTGCCAGCAGGCGACGTTGTGCGGTTTTTCGGCGAAGCAGGCGATGCGCGAATTGCGCGCGAAGCGCTGCCATTGCGCCATGTATTCATTCACTTGGCGGGCCTGGATTTCGGCGATCTGGCCGAGCAGTTCGCGCAGCACTTCCTGCGCTTCGTCTTCGTCGCAAAAACGCTGCTGCTCGCGCCAGCGCGCCATGATATTGACCAGCCGGTTATGCCGGCCAGTTGGCACGTCGGGTCCGAACAGCATGATCAACGCTTCGCGCAACAGCACGTCGAGCAGACCGGCGGCGCTGACATCGGGGTGCGATTCATAATGCAGCTCGAACGGATCGTCGAACAGGTGCGGCGCACTCCAGCGCAGCGTCTGACCGCTCAGAATTTTTACGCCGGCATCGATTGTGCAGAATTTGATTAGCGAAGAGACAGCGTCAGCCGCCACGGCAACCCCTTAATACCGATTAATGTGATCGAACGCTTGCAAGTAATAGCACATGGTTGGGCGGCGGCAACCGTATCCGCTTTCCCCCTTGCGGATACGCGTGGATAATAGCGCCATTTCGCGGAGGCATCTCAGTTTGAACACGGCGGCACAGCAGCCCAAAGCCAATATTGGCAATCTCACTAAAATAATTCCCTTTCTGCGCCCCTATCGCTGGCGCATCGTGGTCGCAACGCTGGCGCTGATGTTCACCGCAACGGTCACACTGTCGATCGGTCAGGGCCTGCGAATGCTGGTCAACGATGGCTTTCGCGGCGATGAAAGTGCGCTCAACCATGCGCTCGAGCTGTTCGGCGGTCTAGTGCTGCTGTTAGCAGCTGGCACGTTCGTGCGGTTTTATCTGGTGACGTGGATCGGCGAGCGCGTCAGCGCTGATTTGCGCAGCGCCGTATTCAATCATGTTATCGCGCTGCATCCGGGATTTTTCGATAACGTGGTCAGCGGCGATATTCAATCGACCATCACTACCGATACCACGCTGCTGCAAACCGTAATCGGCTCGTCGGTATCGATCGCGTTGCGTAATGCGCTGATTCTGATCGGCGGCTTGATCTGGATGTTCATCTCCAATGTTAAATTGACATTAATGGTGCTCCTCAGTGTGCCATTGGTGGTGGCGCCGATTTTAATTTTAGGGCGCCGCGTGCGCCGCCTGTCGCGCACGAGCCAGGACCGTATCGCCGATGTCGGTATCTACGTCGGCGAAGCGATTCAAAACGTAAAAATCGTGCAGGCGTTCAATCATCAGGGCGTCGATATACAACGTTTCGGTCAACACAACGAGGCGGCATTTACGGTCGCGCAAAAGCGCATTATGCAGCGCGCGTGGCTGACGACGCTGGTGATCACGCTCGTGCTCGGCGCTGTCGGCGCAATGATTTATGTCGGCGGCCATGATGTGAACGCCGGCATTATTAAAGCGGGTGATCTCGCCGCGTTCGTATTTTATGCGGTGATGGTTGCCGCTTCGGTCGGCGCCATTTCCGAAGTGTACGGCGATTTGCTGCGAGCGGCCGGCGCCAGCGAACGGCTGCTCGAATTGCTCGCAGCCGTCTCGTTGATTAAACCGCCCCCTCAGCCGCAAACACCGATGCAACCGGTGCAAGGTGAGGTGCGGATCGAAGCTGTCAGCTTCGCTTATCCGTCACGGCCCGAGCAGCCGGCCATCGATCATCTGGATTTGCATATCGCAGCCGGTAAAACCACCGCATTGGTCGGCAGCTCGGGCGCGGGCAAATCGACATTGATCGATTTGCTGCTGCGTTTTTACGATGTGCAGCAGGGCTGCATTCGTTTCGACGGCGTCGATATTCGTGAGCTCGATCCGGAACGGCTGCGTGCGCATATCGCGCTGGTGCCGCAGCAACCTGTGCTATTTATCGGCAGCGTGCTCGACAATATTCGCTACGGCCGTCCCGTCGCAAGCGACGCGGAAGTGCGCGCCGCCGCCGAAGCTGCTTACGCCAGCGATTTCATCGATCGCTTGCCGCAGGGTTATGCAAGCCAAGTTGGTGAACAGGGCGTGCGTTTATCGGGCGGTCAGCGCCAGCGTATTGCGATTGCGCGTGCGCTGCTGCGCGATCCGGCGTTATTGCTGCTCGATGAGGCCACCAGCGCGCTCGATGCCGAAAGTGAATTTCAGGTGCAGAAAGCACTCGATCGATTGATGCAGGGGCGCACCACACTGGTTATTGCGCATCGTTTGGCGACCGTGGTGGAAGCCGATAGTATCGCCGTGCTCGATCACGGCAAGCTGGTGGCGATGGGCCGGCATCAGGAATTGCTGCACGCATCGCCGCTGTACGCGCGCTGGGCCAGTTTGCAATTCGATAATGCGGTATCAACACAGCAACAATTGGCAGCAAACCCCTCCCCGGCCCTCCCCTTATCAGGGGAGGGAGGAGCTTCTCCCCTGATAAGGGGAGATGTCGCGCGTAGCGTGACAGAGGGGTTTTAAGATTTCGCAAAATCGCGAGGAGGCCACGTGAAATTTCCCGGTTGCCATATTTTATCGATCGAACAATTCGAGCGCGGCGATATCGAGAAACTATTTGCCGTCGCCGATCGCATGGAACCTTACGCGCACCGCCGCCGCATAACTAAAGTGTTAGACGGTGCGATTCTCGGCAGCATGTTTTTCGAACCGTCGACCCGCACGCGCGTCAGCTTCGGCTGCGCCTTCAATTTATTGGGCGGCGAAGTGCGCGAGACCACCGGTTTCGAGGCAACCTCGCTGCAAAAAGGCGAATCGCTGCAGGACACCGCGCGCGTGCTCTCCGGTTACAGCGATGTCATCGTAATGCGGCATCCGGAAGCGGGATCGGTGGCGGAATTTGCCGCCACTTCGCGCGTGCCGGTGATCAACGGCGGCGACGGCACCAACGAACATCCGAGCCAGGCGCTGCTCGATCTGTACACGATAAAAAAAGAAATGCTGCACCTCGGCCGTGGCGGTATCGACGGCATCAGTATCGGCATGATCGGCGATTTGAAATACGGCCGCACCGTGCATTCGCTGTGCAAATTGCTGACGCTGTTCAATAACATTTCGGTGACGCTGATTTCGCCGAATGAATTGCGCATGCCGCCGGAAATTGTCGAACAATTGCGCGCGGTAGGGCATCGCGTGGTCGAGTCCGACAACATGGAGCAGAGTCTGTCGCACGTCGATATCGCCTACGCCACGCGCATTCAGGCCGAACGTTTCGCCAACGCGGAAGAAGCGATGCTGTATCGCGGCCGCTATCGCTTGAATCAAGCGGTGTATACGCAATATTGCAAGCCGAACACCGTGATCATGCATCCGTTGCCGCGCGATTCGCGCGCCGAAGCGAACGAACTCGATATCGATTTGAACGACAATCCGAATCTCGCGATTTTTCGCCAAGCCGATAACGGTGTGTTAGTGCGGATGGCGTTGTTCGTGCTGGTGCTCGATGTCGCCGCGCAGGTCGATACGCATGCGCGCGATGTCAACTGGTATACGGAGCGGCGTTTCTGATGACGCGGCTGGGTATCGGTGATCTCGAAATCGTCGCGCGCGAACGCGCGTACGACGGTTTTTTCAAGCTCGATAAATTGCAATTGCGCCATCGCAAATTTGCCGGCGACTGGAGCGCGACGCTGACGCGCGAATTGGTATTGCGGCATGAAGCAGTCGGCGTACTGCTTTACGATCCGCAGCTCGATGCGATCGCATTGGTGGAGCAATTTCGCACCGGCGCGATTGAAAATAAAAATTCACCGTGGATATTGGAACTGGTTGCGGGGTTGATCGATCGCGACGAAACGCCGCCGGTGGTGGCGGCGCGCGAAACGCAAGAAGAAGCGAATTGCAGCGTGCTCGCACTCGAACCGATCTACGATTTTTTCATGAGCCCCGGCGGCAGCAATGAATACCTGCATTTATTTTGCGCGCGCTGCGATTTGCAAAATGCGGGCGGTGTGCACGGTTTGCCCGAGGAGCACGAAGATATTCGCGTGCACGTTTTCCCCTACGCTGATGCGATTGCATTGCTGCAAAACGGCGCTGTAAACAACGCGATTACGATTATCGCGCTGCAATGGCTGCAACTGCAGCGCGCGCGTTTGCGCGAACAGTGGCGTTGATGCGTCTTTTTTTCGGCGTGCCGATTCCGCCGACGGCGAGCGCGATGCTCGCTGCATTGTGCGCGCGTTTGCAAACGCAGCGCGGCTGGCACTGGGTGGCCGAACGCAACTGGCATATCACGCTTGCGTTTCTCGGTGAGACCGATGGCAATGATGTTTCGGCATTATCCGAACTAGGCGAAAACGTCGCCGCCGAACATTCGGTTTGCAACATCACGCTTGCGCAATTGCAGTGGTGGCCGAGTCTCAACAAGCCGCGTTTGCTCGCGGCCGTTTCCGAAACACCCGGACCATTGGCACCGATAAGAAAAGCATTGGCTAATGGATTGCGCGAAATCGGCATCAATTTCGACAGCAAACCTTTGCGTCCCCACGTCACGCTGATGCGACTCGAACGCGGCACTGCGCTGCAGTATTTCGAGTTGCCGAGCGGCAGCGTCGATGTCGATATCGAAAGTATCGCGTTGTATCGCAGCGAGCGCATGCACGGGGAAACGCATTATCGGCCGCTGTGGCAAAAGGATTTAAAATCTAACCCCCCTCGGTCCCTCCTTGTCAGGGGGGAAGTGTTTTCTCCCTCCCCTGATAAGGGGAGGGCCGGGGAGGGGTTTTGCAAAACAAAAAATGGCGCAGATGACAATCGAAAATAAAAAATCTCCAGGCCTTTTGCGCAGCAGCTTTGTCGTAAGTTTATTGACGATGCTGTCGCGCGTACTGGGTTTGCTGCGCGATATCAGCTTCAGCGTTTTTGTCGGCGTCGGCGCCGCGACCGATCCATTTATTTTCGCGTTTCGCATTCCAAATTTTTTGCGCCGATTATTCGCCGAGGGCGCGTTCGCGCAGGCGTTCGTGCCGGTGCTGTCGGAATATCGGCATCAGCGCAGCCTGCAGGACGTGCGCGATTTGATCGATCGCGTGTCCGGCGTGCTCGGTTCGAGTTTGATCGCGGTGTCAACGCTCGCGGTCATCGCGGCGCCGCTCGTCGCCGCTTTATTTGCGCCGGGTTACGTCGATCAGCCGGAAAAATTCGCGCTGACGAGCAATCTCATCCGCATCATGTTTCCGTATTTATTTTTGATTTCGATGACCGGATTTTCCGGCGCGATATTAAATAGCTTCGGCCGTTTCGGCGCGCCGGCATTCGCACCGGTGCTGTTGAATGTCACGCTGATCGCCGCCGCATTTTTCGCCAGCCGCTGGTTTTCGCAACCGTTGTACGCGCTGGCGTGGGGCGTGCTGATCGCTGGCGTCGCGCAATATTTATTTCAATGGCCATTTTTGATTCACCTCGATTTGTTGCCGCGCCCGCGCTGGGCGCCGCGCGATGAAGGCGTGCGCCGCATTTTGCGTTTGATGGTGCCAGCGTTGTTCGGTGTCTCGGTCAGCCAAATCAATTTACTGCTCGATACCGTCATCGCGTCATTTTTGCCGCCAGGCAGTGTGTCGTGGCTGTATCTTTCCGATCGCCTGCACGAATTGCCGCTCGGCGTTTTCGCGGTGGCGATTTCCACCGTGATTCTGCCGAGTTTAGCGCGCGATCAAGCCGCGGCATCGCACGCGAATTTTTCGCGCACGCTCGATTGGGCGCTGCGTTTGATTTTATTGATCGGCATGCCGGCGTCGGTGGCATTGATCGTCGCCGGCTATTCGATTCAACTGGCGTTGTTTCGTTACGGCGAGACAACGATGCGCGATATTCAAATGTCTTCATATGCGTTGGCGGCGGTATCGACCGGTCTCAGCGCATTCATGCTGATCAAAATACTCGCGCCCGGTTATTACGCGCGGCAGGATATGAAAACACCGGTGCGCATCGGTGTCATCGCGATGATTGCGAATATGGTGTTCAACCTGATCCTGGTTATTCCGCTGCATAGTTATTTTCGGCTCGGCCATGTCGGCTTGGCGGCCGCGATGTCATTGTCGGCTTGGCTGAATGCAGCAATGCTCGCGCGCGGGCTGTTCAAGGCTGGAGTATTTCAACCGCAGCCGGGCTGGGCGCGCTTCATCGTTCAACTCGCGCTCGCCTGTGCGACGATGGGTGCGGTGCTCGCGCTGCTCGATCCCACTCCGCAAACATGGGTCGGCTGGGTCTGGTGGCAACGCCTGCCGATCGTGATCGGGTTGTGCGCGCTTGCATTTGCCGCGTATGCCGGCGTGTTATTCGCGCTCGGCTTGCGCGTCAGGCATTTGCGCGGCCCCGCCGCTGCGTAAAATGCGAATTCGCTTAAGTGTCGGAGTCGTAAAGGTCTACGTTATAATCGCCGGCCTTGTCATTCGCTGAAGATCCCTACTGCGATGGAATTGATCCGCGGCTTGCACAATCTGCGCCCCCGCCATCGCGGCTGCGTGGCGACGATCGGCGCTTTCGATGGTGTGCACTGCGGCCATCAAGCCGTATTGCGCCGCTTGATCGAAAAAGGTCGCAAGCTGCAGCTGCCGGTCACCGTGGTTTTGTTCGAACCGCTGCCGCGCGAATTTTTCGCACCGCTGCAATCGCCGCCGCGGCTGATGAGTTTTCAGGAAAAAGTCGCTGCGCTGCGCGCGCTCGGTATCGATCGCGTGTTGCGCATCCGTTTCGATCGTAAGCTTTCCGAAATGGATGCCGATGAATTTGTGCGCCGCGTTTTTATCGATGGTTTGGGTGTGCGTTATATTGTCGTCGGCGACGATCTGCATTTCGGCAAAAATCGCGCGGGCGATTTTAATTTTTTAAAAGCCGCCGGCGCGCGCCACGGTTTCGAAGTGGTCGCGACCGAATCGGTGGTGCAGTGCGGCGAGCGCGTCAGCAGCACGCGTATCCGCGCGGCGCTCGAAGCGGCGGATTTTACGACAGCGGAACAATTGCTCGGCCGCCCTTACTGCATTACCGGCCGCGTCGTGATGGGACAACAGCTGGGTCGCACGCTCGATGTGCCGACGGCGAATCTGCATCTGCGCCGGTTGCGCGCACCGCTCGCGGGTGTCTATGCCGTTGAAATAAAGGGGGCGGTCGAAGTGCTCGGCGCCGCGCCGCATAAATTGTACGGCGTCGCGAATGTCGGCACGCGGCCGACCATCGGCGATTTGACCAAGGCAATTTTGGAAGTGCACATTCTCGATTTTGCCGACAATATTTATCAGCGCACAATCTCGGTGGTATTTCGCAAAAAATTGCGCGAAGAAAAAAAATTCGCGTCGATCGATGCGTTGAAGCAACAGATCCGGAACGATATTGAAAATGGCCGTGAATATTTCAACGTGGCAGTAAACCCTCCCCCATAAAGGGGTGTGACCGTACACCTCCCCCCTGAAAAGGGGGGATCGAGGGGGGTTAAGTTTTTTAAAACCCCTCCCCGGCCCTCCCCTTATCAGGGGAGGGAGAACAGTTTCAGGAATTTATCGAGCGCTATGACAACCGATTACAAACACACATTGAATCTGCCGGAAACCGAATTCGCAATGAAGGCGAATCTCGCGCAGCGCGAGCCAGAAATGTTGAAACAATGGCAGGAAAAAAATCTGTATCGGCAAATTCGCACCGCGCGCGCCGGTCGCGATAAATTCGTGCTGCACGATGGCCCGCCTTATGCGAACGGCGAAATTCATATCGGCCATGCGGTCAACAAAATTCTGAAAGATATTATCGTCAAGGCAAAAACGCTGAGCGGTTTCGATGCGCCGTACATTCCCGGTTGGGATTGTCACGGCCTGCCGATCGAATTGAACGTCGAAAAAAAGCACGGCAAGGCCGGCGCAAAAATCGACGTGCCGACGTTTCGCAATTTCTGCCGTCAATATGCGCAGCAGCAGGTGAGCGGTCAGCGCGAGGATTTCAAACGGCTTGGTATCATCGGCGATTGGGACAATCCCTATCTCACGATGAATTTTAAATTCGAGGCCGATGAAATTCGCGCACTTGGTAAAGTCGCCGCGAATGGCCACCTGCTAAAAGGTTTCAAACCGGTGCACTGGTGTCTCGATTGCGCGTCGGCACTCGCCGAAGCGGAAGTCGAATATCAGAATAAAATGTCGCCCGCGATCGATGTCGCATTTGCCGTAGTCGATCGAACCGATGTGCTGAAACGATTTAGCGCCGATACGAATTTAACCGGCGAAGTCGCCGTCGCGATCTGGACTACAACGCCGTGGACATTGCCGGCGAATCTGGCGGTTGCGTTGAATGCAAAGCTCGATTACGTATTAATTAAATTTACACATGAAAATAAGCAATGGTTACTCGTGATTGCCGAAGCGCTCGAAGGTACGGTGATGAAACGCTACGGCATTGCACATTACGAAATCGTCGCGCGCGCCAAAGGTGCGACGCTCGAAGATATTTTTCTGCGACATCCATTTTATGAGCGGCATGTACCGATTATTCTCGGCGAGCATGTCACGACCGACGCCGGTACCGGCGCCGTGCATACCGCGCCCGGCCACGGTCAGGACGATTTTATCGTCGGTAAAAAATATGGCCTCGCCATTTTAAATCCCGTTTCCGCTACCGGTGTTTTTTTGCCGGACACGCCGTTGTTCGCAGGTCAGCATGTATTCAAAGCGAACGACTCGATCGTTAACGTATTACGCGAACGCGGCGCACTGTTGCATTACCAGCCGCTGCAACACAGTTATCCGCATTGCTGGCGCCATAAAACGCCGCTGATTTTCCGCGCGACGCCGCAATGGTTTATCAGCATGTCACAGAATCATTTATTGGAAGATGCGCTCGCCGCATCCGATAAAGTCGAGTGGACACCGGGCTGGGGTAAGGCGCGTATCGACGGCATGATGACGGATCGACCCGACTGGTGCATTTCGCGGCAGCGTACCTGGGGTGTACCGATTGCGTTATTCGTGCATAAACAGAGCGCGGAATTGCATCCGCGTACACAGGAGTTGATCGAGCAGATCGCGCAGCGCGTCGAACAAAAAGGGATCGATGCGTGGTTCGAATTGGATGCAAAAGAATTGCTGAGTACTGACGCGGAACATTACGACAAAGCCACCGACACACTCGACGTATGGTTCGATTCCGGCGTCACCCATTTCGCAGTGTTAAAGCAGCGCAGCGAATTGCAATATCCCGCCGATTTATATCTCGAAGGTTCTGACCAACATCGCGGCTGGTTTCAATCGTCGCTGTTGACGGCAATCGCGATCAACGGCAACGCGCCGTATAAAAGTGTATTGACGCACGGTTTCACCGTCGATACGCAGGGCCGCAAAATGTCGAAATCACTCGGCAATGTGATCGCGCCACAGCAGGTGATGAAAACACTCGGCGCCGATATTTTGCGGCTGTGGGTCGCGGCGACCGATTATCGCAACGAGATGGTGGTATCGGATGAAAATTTCAAACGCACCGCCGATGCGTATCGGCGTATTCGCAACACCGCACGTTTTTTATTGGCGAATTTGAATGGCTTTGATCCGTTAGAGCACGCGGTGCCGTTCGATAATATGCTCGCGCTCGATCGCTGGGCAATCGATGCCGCGTATCGACTGCAGCAGGAAATTATCGGCGCGTACGATTCGTATCAATTTCATCTCGTTTATCAAAAGGTGCATAATTTCTGCGTCGTCGAGCTCGGCGGTTTTTATCTCGACATCATCAAAGACCGACAGTACACCTGCAAAACTGACAGTCTCGCCCGACGCTCGGTGCAAACGGCGTTGTATCACATCGTCGAAGCGCTGGTGCGCTGGATTGCACCGGTGCTGAGTTTCACCGCCGATGAGTTATGGCCGTTTATTCCAGGTAAAACGATTCCGGGCGTGCGCGCGGAATCGGCGTTCACGGCGGAATGGTACGAGCATTTGCGCTTGCTGCGTGACGGAGAAACTTTCAGTGAAGAGTTCTGGCAACTAATAATGAAAGTGAAAGATCAAGTAAATATGGTTCTTGAAAGCGATCGAAAAAAAGGATTTATTGGTAACGCACTGGAAACAGAAATTACGTTGTATTGTGATGAGCCGCTGCTAAAAAAATTGAATTTTCTTGAGGACGAGTTGCGTTTTGTATTGAAGTCTTCCTATGCAAGCGTGAAATCTCTTGAAGATCGTGATAAGGAGAGACTTGAAGTTGGTATGCATGTTTTAGACGTTCCTGGTTTGTCTGGGGTTAGTTTGAAAAAAACTGAATATGCAAAATGTGTACGTTGTTGGCATCATCGCGCAGATGTCGGTAAACATGTGCTTCATCCCGAGTTGTGCGCACGCTGTGTCGACAATGTCGATGGC
>DASXYH010000231.1:0-8978 GCA_036502545.1 Spongiibacteraceae bacterium
CCACCGCACGACACAGTTGTAGCAGCGCAACTTTAGTTACATCGTCCAGATAGCCGGCGAAATGAACGTTGCCTAAATTGAGCTGGGCAGCGAGTTGACGCAGCGATTTTTCCTTGGGGCCGGTACCGACAATAATTACCCGATAAGGCGCATTTTTAATTGCCTCGAGCAAAATATGCAGCCCTTTATAGTCTCGCAATACGCCAATGAAGAGAAAAAAATCCCTGCCAAAGCGCTGCTCGGTGCGTTGCAATTGTTCGGCGCTGACAGTGGGATATGTCTGCTTATCGAGTGCGAGCGAAATCACTTCCACTTTTTCGGCATAATGTTTTAGCACTTCGCTTGAGGCAAGATAATTGGGCGAGGTAGCGACAATACGGCTGGCACTATCCAAAAAGCTCGCCATTAACGGCGTGTAAAGCTTTCCCAATATTCGCTGCCGAACAATATCGGAATGGTAGGTTACAACCCCCGGCTTTTTAACGCCGCTGAATAATTTGACGATATCGGCAAACGGCCAGGGAAAGTGATAGTGAATAATATCGGCCCAATCAGCCAGCGCTTTGAACATCGCAAAAGCCTGCATGCCCATGCTGCAGGAAGCAATTTCAGCGTCGAGCTGGGCGCGATGAACCTGTGCTTCGGGATTGTCGATAACGACAGGACTTGGGTTGGGACTAAGCGTAAGCACCCGGCTTTCGATGCCATGCGTGCGCGTGCTTGCGCAAATCTGACGAATGGCCTCTTCCAGTCCGCCCTGAGTGTCGGGAAAATAAGTGCGATAAAAGTGCAAGACTTTCATTAAGTGTCCTGCGCAGCTCTTAGGAGTGCGATATGTTGCGACTAAGGTCGCGTTTTAATTAATCTTTAGTCATGCATCACTGTAATTATCGTTACTTGGAACTGAGCTTTCGCATGATTCTCGCATGCGCAACTATATGAGTCACGCTTTGTTCACATTCAGTTTACTTTCAAGTCCAACTGGGTCTTGCATTGGGCGACACTACCGTCACTAGACTGCAGAACCTCTATTTTATATTCGCCGGGCTCAATATCTTGAGTGGCGCTCAACTCGAAGCCAGTGTTGATATCCGGGTTTAATTTAAAATATTGATTTACATCCGGCCGCGGCAAGCGCGACCGCGTGAGCGCGGTATAAGTTAGAGCGGGTCCCACGATCTGCACGTAAACATCGGGTGGCGCCCCTTTATCAACAAACGCCCAGCCGGTAAATACGAGCGCTTCGCCCCGTTTCACCGTCCATGGTTGCTTTGCGTTTTTTCCATTCATCGCATCGACTGCACATTTGGTGCTTTTCATCAATTCTCCGCGCAGAGCTGAAGGCCAATCCTCTACGAATTTGCCGGGTTCAATTGACGTCGTACGATTGCAGCCGCTTAAAAGCAACGCGCATAAAACAGCTGGCCCGACGACCCGTGTAAAGACTGTCTTCATCATTGCCCCTTACTAAATGTCACCTAATGAATTATTAATTAATGCTTTTTTCTTCCAGCTTTCTCAGCCATAAATGTCTGCCACGCTGCGATTACGCTTTCGCGTTCTCGGGCAAAATCGTTTAATGCTACTAGGCCAGGCTGTTGTTGCAGATTCAATCGATGCGCGGCACTACGATACGCCTTGTATGCTTCGATCAATCCATTCGCGATTTGTTCTGAACATAAGCCGTTTTGCTGCAGTGTTTCCAAAATACGGATGTTATCGGTCCACCGCGCGAGCTCGGGATGGGTATGTGCCCAGGCAAGAACCGCGTATTGCGCGATAAATTCGATATCGATCATCGCTGCGCTGCCATGTTTCAAATCGAATACCGGATGCTCGGCGGTTTCGGTATTGCGCGGACGCAGTTGCTCGCGCATTTTCTGCCGCATCGCGAGTACATCGTTGCGCAGCTTATCCAGATCGCGAGGCTGGCACAGTATTTCTCTCCGCACCTGGTTAAACGCATCGGCAAGCCCACGATCGCCGGCGATGACGCGCGCCCGCACCAGCGCCTGGTGTTCCCATGTCCAGGCGCGTTGCAGCTGATAATCGGCAAACGCCTTTAACGAACTGACCAGCAGACCCGAATTGCCCGATGGCCGCAGGCGCATATCGACTTCATAGAGCGGACCGAGCGCGGTCTGCGTGCTCAAAATATGAATCATGCGCTGCCCAAGACGCGTAAAAAAAGTGCTGTTATCGATTTCGATGGCGCCATCGGTAGTCAGGCTTGGGTCGGCGGCATGAATGAATACGAGATCGAGATCGGAACCATGACTTAATTCGATGCCGCCGAGTTTGCCATAACCGACCACGATAAAATCTTTCGCGCACAATGCCCCATCCGCTTTGCGCGGCGTGCCGTACTTATCGGTTAAGTGATGCCAGGCCAGCTCCAGTACATGATCGATAATGGTTTCCGCAATCCAGGTCAGATAATCGCTCACCTTCATCAGCGGCAACGTGCCGCTGATCTCCGACGCGGCGACACGCAAGCTATGTGCAAGTTTGAAATAGCGCAGCGCATCCATTTGGCCTTCGAGATCGTTCCATTCGAGTCGCAGCAATTGCTCGCGCAAATCGCGCTGCAAAGCGGTTTTCTCGGGTGCCGTATACAGCGTTCCGGCATTGAGCAATTCGTCGAGCAAAACCGGATGTTGCGTCAACTGCCTCGAAATCCACGGGCTCGCTGCGCACAACAATACCAATTCGCGCAACGCCGCCGGATTTTCTACCAGCAAAACCAAATAAGCGGTGCGGCGCAGCACGGCTTCAACCAGCGGTAAAATTCGCAGCAGTGTGGTTCCGGGGCGTTCGACCTGTGTTAAGGCCTGTAACAATTGCGGCATGAAAGTATCGAGCCGTGCACGCGCCGTCGTTTGCAAAAGCTGCACAGCTTTGCTGGTGCGCATTTCAAGGCAACGGCGCGCCGCTTCTTCGACCTGATCGAATCCAGCGGCAGCTAATTGCTGTGCCATATTGTCGAGCGACAGTTCTTCATCCATCCAGAATGTTTGCCAGCGATCGTACGCATGCGCAGCATTCGCTTCCTGTTTATCCATCGGCAGTGCGATGATATTGTTGAAATGCGCACTGACATGTTGGCGATGCCGATCGAGTTCGAGTTGGAATGACGGCCAATTGTGGTAACCGAGCGCGTATGCCAACGCACTGCGCGGCAAATCCGCTTTCGGCAAAGCCTGGCTTTGCTGGTCGAGCCACGCTTGAATGGCGTGTTCGGTGTTGCGCAAAAAAATGTAAGCCTGCTGCAATTGCCCCACGGCTGCCGCAGGTAAATAGTTCAGCTCTGCCAATGTTACTAACACGCGCTGTAAGTTGCGTTCCTGTAAACGCCGTTCGCGCCCGCCGCGAATTAATTGAAAACACTGCGCAATAAATTCGATTTCGCGAATGCCGCCCGCGCCGAGCTTGATATTGTCATGCAGACGGCGGCGTTGCACGTCACGGTGAATCAACATTTTCATTTCACGCAATGCTTCGAATGCGGAATAGTCGAGATAGCGTCGGTAGGTGAACGGTCGTAATATTTCGATCAGCCGATTGCCGGCGGGAAAATTCATCGAAGTCGCGGTACTGCCGGTGCTTTCCGCTACGGGACGTGCCTTGATCATCGCGTAACGTTCCCAGTCGCGGCCCTGGTCTTGATAATATTCTTCGAGCGCATCGAAATTCAGCACCAACGCGCCGCTGTCGCCATACGGCCGCAGACGCATATCGACTCTGAAGACAAAACCGTCCGCGGTATTTTGTTCGAGCGATTTGATCAGGCGTTGTCCGAGTTGAATAAAAAATTCCTGATTGCTGATACTCTTGCCGGTGCCGTGCGTTTCACCACTGCACTCCCTTTTTGTTTCTCCGCTGCGCGGGTAGGCAAAAATTAAATCGACATCGGACGATAAATTCAATTCGCGCGCGCCGAGTTTGCCCATGCCGATAACGATAAACGGCTGCGCGCTGCCGTCGCGCGCAGAACACGGCGCGCCCCATTCGCGCTGCAATTGCGCATAATGGAAATCGAGAGCGGTCTGTATTGTCGTCTCGGCGACCGCGCTGATATCGGCGGTTGTTTCCGCCATTTCTGCGAGTCGGTTTAAATCGCGCCAGATGATACGTAAATATTCGCGATTGCGAAATCGGCGCAGCGCACTGTCGAGCGCATCGCCACTTCCGTCATGTTGCAGTAACGTTTGCAGGCGTGCGGCGAAATTTTCGTGAGTGAAGTTATGATCGAGTTCGCCGTTTTGCTGCGATGTTATCAACCAGTCGGGATGACGCCGGCACAGCTGCGCGGCGAATTGGCTGCAGGCGAATAATTTGGCGAGACGTTGTGAGAAATTTAAATCATTCAGCAGGGCGGCATAAGTTTCGCGCTGAATGACATCGCAGGCCTCGAGCAGGTGCGTAAGTGCAAGCTCCACTTCGCGTTGCAGCGATGAAGGTAGCGATGCGATGGTCTGTTGCCAATTCATTAACCCCCCTAGCCCCCCTTGTCAGGGGGGATTAATGCGTCAGTTTCGCACGTACACTCCCTCCCCTGACAAGGGGAGGGGCCGGGGAGGGGTTTTATTTACGGTATTTCCTGCCAATAAATTATGCGATCGGAGCCGCTGTAGTTGCCGAAGCTGGCGGTGGCGGTGGGATTGGTGAACGGTGTTGCGGAATTGTGATCCCAGTCGAATTGCAGCCACGGTATTGCCGAAAGATTTGGCGAAACGTCGACGGTCCCATAATTATTGGTGCCCGGTGCGCTCAACACGATGTCTGACGATGACTGACCTGCTATTAAAGCAGTTGCGCTGCCACTCGCTGTCGTTTCGCCGTTGTTTAAGTTTTGTGTGTAATTCGTCAGCGCTGTGCCGCTGCTGCTGATTGCGGTGCAGTTATCGGCGGTATTCGTGATGAATTGCAAACCGTTCCAATATTCAGCCACGATCGGAATCGGCAGCGCCGAAGTGGTCGGACCGCTTGCGCTGTTCGCGCGTAAACGGCCGTAACGAATTTCGACAACGGGCAGTCCGCTGCGATTGGTGATTGCACTGGAGCCATAGCTGCCGCAGACATTGGTGCAAATGTTAGTCGTATTTATCGGACAATTACTGCGATAGCAGGCGCGGTCGGTGCTACTTAAATTGGTGGGATCAAGATAAGTTTCGCTCACCGCTTCGGTCAGCGCATTCTGAACCACATTCAATTGCAAATTGGCATTGAACGGCGCATTCGGTGTCGAGACGCGCGCGTATGAAAATGTTTCGCCGGTGATGCGATAACTGCGTGAACCATCGCCGTCATTCGGGCCCAGCGCCGTTACAACAGCCGTTGTCGAGCCGCCTACATTTAATATTCCGCCGGCTGTCGGCGGCGCTAAATGATTGTAGTTATGGTTGCTGCTGGTATTGAGACTGTTGGCTGCGCTGTTGCCGAGTTTCCAGAATGAATTAGTGTCGTCGGCGGCAGTACCGCCGGCGTCGTAATTGCGTGTGGTGACATTGGCCGCGTTCAAAGCGGTAATGGTAATGACCGGCGAATAATCGGTACTGGTTGTCGTATCAAAATCAAAATCGAACGGTTGATCCTGATAGGTAAAACCGCACGTGGTCGCGTTGCGAATCGCCGCAGTCGATGTCACCGCGAAGCGATACGGCACAAACCGGCCGATATTGCGGCTGGTGCCGTTATTCACTGTCTCGCCAAAATAGGCATTGGCAGGCGGTGTCGCGGTAAATGTAAAAACGCCAACTTCGCTTTCGGTGAGATCGGTGAGAACCGCCGAGCCATTGGCGATATTCACCACCGCTGGAATAAAAGTAGCGTTGTAGCGCCCCAGCGTGCCGGTGTTAGTGCCGGACCCGGTCGGCGCGATCAATTGCACGCTGAGCGGAACACTGCTTTGTGAATAATTCGGCGTGGTGCCATTGCCGCTGCAGAAATTTGCATCGACATCCGACTCCCATGCGGCGCCATCGACGTGCAATTGAAATGGCATGCCGGCGGCAACGAATGGTGCGCAGTTGTTATACGAACTATTGCACGTGGTGCTCGATGTCGTGGTATCGACACACAAGCCGGCGGGTTTAGAGACAAATGTATCGGACCCGTTCAATACCAGGCCCGCATAAGTGCCGCTGCCATTGTAGCGCGCATTCAGCGCCATCAAGCCCGCATCCTGATAACGCGCTTCAAAAGTGGTTTCGCCGCTATTGTCGAAATTGAGATTGATCGCGGTGCCGGGCGCTGCTGTCACCACAGAAGTGAAGGATCCGGAGCCGCTGCCGGGACGCAATTCAACCGCGCGCGTACCGGTGCTCGGCGTTGTATACGTCGACCAAAAATTTATCGCCTGCGTTGTATTCTGAAATAGCGCGACACACGAATTGGCCGCATCGCCGGAATTTTTCACCGCGCGCAAACGCACCGCGCCCGATGGTTTATTCGCGAGCAATGTCGGTACGTCGAAGGCGAGGCCCGCATCGACAAACGGCAGCGCGCAATTGTTGGTGACGACGCCGTTGCACTTGTTGGTGCTGAACGGCTTCGCGCCCGGTGAACTGCTTGCTATGAATAAATTATTGGGATCGATGCCGGTGGTTGGTATTGCGCGTTGAAATTGAAAAACGCCGGCGCCGCTGTTAATCGTTTTTGTATTGCCGCCGACCCAGCCACCGGTGGTGGAACTGGTGCCGAGCGTAACCGTCACCGGCACCGACATCAGCGTCGAACACGCCGCATCCGCACACGCGCGAATCGTGACGTTTTCCGGCTCGCAGGTCAGACCCTGGCCATCGTGCACGAATTCGAAATGATCGACCTGATTCGTGGTTTGAATCGTTGTCGCGCATACCGATAAATTGCCGATTTCGTGGATATTGATCGAGCCGCCAGTCGAGCCGGTGAATGTCAGCATCAAATTCGCGGGAATTGCCGCCTGTCCTGCTGTCGATTCGATATTGAAAGTCGGAATCAGATTGGTGTAACTGTTTCCTGTCCCGTTGATATCGCGATCGACTGTGACATACGTTTGTCCCGAGCCAGCGGCATCGATCACGATGCGATAACGATATCCCGGTCCCGGCGTGCTGGTGCTGTCGATACCGGGAGATAAACCGGCTGCAGTACCAGCGACATAGGCATAGCCCGTCTGGCCTGAACCGGAACCGCGTATTGCCACCGAATCGACGCGGAAGCCAGGTCCGCCATTGCGACCTTCGGTGGGATTTGAATAGTTGCCGTATTCGTCGAGGGCGACGCCGAGCCAGCCGCCGGCAAAACCGTTGATGCCGCCGCTGTCGTTGCGCTGCGCATAACCGAGCGAGCCGCCAAAGCCGCCGGGCTGCGGTGTGATGCTCGAATCGGATAACGTCACCGCGATACCGTCAGCGCCGCTCGCGCTTGGGTAACTGTAATGGTTGAATTCCACGTAAATTAAATTACTGGTCGGAAACAACCGTTGCAGCGTTGCGCCCGTCGAGATGTAGCCATTATTGCTGGTCAGCCGCATGTGTCCGCTGAGAATAGTCGGGGTGAATGCAGTTGAGCCCACGCTGGTCGTCACCCAGTTTTGTGCGAACGCGGTGCTATCGGAAAAATTATCGCTGTAGCACGTTGCCGGCTTCGTCAATTTGCTTTCGGTGAGCAATACGCTGTGAATCACATAGCGCGCCGAACTGCTGGCGGTGACGACGTCGGTGCCGGTAGCACCGGAACCGGCGATTGCCCGGCTGGCAGCAAGCAATGTCACCAGAGTATCGGCGTTGGCACTGGCATGGCGTGTCAACGCCGCGCCGGAATTCAATGCGCTGGTACTGCGATGCCCGTAAAAACGCACTAGACGGCCGGGTGCAGTCGCGGTCTCATCGCTTGCCGTCAATGTCGCACTGCCGCCGGTATCGACATCGGTGGCACCGAGCACAGCGGTGCGGCCGGCCAGATCGCTGCGAAATCCCACCATCGCCGCCGCGACGCGGACAGCGGCCGACAATGTCCAGCTGGTGGCGCCATTAGCGGTATCGCTAGCGGTGGCGACGTGGTAATACGTGAATTGCTCAAGCACGGTGCCGCCACTGCCGGAGGTGTCATCGGCGAGCAGAGTCCAGCCGCTCGGCACGATCGACACCGAAACGTTGGCGCTGACGGTGATTTGTACGAACAACAAGTCGCCGATATTGACTGAACTCGGACGATTCAGCGTAAAAGTGCTGACATTGCCACTGCTCGCAAAACTGGTGCCTGTTGCCGTGCTTGCAACGATCGCCGCATGCGCAGGCACGATAAAAAATAAAAATATTAGCGCGAGTAGTTTGCGCATTTACAAATTCCTCAGCCGCACTTGAATTTTTCGCCGCGCGCGATCGGAACCGGTGCCGCAAAACGCATCGCTTTGCACGGTAAATACAGTGTGTCCCGCGCCATCGCTAATGCTGGCGCAGGTGATGGTGGCGCTGCAGCCATTGAGGCCGCCGACGGTAAACGGTTGCGTGAACGTTGCGGCGCATACAGGGTTGACGACATCGTGCGGAAATATTTTCATCGCCATAATCTGCGCGCCGCTTTCGGCTGCGAATAGCGCGCGCACCGATTGAATTTCCTGCGCGACGGCGGCCGAACCGCCGACATTCAATTGCGCCATCGCCGCCGCCAACAAGCTGACGACTACGAGCAGAAATAAAACCAGAATTAAACTGAAGCCACCCGCAGCACTCGATCCGTTAAACCCCCCTCGGTCTCCGCTTATCAGGGGGGATGTGGAGCGCGCGTCGAGAATGGCAGCGCGATTCCCTCCCCTGACAAGGGGAGGGCCGGGGAGGGGTTTGTTGTCGCACGGCCTCACGTTATTGCACATCGCGCAGCCACACCTCGTGATCGAATTGCAACTGCTCGTTGTTGCTGCCGCTTTGTTGAATCGTTAGAGCGATCGTCACCAGCGCGTTGCCTTGCGCATTGCCGCCGCTAAACGAAAAATA
>DASXYH010000232.1:0-4626 GCA_036502545.1 Spongiibacteraceae bacterium
GAAGCCGGCCCGCGCCGCTGTGCTCGACAGCTCCAGTGGTTCGACAGCGGCCTGGCCGCCGGCATCGCGAATCAGCGCAAGCGTCTCTTCGACGCCCTCATCTTTGGTGGTGCGCGATGCAATAACTACTTTTGCGCCGTGAGCTGCCAAGCGCTGAGCAATAGCGCGGCCGATGCCGCGGCGAGCACCGGTCACCAGCGCGATGTGGCCGTTGAGCGTTGTCTGCGTGAAATTCATTTTGAAGTCTCCTGCATAAGTTGGTTAATCATACGATGGTGTCGACAAGTCACCGAAAAGATATTGATCGCAAATTTTTATTATCTGCACAGATCACTGACGCAAGGTGGCGCCGCCGTCCACGCTGAGGACTTGACCGGTGATCCAGTCACCGTCAGCCGACATCAGCATCGCCACTGTCGCCGCGATGTCTTCGGGCATGCCCAAGCGGGTATGGCGGACTCGCGCCAGATTGTCGTCTTGCGATTGCTTGCTCAGAACCTGCTTGAGGACATCGGTCATGACCAGTCCGGGGCAGATGACGTTGGTGCGAATGCCTTCCTTTCCCCACTTGGAAGCCACGTGGCGCATCAAGGCATGAATGCCGGCCTTGCTGATCGAGTAAGCCGGGCGCGTCGGACCACCATCGTAGGCCGCGCCAGAAGAGGTGTGCACGATACATCCGCCACCTCGTTTGAGTAGCTCGGGTAGCGCATGGCGCACGCATAATACGTGGCCGCGCAGGTTGACCTGCAGTGTTCGATCGAGAACTTCCAGCGGCTCTTCCAAAATGTCGGAGTCCTGGACAATGATCCGCAGATCCGCCGCGTTCACATGGATGCCATCGAGACCGCCGTAGGTCTGCACCGCTTTGCCAATCAGTGCTGCCACCGAGGCATCATCGGCAATGTCGAAATACATGCTCACAGCCTGACCGCCGGCTTTTACGATCTGCGTCGCCACCGCTTCGGCAGCTTCTCCCTGAATGTCGCCCACCACCACTTTGGCGCCTTCGCTGGCGAGTCTCCGTGCAGTAGCTGCGCCAATGCCGGTGGCGCCACCAGCCACTACAATCGCCTTGTCTTGGAGTCTTGCACTTGCCATTTCATCTTCTCCTTAATCGATATTCAGCCATGGTGATGTTTGCTATCGGTAGTAAAAATGGATGAGAACGGTGGATATATGGACAATCCCGCCGGAATAGGGTCGGACGGAATGGCCTCGTTATTTCTCAAGATGTTCATCGATAAATCGAAGCTGCTCGACAAGGCTTTCGTTATCTTCCGGTGCACCGTGAAATCCTCCGTGCGGCATCGCTTCAAAAACATGGAGCTCTGCCTTGATGCCTGCTCGCAGCAACGCCCTGTGTAAAATAACCGTATTCGACAGAAACAAATCGCGCGTTCCGGAAATTAATTGCGTCGGCGGAAAACCGCTGTTGAAATCGGCAAATATCGGCGAGAGGTACGGGTCTTTTAAATCATGGCCGTTGGCATAGAGCGCAATCGAATCGGTTAAGCGCTGTTGCAAAACCACATCGATTAATTGATTGGTTTCAAATGTATCGCCCGATTCTGTCAGATCGGCCTCCGGTGTCACCAGAACAGCGGCACCGGGCAACGGCAGGCCCATATCGCGCGCCTTTAAAATCAGCGCGGCGGCAAGACCGCCACCCGCCGAGCCGCCATACACCGCAATATTCTGCGGTTTAAAACGATCTAAAAGATAGCGATAAGCATCCAGCGCATCATCGAGCGCAGCGGGAAAGGGATGCTTCGGCGGCATGCGGTAATCGCTTGCGTAAACCTTACAGTGAGCGCGCGCAGCGATCGGCAGCGCTGTCATCGCCGCCAACAATCCTCCGCCATATAAAAATGCACCGCCATGCAGATACAAAATAGCGCGATGTTCATTGATCTGAGAAACGCGGGCGGTGATTTCGTAGAGCGGTGCTGTAGCCAATTGGTGCTGCACAATATCGGCCGGAAATAACTCAGCGAACGCCGAACATCGATTCATTAGGTAGCGATTGGTCATCGCTATCGTATCTTCAGTCCAGACCGTCTTGTCTGCTCTGGGAATACCGGCCGCAAGAAATCGTTGCGCCTCAACGCTAACGGTCTTCGGCACCGGAATTCTTCGGGCCGGAACCATAAGATCCGCAAACTTCGGCTCTTCAACAGACGCACTCATTTCTATACAACTCCAGCAATTGAAAATCTTTAGTGATCGATCATTACAGCTTCAAACTATAACGCGCCCATATGAATCAACTTGGGAGACGGTAAAATGATTCGAGTTTTAGCGTCCAGTCATAAAGTGGCTGGACCCAATTCGGTCAACCTAAACAGCATTGATGTTTTATGTGATGCCATAGCGCCGTATCGGTTAACTTTATCTCTACTTTTTATAGGTCAAGCCTCTGAAGCTCTTCAGCGAATTTCTAGCCTACATTTCTTCTGTTATTGGAATTAAATAATGAATGGGTCAATGAACTGGGCTACCAATTTTTTCAGGTATCTGGTGTGTACAGGCATGCGCAAAAACAAAAAACTGGAGGTTTTTAGGCCGAAAAAATAATTGGTGTTTTTTGAGGCGATCAGCGTATCGCGCTTAACGATGATGGAAAACAGTCTAAATGAACAATTTAATGGGCTAAAATAACAGTCGGAGCTGCCCGTATAAATAAATCAATGGGCCATCGCATGGGAGCCGGCAGAAAACCGACCATTGACTAATGGGGTATTTAGACGTATTCATTGGCGCGCCGGAACAGCTATACGCTCGAAAAGACAATTCATTAATAGCTCTAGATTTCAAAGCATGCTTATACGCAAGAATGTAAATGTAAAAGGCGGCGCGGAGGTCATTAACAATGTCTGCTGAATTGCTCGTCGATCGTTATGCACGAATATATATACAAGCTGCAAATACTCGAGGCTACGATCTAGAAGCTATCTTTAATTGTAGCGACATACGACCCAAACCAATCACTGATGCGCCGTTTAGTCTCGAGGAACTCTATAAGCTTTCGCGCAACGTAAAATTGCTGTTAAAAGATGAGTTCTGCGGACTTACCCGGTCCCGCTGTAAGCTCGGGGCAATTCAAATGGTGGTCGATTTCGCACGATCGGCGCCCACCTTAATCGACTCGCTGGAAAAAGTTTTTGGGTTTTATTCATTAATATCCAGTGACATACAATTTTCCATCGCATTAGAAGGCGAAGCTGCTGCCATATGCGTACAGCTTGCAGAGCCGGAGCTAGATCCAAACAATTTTTTATGTGAGTGGTGGCTATTGAATCTATGGGCCCTATCCAGCTGGCTGATAGGAGAAAAGATCCCGTGTTTGCGCTTCGAGTTCCCGCATCCACCTGAAATACCAGAAGCGGAATATTATCAAGCGCTAGCAACTGAATGCAGATTTTTGCAGTCGAAGGCTCGTCTATTATTTCATACAGAATATCTAAAGAGACCTGTTGTTAAAAACTCCGCGAATTTAGCGGAGTACGCTTCGCTACCGCAAAAATTCGGTGAAATACCGGGAACATTTGAAGCGCTAGGCCCACGCCTGCGCGGGATTCTTAGCGTATATTTTTCACAGTACAAAGAGTTTCCGACGCTAAGTTATGCCGCCGAACAGTGCCGTCTAACTAATCATACGTTGCGACGCCGACTCATTGAAGAAGGAATGAGTTTCAATAAAATCAAAGATGATATCCGTCGCGACATCATACTTAAGCTATTGCGTGCGCCTAATACTTCGCTGAGTGAAATTACCTTAATGAGTGGATTCTCCGATCCCAGTACCCTGGGTAAAGCCGTCAAAAACTGGACCGGCTTGTATCCGAATCAATATAGAACCTGGATCAGTCGCTCGCGTTAGCACATCGCCACGAGCGACATAGGTCAATCAATTAAAATCACGGCGGCCCGACAATGTTGTCAATGTCGTCGGTACTTCAGCCGGATCGCGCACGCTCCAACCGAGTCCTAAATTGCCGTTCATTTGGCCCGACATGTAGGTATTCATATACGCCGGTCCGTAATAGGTGGCCTCACTGTGCAGCTCGCTATCTTCGGCGAGCAATTCCGAACAGCTCGTCATCTGCTGAGTGTAGGTATGACCATACGCGCGCCAGCTTGGTGCCGAAATAATTCAACGCGATCGGTTGTTCGGTGAATCGATTGGCGAGACCCAGGCAATGCCAACCGCGCGCGTAACGCGGCTCGATTTCCTTCGCCTCGATTTTATAAGGCGACGCTTTCAAAGCCGACGGCGTATTCATCCACAATCTCCTCGCGCGAGTCATACGCACTGTTAGCGTTTTCCATAATATTAAAAAACGTATTCTATAAACCGGCGATAATTCTCTTCAGTACCGCGCTCAACCATCAATGCTTTGATAATACGCCATTAGGATTTTAGCGACTTCGGGCCGCGAGAATTCCGGCGGCGGGGCGATGCCTTGCCCCAACATCTGCCGTACTTTGGTGCCGGATAGATTAATAAAATCGGCCGGCGTATGATCCGGCGCTTCGCGCATCATTACGACGCGATTAAGCTTTTTCGAATACGCGGTGTTGTCGGCGAGAAAGACGTCGATTTTCAGCGCGCCTTGCGGTACT
>DASXYH010000233.1:0-27258 GCA_036502545.1 Spongiibacteraceae bacterium
ATCTTCCAGCACGATTGGGCGCGACACTTTGACGAAATCGAGAAATGATCGCTGCGTGATGACAGTGCGCAGCTCGGCGTCTTCGGCCATATAAGCAAGTCGATCGCGTGGATAAACGGGATCGAGCGGCACATAGGCACAACCGGCTTTGTGCACTGCGTACAGTGCGATCAGCATATCGAGTGAGCGCTCGACCAACACGCCGATCAATTCGCCGGGTTGTACGCCGCGGCTGTGCAGATAACGCGCGAGTTGGTTGGCGCGCGCATTAAGTTCGCAATAAGAAAGTTTTTTACCTTCGAACAAGCAGGCATCGCGCTCGGGTACGGCATCGGCTTGACGCTCGAAAAGCTGATGGACGCAGATATCTCGCGCGTAATCGCAACGCGTTTGATTAAACGCCGCGAGTTGCCGCAGATCGGTAGCGGTGATGATGTTGTGTTGGCTAACGCTGATTTCAGGTCGTGCGCGCAACGAATGTTGCAACACGCGCCAATGCTCCAGTAAATGCGCGACATTTTGTGCGGAAATCATGCCGCGATCGAACCACAGGCCCAATGATTTACCTGAATCATCCAACACGATAGTCAGCGCAGCGCCATCGCCCAATTGGCGCGCCGCATCGGCATCGAGATTGGATTGTCGCAATATACGCACCGGAAAATGCGCGCAATCCGCCGCATTTTTCAAATCGGGTTGGCGCGCAGGTAAATCGTTGAGATAGGCAACTCTTTGTTCGGCACTGATCAATGCCGCCGCCACGGCGTCGACGAGAACAGCAAAGGCCTCTCGACTCGCCACAGCGATCGGCAACGGTACAACACGGGTAAAAAAGCGCGCGATTTCGCTATCCATCGCGGCTGCAGCCGCACCAATGTAAGCCAGACTGAATTGTGCCTTGCCAGACAATCGACTCAACAACAACGCAATTATGGCGACACAATGCACGCCATTATTTTGCGTGTCTGCAGCAGTTTGCATATCCGCAATGACTGCATCAAACTCGGCAACCTGCCATTCGTAATCGCATTTATTCGTTGCATTTTTTTCCGCAAACGGCAATTCGATCGGCTCGGCGCGCAGCAATTGCCGATGCCAGAAATCCTCATATCGACACAGTGCGGCGACATACTGATTAAGCGCAACGCGATTCGCAGCGGCCAGTGTCGGCAGTCTATCGCCGACATTAATTCGTTTCTCACGCAGCAATGAAGCGATGTCAATCGTATCGCCATTCAAAGCGGAAAGACGCAAAATTTTTAGCGAGCCGCCGCCGCAGCGCACCGTCAGCGTTTGTTCGCAAAACGCTTCGACGGTTCCTGCAGATACCACAGTTCCGACCGATAATTTAGTGCCAGCAGCGGCTCCATCAGCCGTATCCATCATGGGGGCAGCAACCACAACGGCCGCTCGCGTCAATAATAAACACTCGCCTAAATCGAGTTTCGGTAACATCATCGGGTTGGGATAAGGCCCGAAATCCAATGCATTGATCAGTCGCGCCAATGTTTCCGCCGGCTCATTCCAATTCAACAATGCCGCGGCATCCGGGCGCTTGCCAAGACCGAAGTAATTGCGCTGCATTATATCTTGCGGCTGCGGCTGCAGCAGTCCCGCCGCGATGCGCTCGATTAATTCGACGAATCCTTCCACGCCCGCTTGATAACATTTGGCGTTAAGACTGAAGGCGGTTTCATTGGCCGCAATCGAAAAACGGCGACTGACAAGAATGGGCCCAGTATCCGCACCCACTTCCATCTGATGCCAGCTGATACCATGCTCGGCTTCGGCGCTGATCAGCGCCCATACCGGCACATTTAATCCGGCATAACGCGGCAATGGGCCATCGTGAAAATTAATTGCTTGTCGTGTCGGTTTAGCGAGTAGCCATTCCGGCAGCATTTTTAAATTGGTGATGCTGAACAGATACTCGTAGTCAGCCAGGTCGCGGAGCTGCTCGAAGTGGGAACAGTGAAAAATTTTATTCTCGTCGCACCAGTCGATAACACGTCTATTTTCCGCAACCACGGCAATGATGCGATGGCCGCGCGCCAATAATTCTTCGCCGCATTGCACCAATAAGGATTGCTCGCCCAGCAGGACGCAGCTAAACGTATTTTCTAGCGATTGCATTAGTAATCTCTCGGTAATGCTAAAAAGCAAACATCCTGTCTGCGCCCACCTTGAGCGGGCGACGCGGCTAGCGTTAACGCACGCCGCTTCCCAATAAAATTATTTCTACTGTGCGCACCAGAATAAATAAATCGAAAAACAAACTGTGGTTCTTGATGTAGTACAAATCGTATTTTAATTTTTCCTCAGAATCCTTGACCGAGGCTCCGTAAGGATAGGAGATTTGCGCCCAACCGGTTATACCGGGTTTAACGCGATGGCGTTCGCGAAAATAAGGAATTTGCGCTGCCAGCTCTTCAACGAATTGCGGGCGCTCCGGTCGCGGACCGACGAAGCTCATTTCACCCTTTAATACGTTAAAGATTTGCGGCAGCTCGTCGATGCGGGTGTTGCGAATAAAGGCGCCGACTCGCGTTATCCGGCTATCGTTTTTTTGCGCCCAGCGCGCTTTACCGTCTTTCTCGGCATCAACGCGCATGCTGCGGAATTTATGCACGTGAAATATGCGGCCGCCATAACCGACGCGCTCCTGACTATAAATCAAAGGCGCGTTGATGCCCTCCTCCAATTTAATGGCGACCACCGCGAGCAACATAAATGGCCAGGTGAGTATTAGCAGTAAGGAACTCGCGACCAAATCGAATAAGCGTTCCAGGCCATCGCGAATCGGCGAATAACTGAAGCCCTCCGAAAATACCAACCAGCCTGGCGAAAGCGAACGGATATCGAGCCGTCCGGTTTCGCGTTCGAGAAAGCTGATATCCTCGCTGACGCGAATGCCATCCAATTTGCAATCCAACAGCGCCTCCAGCGGATAACCATTGGAGCCTTCGCGGCGGCGGCGCTCATCCACCGCGACCACGATTTCCTGCACCCCCAATTCATGAGCCAGCTCGCGAATAGGACGCTCACTATTGAGTAGGTGCGAGGGATCGATTAAATGTCCCCCATCCGTAACCGGATAAAAGCCGGCCATCGATAAATCGCTGCTGTCCTTCGTCGCAATCAGATCGCTGAGATGTTTGGCTTTAGTGCCCGCGCCGATCACCATGACACACCATTTCAACGCACCGACATTGCTCAATCGCCGAAAGCCGTCGCGCAAAATAGCGATCATGACAACGGCTAGCATGGCCGCCAAAGCCAAAACGCCGCGGCCAAAATAAATTTCGAACGCAGGAAACATATAAAAGGTTGCAGAGAGGACAAAGGTGCCAATTAGAAAAATAGCGACCACAGCGCGTAAAACGGAACCGGAAAGTCCCTCTTTGTTGCGAGGACGATAGGCACCGATGGCGATCAGACTGAGAAAATTGACAATTGCGAATAAATGCGCGCGCGGACCGATTTCGACGGTGATCGTGCCGCTATCCAAAACAGCGAAGCGCAACCAATGTGCCATATATATCGCCGCAACTAAGGCAGCGTATTCAAGCGTGGCTAAAAGCGCCAATGGCGTCGGCACATTCTGTCGAAATATCCTGATATGATTCAACTTAAACTCAAGCAAGGCCAAATAAAAGCGTGCAATTATGGACCAGCGCAATATAGCTGTCTAATTACACTCCACGTTACAGTCTTGCGACTTCATTTGCAGTCTTGCGATTTCTTTCCTTAAATCGAGTTCGTAAATCGAGCCATTTGACGCCGTTATGAGAATAGCTGAATTAGAGCATCGCTTAGCACAACACCGTCAGCAACTCAGCGCCACCTCTTTAATTGAGCTGTTTAATCAACAATCGGATCGCGCTGTGGCATTTTCAATAGATGCCGCTGGGCTCACGCTCGACTTTTCCAAACACTTTTGCAACGCGGATACATTAGCGCTGTTCGGGGCGCTTGCCGGTCAGGTTGAGCTGCGTGCGCATATCGAAGATCTGTTTAAAGGCACCGGCGTCAATCGCTCCGAGCAGCGTGCGGCGCTGCATACTTCGCTGCGCAGCGAGAATCCGAACGCGCCTCACTACAATGAGGTGCGCGTAGCACAGGCAGCGATGCGCGCACTGATCGATACGCTTTATGCGAAACAATTGAAAGGTTTTAGCGGCAAATCTTTCACGGATGTCATTCATATCGGCATCGGCGGTTCCGATTTGGGGCCGCGCTTCCTGGTGACGGCATTGCGCGCGTTTTGGCGCAATGAAATCAATGTGCATTTTGTTGCGAACGTTGATCCTGACGAACTCGCCGATACACTCGCTGCACTGAACCCGGAAACGACGCTGGTTATCAGCGCTTCGAAATCCTTCACCACTCTGGAAACATTGACCAACACCATCGCTGCGCGCAACTGGCTGCAAGCGGCAGCCGGCGCGGGCAGCGTCGACAATCATTTCATCGCAATTACGGCAAACTCGGCAAAGGCGATCGCGTTTGGCATACCGGCAGCGCAGATATTTCCAATGTGGGATTGGGTCGGCGGACGCTATTCGTTATGGTCTGCGATCGGCTTGCCGATTGCGATCGCGATCGGCTGGGATAATTTTCAGGCGCTGCTGCGCGGCGCCGCCGCGATGGACACCCACTATCGCACCGCGCCCTTTACCGCGAACATGCCGGCGCTGCTCGGCTTGCTCGAATGGTGGTATTGCAACTATTGGCAGGCGCACAGCACGCTGGTGCTGCCTTATTCCCATCGCCTGCAACTTTTTCCAGCCTTTTTGCAGCAGCTATCGATGGAAAGTCTCGGCAAGTCGGTCGATATGGACGGTCAATTTATTGCGGGACATTCAGGGCCCGTCATTTGGGGCGAACCCGGTACCAATGGCCAGCATTCCTTTATGCAGTTGTTGCATCAAGGCACGCGTTTCATTCCGACGGATTTCATTGTGGTCGCGCGAGGCAGCCAAAAAGATGAACGTCATGCACATTTATACGCAAACGGTTTAAGTCAAAGCCGTGCATTAATGGTTGGCAAATCGCTTGATCAAGTAACGCAGGAATTAATAAATGCGGGCCTCAGTCGCGAGCAGATTGCTGCGCTGGCACCGCATAAGGTTCATATCGGCAAGCGGCCGAGCAGCGTAATTGTTTTGGAGTCGCTCACACCCGAACGGCTGGGCGCGCTGATTGCGCTGTACGAGCACAAGGTATTTACGCAGAGTGTAATTTTAAATATCAATGCCTTCGATCAATGGGGCGTGGAACTCGGCAAGCAATCCGCCGCGATTATTTTTGCGGCACTCAATGGTGCTTCAACACAGGAACTCGATCCATCCACCATCGGCCTGATCGAAAAATTCAAAGCGAGTAATCGTTAGCGCGCCGCTGCTGGCAATCGCAGATCAGCGTTGCTAGCCTCTATGCGAGTGCTATTCCGCTAAATTAAGGAACGTTACATGTTGAATAACAACTCGCCTCGCGTCGCGGTTATCGGCCTTGGCTATGTCGGTTTGCCGTTAGCGGTCGAATTCGGCAAACAATTGCCGACGGTCGGCTTCGACATTAATCAGCACCGCATCGAAGCGCTGCGATCAGGTATCGATTCGACGCTTGAAATCAGCACCGCCGAGCTCGCGGAAGCCAAGCAATTAATTATCAGCAATGAATCCGCCGCGATCGCCGAGTGCAATGTTTTCATCGTGACAGTGCCGACGCCGGTCGACGATAACAAGCAGCCCGACCTGACGCCTTTACGCAAAGCCAGCGAAACGGTAGGCAAAGTGCTCAAGGTCGGCGATGTGGTCATTTACGAATCGACCGTATATCCGGGCGCGACGGAGGAAGTTTGCATTCCAGTCATGGAAAAAATTTCCGGCCTCAAGTTCAACAGCGATTTTTTCGCAGGCTACAGCCCCGAGCGCATCAACCCCGGCGATAAACAGCGCCGGCTCACCAATATTTTGAAAATCACTTCCGGCTCGACCCCCGCAGCGGCGGATTTTGTCGATGGGCTCTATCGCCGTATCGTCACCGCCGGCACTTATAAAGCCAGCACCATTCGCGTCGCGGAAGCGGCCAAGGTTATCGAAAACACGCAGCGCGATGTCAACATTGCGCTGGTTAACGAGCTCGCGCAAATATTCAAGCGCCTTGGCATCGATACCGAAGACGTTTTAAAAGCAGCCGGTACCAAATGGAATTTTCTGCCTTATCGGCCGGGCTTGGTGGGCGGACATTGCATCGGTGTCGATCCGTACTATCTGGCGAGCAAAGCGCAGCAGGCGGGTTATTTTCCCGAAATCATCACCGCGAGCCGGCGTATCAACGACAATATGGGCGTGTATGTCGCCGGCGAAGTCATGCGTTTGATGACGCAAAAGCGTATTCATATCGTCGATGCGAATATCTTGATGATGGGGCTCGCGTTCAAAGAAAATTGCCCGGATTTACGCAACACACGCGTCGTCGATATCGTGAATGAATTGACCGCGTGCAACGCGCATGTCGATGTTTACGATCCGTGGGTGGAATCCGAACACGCGCTGGTTGAGTTCGGCTTTGCTACCATTGAACAGCCGGTGCAGCGTCATTACGATGCAATTATCATCGCAGTCGCGCACGATAAATTCAAAGAAATGGGCATCGATACCGTACGCAAGTTCGCAAAAAATATGTCCATTATTTTCGACATCAAATATTTGTTTCCGGCAGCGACTGTCGACGGGCGATTGTAAACGTGAATATTCTCGTCACCGGCACTGCCGGCTTCATCGGCTGCGAAGTCGCGCTGCAATTGCTGGCGCGCGGCGATGCCGTCATCGGTATCGATAACGTCAACGATTATTACGATACCGCTCTCAAACGTGCAAGACTGCAGCGCTTGCTCGGTCAAGCGAATTATTCCAATCGTGAATTTTGTGTGTCGGATCATGCCGCGCTTGCACAGGTATTTAAAGAATTCAAACCGCAGCGTGTGATTCATCTCGCCGCTCAGGCGGGGGTGCGTTATTCACTGGAAAATCCGGCGGCCTATATCACATCCAATTTGGTCGGCTTCGGCAACATTCTGGAAATGTGCCGTCACTTTGCAGTGGAGCATTTAACCTACGCATCGAGTAGTTCGGTATATGGCGCCAATACCAAACAGCCATTCGCTGAAACCGACAATGTCGATCATCCGGTAAGTCTGTACGCAGCGACCAAAAAGTCGAACGAATTAATGGCACACACATATAGCCATTTGTTCCGCCTGCCCACCACCGGTTTGCGTTTTTTCACCGTATATGGCCCCTGGGGTCGGCCCGATATGGCGTATTTCAAATTCGTCAAAAAAATTCTCGCCGGCGAAACGATCGAGGTTTACAACTACGGCAATCATCGCCGCGACTTCACCTATATCGACGACATCGTGACGGGCGTGATTCGCACCAGCGATCAAGTGGCGACGTCGGACCCCACCTGGGATAGTGCGGCGCCAAATCCGGCGACATCGAATGCGCCTTACCGTATTTACAATATTGGCAACAACACACCGGTGGAATTACTGCGTTTCATTGAATTGATAGAACAAAATCTCGGCGTCACGGCGCAGAAAAAATTGCTGCCGATGCAACCGGGGGATGTACCGGATACGTTTGCCGATGTCGATACGCTGACACGCGCTGTTAATTATCATCCCAATACTTCAATTGAAATCGGCGTACAGCGCTTTGTGCAATGGTATCGAAGTTATTATTCGGCTTAAGAAAAACGATCTCGCGACAAAAAAGATTATGAAGCGGCGTCCACCGCGCTGAGCAATTCCGCCGTTTTCGCCTGCATCAATGCGCTATCGCCGCGGCTTTCGATATTCACCCGCAACACCGGCTCGGTATTCGAACCGCGCACGTTGAAGCGCCACTCGCCCATGACCATGCTGAGACCATCGGTTTTATCTATCGCTGCTGCACTCGGCGCATAACGCGCTTCGATCGCCGCCAATACTGTTTTGACGTCTTTTACCTTGCGGTTGATTTCGCCGCTGCACGGATACGCCTGCTGGCGCTCGTGCACCAATTGCGACAATGATTTGCCGCTAGCGGAAATCAATTGCGTAACCAGCAGCCATGGAATCATACCGCTATCGCAGTAAGCGAAATCGCGAAAATAATGATGCGCGCTCATCTCGCCGCCGTAAATGGCGTTTTCCTTGCGCATACGCTCTTTGATGAACGCGTGCCCAGTTTTGCTCTGTACCGCCGTGCCGGAAAACTTCTCGGCGACATCGATCGTGTTCCAGGTCAACCGCGGATCGTGCACAATCTTCGAGCCAGGACTTTTGCGTAAAAAAGCTTCGGCAAGCAGCCCGACCACGTAATAGCCTTCGATAAATTCGCCATTTTCATCGAAGAAAAAACAGCGATCGAAATCGCCATCCCACGCGATGCCCAAATCCGCTTGGTGCGCGCGCACCGCATCGATGGTCGGTGCGCGATTTTCCTCAAGCAGAGGATTTGGCACGCCATTCGGAAAATTGCCGTCGGGCTGATGATGCACCTTGATAAATTGAAACGGCAGAAATTTTTCGAGCCGATCGATAACCAATCCCGCGCCGCCATTGCCCGCGTTGACCACAACCTTCAACGGCTTCAATTTTTTTACATCGACATACGATAACAAATGTTCGACGTAAGCGCTGGCGGTATCGAGCCGCTGATAATTGCCGCGTTTCGCCGCTGTAGTAAATTGATTTTGCTCAGCGAGCTTTTGAATATCGAACAAGCCGCTATCGCCGCTGATCGGCTTGGAATCTTCACGCACGAATTTCATGCCGTTGTAGTCTTTGGGATTGTGGCTCGCCGTGATCGCAATGCCGCCGTCAACTTTGGAATGAAACGTCGCGAAATAAATTTCTTCGGTGCCGCACAAACCGATGTCATACACGTCGACGCCGCTGTCGCGCAGGCCATTGGCAACGGCTATTTTTAACGCCTCGCTGGTCAGACGAATATCGTGACCGACGACAACGCTGCGCGGCTTCACCACTTCAGCGTAGGCGCGGCCGATGCGATAGGCTATATCTTCGTTGATCTGATCCGGCACGCGACCGCGTACATCGTAGGCTTTAAAACATTCAAACTTATCGCTCATCGCTATCGCTCAAATCCCATCGATAAATACAGTTGAAAATCAATCAGGCTGATAAATATTTTCGTACACGTAATTGGTGGCCTCGACGAAACCGTCGACCGAACCGCAATCGAAGCGTCGCCCCTGAAATTTATACGCCATCACGCAACCGTTGCGCGCCTGCGTCATCAATGCATCGGTAATTTGCACTTCGCCATTTTTGCCGGGCGCCGTATCGCGCAGAACATCGAAAATATCCGGCGTCAAAATATAGCGGCCGATAATGGCGAGGTTTGACGGCGCGTCCGCTTGCTTCGGCTTTTCAACCATGTTGTCGATACGATATAAACCGTCTTTCAGCGACTGTCCCGCAATCACACCGTATTTTTCGATTTGATCCATCGGCACTTCCTGCACCGCGACGATACTGCAGCGAAACTGACGAAATAATTTTACCATTTGCGCCATCACGCCTTCGCCGGCTTCGTTGATGCACAAATCGTCCGATAGCAGCACACCAAAAGGTTCATTACCGATCAACACTTCGCCGGTGAGAATGGCGTGGCCGAGACCTTTCATTTCGCGCTGGCGCGTCATTGCGAAAGTGCCTTTCTCTAGCACGCCGCGGATACCGGTCAAATATTTTTCCTTACCGGTGCCGGCGATTTGATGCTCCAGCTCGTAACTGATATCGAAGTGATCCGAGATCGAGCGCTTACCGCGCCCGGTCACAAATGCCACTTCGCGCAAACCGGCATCGATCGCCTCTTCAACGCCGTATTGCACCAGCGGTTTGTTTACGATCGGCAGCATTTCTTTCGGCATCGATTTAGTGGCTGGCAAAAATCGCGTACCGTAACCGGCAACGGGAAATAAACATTTCTTGATCATTGAGCTAACCCTTCTGATTTGATTCGCCGCTATTGGTTTTTCATACTATTGGCTTTTCACGACTATCGGTTTTTCACAACTACTGGCTGCGGCCGTAAACATCTTGAAAACGAACGATATCGTCCTCACCGAGATAACTACCGGTCTGCACTTCGATCATCTCGAGCGGAATAACGCCTGGATTGGCGAGGCGATGACGATTGCCGAGCGGAATATAAGTCGATTGATCTTCCGACAATAAATATTCTTTGTCGCCGCACGTCACCTTCGCGGTACCGCTGACGACAATCCAATGTTCAGCGCGATGATGATGCATTTGCAGCGATAGTTGCTGGCCGGGGTTCACAATAATTCGCTTCACCTGAAAGCGATGTGCGTTGACCAACGATTCGTACGAACCCCACGGCCGATAGACGCGCTTGTGTAATGTAGCCTCTTCGCGCTTGCTCTTTTTCAGCGCAGTAACGATATGCTTCACATCCTGCACGCGCGATTTATTTGCAATCAATACCGCATCGGAGGTTTCCACGATTACCACATCATCGATGCCGATCGCCGCGACGAGGCGCGATTCGCTGCGGATATAACTCGAATTGACTTCGTGCACGAGCACATCGCCACTCAGCACATTGCCGGTATCGTCTTTGCCTTCGACATCCCATAACGAAGACCATGAGCCGACATCGCTCCAACCGCAGGCGAGTGGCATCACCATGCCTCTGCGCGTGCGTTCCATAACGGCGTAATCGATCGAATCGCTCGGACACGTTGCAAAAGCGGTTTTATCGAGACGCGCAAAATCGAGATCGATATGCGCCGACTCGAGAGCTTTGCGCGAAGCGGCGAGAATCGCCGGTGCATGTGCCTCAAGCTCGGCAAGATAAGCATCCGCGCGCAATAAAAACATACCGCTGTTCCACACATATTCGCCGCTTTGCAAATATTTTTTTGCCGTTTCCAAATCAGGTTTTTCGACAAATTGCCGCAGTTGATGAATGCCCTCGCGCCAAACGTCGCCGGCCTGAATATAACCGTAACCTGTTTCGGGCGCGGTCGGCACGATACCGAAAGTGACCAGATAACCTTCCGCCGCCGCCTGCATACCGCGCGCAACCGCATCGGCAAACACGACCGGCTGCTGAATCACGTGATCGGCAGGCAAAATCAACAGCGTCGCATCGGCGTTAATGGCGAGCGCACGCAACGCCGCGACTGCCACCGCGGGTGCCGTATTTTTGCCTTCGGGCTCGAGCAAAATCGCAGCGGCTTTTAAATTGCTTTGCCGCAATTGTTCAGCGACCAGAAAGCGATGCTCATCGTTGCATACAATAATCGGCGCACCGATGCCATCGATCGCGGCCGCACGCTGCAGCGTTTGCACAAGCAAACTGCTCTGCCCGATAAGCGGCAGAAATTGTTTGGGATAAAGCTCGCGCGACACCGGCCACAAGCGACTGCCGACGCCTCCAGATAACAGTACTGGAATCAACATCCTGAATTCCTATCCAATTGGGTTAATTGTTTGATTGAATAAATCGTTCGATTAAAAAATTACCTGATCAAATCAATTCACGCTTTCGCTTAAATCGACAGCGCGATTCGCTCGACCAATGGCGTAGTAAATAAAGTTTTGCCCGGCCAGCGTGTCTGGATCGTATTGATTGCGTCCGTCGAAAATAATCGGCGCGCGCATCAAATCTTTCATCGCATCGTAATCGGGTTGGCGAAAACGCTTCCACTCAGTGACCAGCACCATCGCATCGGCACCCTTGAGCACATCGTATTGATACTTCAGCAATGTGACGCGGCCATCGGTCAGCCATTCCGGCGGTAATTCCTTAGCCGCGGTTTCAAGCGCAACCGGATCGTATGCGCTCACCGTTGCGCCGGCTTGCACCAACGCTTTGATCAAAACGATCGAAGAAGCTTCGCGCATATCGTCAGTGCCAGGCTTGAAAGCCAACCCCCAGATACCGAATTTGCGACCGCGCAAATCGCCGCCGAAATGCCGCTGAATTTTTTCGAACAGCACCCGTTTCTGACTGGCGTTACGCGCTTCGACCGCCTCCATGACCGCCGGCGCAAAATCATGGGCATGACTCATGTGAATCAATGCCTGCACATCTTTGGGAAAACAGGAACCCCCGTATCCACAGCCAGGATATATAAATGCGTAGCCGATACGTTTGTCGGAACCGATGCCGCGGCGCACATGCTCGACGTCGACGCCCATGCGATCGCATAAATTCGCGATTTCATTCATAAACGAAATACGCGTCGCCAGCATCGCGTTTGCTGCGTACTTGGTCATCTCAGCATCGCGGATGCCCATCGTCAGCAGACGATCGCTCGAACGCAGATACGGCGCATAAAGCTCCGCCATTTTTTCCTGCGCGCGCTCGCTATCGCTGCCGATGATGACGCGATCGGGACGCATAAAATCTTCGACCGCGGCACCTTCTTTCAAAAATTCGGGATTGCTGACCACATCGAATGAAATTTCGACGCCGCGCCGCACCAACTCTCCCGCAATCGCCGCGCGCACTTTTTCACCAGTACCAACCGGCACCGTGGATTTATCGACGACAACGACATAATGCTGCAGATGCTGGCCGATGCTGCGCGCCGCAGCGAGCACGTATTTCAAATCGGCCGAACCGTCTTCACCCGGTGGCGTGCCGACGGCAATAAAAATGTATTCCGCTTTAACCAGCGCGTCGGCAATGTCATTGGTAAACGAAAGCAGCCCATTGGCCACTGCGCTTTCGACAATCGGTTCAAGCCCGGGCTCATAAATAGGCATTTCACCGCGGCGTAAACGCGCCAACTTGTTTTCATCGACATCGACACAAACAACGTGATTGCCCATCTCGGTAAAACAGGCGCCGGTCACCAGCCCCACGTAACCCGTCCCAATTACTGCGATATGCACACTAACTTCCTCTGATCCAAATCGCGCCGCATACACTCAAGCTCGGCAAATTAATTATGCGATTGATATGCCAATTAATGCATTCGATGAACGGCGCAATGGTACGTCAACTATGGTCCTAATCACAGCTACGCACTGCTCGTAAATACGCTTTGCCGTAACGTGCTCTGGACATACCTCTTTCAACCATTACAATGGCACTCCTTTTTTAGCGGAGCCCCCGACTTCGCTTACCAAGACTAGCAGCGGACCCTTTAGATGTCGTTGATTCATCAACACTCGTTTAACAAAGAAGATTTGATCGAATGCGGCCATGGCCGGTTGTTCGGCATCGGTAATGCGCAGCTGCCGACCGACAATATGCTGATGCTCGATCGTGTCAGCCATATTTCGCTCGAAGGCGGTGCGTATGGCAAAGGCGTGTTGCGTGCCGAGCTGGATATTCATCCGGATCTATGGTTTTTTCGCTGCCATTTTCCCGGCGATCCGGTGATGCCGGGCTGTCTCGGGCTCGACGCAATGTGGCAGTTGGTGGGCTTTTTCCTGGCATGGAAAGGCAATCTGGGGCGCGGCCGCGCGCTCGGCGCCGGCGAGATCAAATTTACCGGACAAATTCTGCCGACCGCCAAGAAAGTCACCTACCAGCTCGATCTAAAGCGTGTTATTGAACGCAAACTGATCATGGGCATCGCCGATGGCACCGTGGCGGTCGACGGCACCGTTATTTACTCGGCCAAGGAGTTGCGTGTCGGCCTGTTTCAATCGGTGACGGGCGCGCTGGTCTCTTAACGATTATCCTTGTCTCTTGACGATTAGCCCTTATTTTGTATCGAATCGAAACACCGCAGGAGTATTCAGTATGAGACGCGTTGTCATCACCGGTTTCGGCATTGTGTCGTGCCTGGGCAACAATAAAGCCGCTGTTCTGGATGCCTTACAAACAGGCCGCTCCGGCATCCGCTTTCGCGAGGATTACAAAGAACTGGGCTTTCGCAGTCAGGTTGCCGGTACTATCGATATCGATTTCGCAGCATTGATCGATCGCAAGCAGCTGCGCTTTATGGGCGATGCGGCTGCATATACCTATCTGGCGATGCAGGAAGCCATTGCCCATGCTGGCCTTACTGAAGCCGATGTTTCCAATGTTCGCACCGGTATTATCGCCGGCTCGGGCGGCGCATCGTCTGCCAATCTGGTGGAGGCTGCCGACATTCTGCGTGCCAGAGGCATCAAACGGGTCGGGCCTTACCGCGTCACCCAAACCATGGGCAGTACGGTATCTGCGTGCCTTGCAACTCCTTTCAAAATCAAAGGCATCAATTATTCAATTTCATCGGCCTGCGCCACTAGCGCGCACTGCATCGGCAATGGCACGGAACTGATTCAAGCCGGCAAGCAGGACATTATTTTTGCTGGCGGGGGCGAAGAAGAGCACTGGACATTGAGTTGTCTGTTCGATGCGATGGGCGCGTTGTCTTCAAAATACAATGACACCCCCACCAAAGCATCGCGCCCCTACGACGCCAATCGCGATGGTTTCATCATCTCCGGCGGCGGCGGCATTGTGGTGCTGGAAGAACTCGAACACGCCAAGGCGCGCGGTGCAACCATCTACGCTGAAATCGTCGGTTACGGCGCTACGTCGGACGGTCATGACATGGTCGCACCAAACGGTGAAGGGGCAATTCGATGCATGCAACAGGCGTTGTCTACCATGCCGGGCGAGATCGATTACATCAATAGCCATGGCACCTCAACGCCGGCCGGCGATATGCAGGAATTGAAAGCAATCAAGGCAACATTCGCCGATAAAACGATACCGCCGATCAGCTCGACCAAATCGCTGGCCGGACATTCGCTCGGCGCTACCGGTGTGCACGAAGCCATTTATTGCCTGTTGATGATGCAGCACAATTTCATTGCGGCCTCAGCCAATATCGAAACGCTCGATCCCGAAGCCGAAGGCGTTCCGATCGCGCGTGAGACTCGGCGTGGTGTCACGTTGAACCGTGTGCTTTCGAATAGCTTTGGTTTTGGCGGCACCAATGCGAGCTTGGTTCTTCAACGTTACTAGAGGATTATAGGACCGTCTTACGATTGATCATCGACCGGGCTGTAAGACTACATTGATAATGCCGGTACCATTCAATACCGGCATTAAGCGAAATTTCGGTACGGAATGACTTCGATCAAATCACCCTGATTGATTACCTGCATCGGCGGCACCACCGCAAGCGCGTTACCCCATGCCACCGATCGCAATACGCCCGAGCTTTGATTCGGATAAATTTCCGCGCGAAACCCAGCCGCATCGGTCGCGATACGAACACGCAAGTACTCTTGACGGCTGTCCGGTTTTTGCCACGAAAATGCCGCCGGTATCCGTAGAGAAAATACTCCATCGTTTTCGCAGCCCTGCAATCGCCGCAAGTATTGCTTCACCACAATTAAAAAAGTGACAAAGCTCGACGCAGGATTTCCAGGCAAACCAAAAATAGGCGTGCCGCGCACCCGGCCGTAAGCGAGCGGCTTACCGGGTTTGATATTCAGCTTCCACAAATTCAGCTGGCCGTGGCGCTCGATCTGCCTACGCACATGATCCTCCTCACCGACGGAAACACCGCCTGTGGTGATCACGCAATCCGCTGCAGTGGCAGCGTGCAGCAATGCTTGCGCGGTCAATTCCGCCTCGTCCGCTACAATGCCGAAATCCAATACCTCGCACCCCAATGCACGCAGCAAACCGGTGAGTAGAGGGCGATTTGAGTTATAGATTTGCGCAGCCCGCAGCGGCACACCGGGCTCGACCAGCTCGTTTCCCGTCGACAGCAGCGCGACCCGCAGCTTGCGATAAACCGGGACAGTTTCAATTCCCGATCCTGTCAGCAACGCCACTGCGGTGACATCCAATTGCGCACCTCGCACTATCAGTTGTTGCCCGCGAGCAACATCCTGTCCGCGCGGACGCACGTTGTCGCCAATCGTCACGCTTATATCGATATGCAAAAAACCGTTTTCTTCGCGGCAATTTTCCTGCATCACCACGGTATCGGCACCCGGCGGCAACGGCGCGCCGGTAAAAATGCGCGCGGCAGTTTTAGGTTCGAGCGGTAAGCCGGCAGCGCCTGCGACAATGCGCTGGCTCACTGCCAATTTATTGCCTGCGCTCCAATCGCTCGCGCGCAATGCGTAACCATCCATTGCGCTATTGTCTGCTGGTGGGACATCAATGGGAGAAAATAAATTCGCCGCCGCGATGCGATCATACGCAGCATCAAGCGATACCTGCTCCATGTCTCCTATACATTTTGCATCGCCGCAAATTTTTGCCAACGCATCTTGAACAGGAGTCAGCGCCATAATTTTGAAACCTTTTACGGTTCGATACGTTTACGCATTTGCAATACGCCGACGAAATTACACGGTCGGAATGTGCTGTCGAGTTGATTGCGAATTATTTTTTCCCAGCCGGTGCGACAAGCGCTGGTGGAACCGGGCAAGCAAAAAATAACGGTGTCGTTGGCGAGCCCGGCCAACGCGCGCGATTGGATAGTGGAAGTACCGATTTCGTCGTAGGAAATGGCGCGAAACAATTCGCCAAAACCATCGATCGATTTATCGAACAGCACCGCAACCGCTTCGGGCGTCGAATCGCGGCCACTGAAACCAGTGCCTCCGGTGGTGATGATTACCTGGATTTCAGGATCGGCAATCCACTGCGATAATACGGCGCGGATGCGGTAGATATCGTCGATAACAATCTGCTTCGCGTGTACGTGATGCCCCGCCTCTTGCGCGGCGACGGCGAGATAATCGCCCGACGTGTCGTTCTGTTCCGTGCGTGTATCGGATACCGTTAAAATCGCCATGGAAAGCGATTGAGCGACGCCGGATTGTGCCTGACTCATGATTTAAGCGCCCGTATAAATTTGCTTCAATATGGCCGGAATGGCTTTGCGCCACGGCAGTTGTTGAATACCAAACGAATCTCGAATGCGCTGGCAATTCAGCAGCGGAAACATACCGCCAAATGGTTCGATTGCGGCGGCCTGTAACTGCACATGATCGCTACCGATATTCCAATATTGCGTTGCGGCGGCCAGTAGCACTTCGGCAAACTCATAGTGGTTGGTAATATCTGAGCTTTGATAATGGTAAGTTCCCCAGCATTCCGCCGCGCAATCCAATTGATCATGTATCGCCGAAATAATACGCGCAATATCCGCGGCCGGTGTCGGACAGAAGCGCGGCGAACCCGGCGCCGATACGACACCACCGCCACGCAGCTGCTGCAGTAAATGCGTGAGTAAATTCAGGCCCTGCGCCGCAATGATCGGCCCGACTCGCAACAGTATATGCCGCGGCAGATTTTCCGAAATATAATGTTCGCGCCATAACAAGCGTTCGCCCGCCACGCTATTCGGCGCGGGCGTATCAACTTCGCCAAAGCGCTGCTTGCCGAGACTGGGAAATACCCTGCTATCCGATAACATCAGCCACGGCCATTCGCTTTCGCGGCACGCTGCAATCAATTGTGCAAAAAAATCTTCCGATAAATAATTAAAATCTGGATTTCCGCCAACGCCCAAACAATCGATAACAAGCGCCGGCTCGTCCGCCGCAAAAAAATCCGGCGCGAGTTGCCGATCGGGCTCAAGGAAAAGGACTGGATTTTTATGTTCAAGAAACTGCGCACCCAGAGCCGAACGCAACCCGGGTTCACGACAAATTATCAGCAGCCTCACAAATGCGCTTTAGAACGGAATATCGTCGTCGAAGTTATCGAAATTGCTGGGGGGCGGAGCGTCACTGCGCGGCGGCGCCGATTGCTGCCGCGCCGGCGCCGAGGCTGGAGCATCATAACTCGCGCCGGTGCCGCCACCTGCTCCGCGGCTGTCCAACATTTGCATTTCGCTGGCAACGATTTCGGTCGAGTAGCGATCCTGCCCGGCCTGGTCCTGCCATTTACGCGTGCGCAGGCTGCCCTCGACATACACCTTGGAACCTTTACGTAAATATTCGCCGGCAATTTCCGCCAGCTTGTTGAAAAATACCACTCGGTGCCACTCAGTACGGTCCTGCTGCTGACCTGTTTGTTTATCCTTCCAAGACTCCGAAGTGGCTACCGTAATGTTGGTCACTGCACCGCCGGACGGCAAATATCGCGTTTCTGGATCATTGCCGAGATTGCCGACGAGGATAACTTTGTTCACACCGCGCGCCATAAATCGCTCCGCTCATAATTGCTCGTTAACGAGCGCTGAAAAGGTAGGGGATGTCGTTATGATCGCAGTTTACCTGCAAGTTAGCTACAGATGCATTGTCTGGCTCACTCGCCGCCCGGCGTCGACACGGTTAACGCCGAACAGCCAGCATTGTCGTTAACCGCTCGCCGCTGCGGGCAAATAATCCTGAAAACCTGCTGCCGGCGCACCACTGCTGGGATAGCGTCGTACACAGCTCGATTTGTGCACAGCCCTGCGCGGTATCCCAATGACATAGGCGCGCGCTTTGGAAATCGAAATAACGGCCGACTACCGGATACAACGCTTTAAACAGGCTTTCTTTGAGCGAAAAGGCCAGCGTTAAATATTCTGCCCGTGTCGACTGCGGCAGTTGCCAATACATATCGGCTTCGATCGGCGTCAAAACTTCCGCGACGATATCGTCTGCCTGCGCAATCGCTGCGACCGATTCGCTATCGAGCCCAATCCCGATGCAGTCTTTTGCATGCGCCACCACTGCGGCCGCAGTGTAATTATCGTGCGTAATCGCACCGACTACACCTGCCGGCCAGCACGGGCTGCGATCGAAATTGACGGCCGGTATTGCATCCGGATAACCGATCGCATTAAGCGCGGCGCGCGCGCAGATACGCCCGGCGAGAAATTCCGCCCGCCGCTTATTGACCGCTCCGCGCAAATGCTCAGGCGAAACGATTGAATTGCGCGCATATTCCGCGGACGAAAAACACTCAGCGTTGAACTGTACCTGGCAATAGGTCGCGACCAGATGGCAGGGCATTGCAAATGGCCATGCAAAATTCGGTTCTGTGCAGAACTGTCCATTACTTTCCATGTCAATCATAATCGCTTGTAATACTTCTCTCTCAATTCACACATACTTTACCGAACTTGCCAGTGGCCGGTGACTTTATATACGCGCCTTTGTTCGTTTTCGGCCAACCCACCTTATAATTGAAATTTTATTTCGGTATCCCATGGAAAAGATCGTTATTCGCGGCGCACGCACACACAATCTGAAAAACATCGATTTGGAAATTCCCCGCGATAAGTTGGTTGTAATTACCGGTTTATCCGGATCCGGTAAATCATCGCTGGCATTCGACACATTGTATGCGGAAGGTCAGCGCCGCTATGTTGAATCGCTTTCAACATATGCGCGCCAGTTTTTATCGATGATGGATAAGCCCGATGTCGATCACATCGAAGGTTTATCGCCGGCGATATCGATCGAGCAAAAATCGACGTCGCACAACCCGCGCTCGACGGTGGGCACTATCACCGAAATTTACGATTATCTGCGCCTATTGTTCGCCCGCGCGGGCGAGCCGCGCTGTCCTGAGCACGATATTCCGCTGGCCGCGCAAACCGTCAGCCAAATGGTGGACACCGTCATTGAATTGCCCGAAAGCTCACGGGTAATGTTGCTCGCTCCTGTTATTCGCGAGCGCAAAGGCGAGCATTTACATGTCTTCGAGCAATTGCGCAGTCAGGGTTTCGTGCGCGCGCGCATCGATGGCATCGTCACCGAGCTCGACGATCTTCCGAAGCTCGAAAAAAATAAAAAACACACGATTGAAGTCGTCGTCGATCGCCTGAAAGTCCGCGGCGATTTGCAAATACGTCTCGCCGAATCGTTCGAAACTGCGCTCGAATTAAGTGGCGGCTTGGCAATGATCGCTTTCATGGATGAGAAGCGCGATGAACTGGTGTTTTCTTCGCAATTCGCCTGTTCGCAATGCGGCTACAGCATCAGCGAACTGGAACCACGACTGTTCTCATTCAATAATCCCGCCGGTGCCTGCCCGACCTGCGATGGATTAGGCGTCAAGCAATTTTTCGACGAATCGCGCATCGTGACGCATCCTGAATCCAGTCTCGCTGCCGGCGCGATTCGCGGCTGGGATCGTCGCAGCGTGTATTACTTTCATATGTTGAATTCGCTGGCGGAGCATTACGGCTTCGATATCGATACGCCATTCAACAAGCTGGCGCGCAAACATCAAAAAATTATTTTACATGGCAGCGGCAACGACGAAATTTGTTTCAGCTATGTCAACGATCGGGGCGATATCTATCAACGCACGCATACGTTTGAGGGCGTCATACCTAATTTCGAACGGCGCTATCGCGACACTGAATCGCAAATGGTGCGCGATGAACTCGCTAAATATCTAAGTGCACAAAGCTGTCCGGATTGTGGCGGTACGCGCTTGCGCGAAGAAGCGCGCCATGTATTCATCAAAAATCGCAATCTGCCGTCAGTCACAACATTGCCCGTGGGGGAAGCGCTTAGTTATTTCGAAACGTTAAAACTTAAAGGCAGGCAAGGAAAAATCGCTGAAAAAATCTTAAAAGAAATTCGCGAGCGTCTGCAATTTTTAGTCGACGTCGGCCTTAACTATCTGACGCTGGACCGTTCCGCGGAAACATTATCGGGCGGCGAAGCGCAACGTATCCGACTCGCCAGTCAGATCGGTGCGGGGCTGGTGGGCGTTATGTATATTCTCGACGAGCCGTCGATCGGTTTACATCAGCGCGACAACGCGCGGCTGTTGGCAACACTTACCCATCTGCGCGAGCTGGGCAACACCGTCATCGTCGTCGAGCACGACGAAGATGCTATTCGCCAAGCCGATTTCATCATCGACATTGGGCCGGGAGCCGGTGTGCATGGCGGCACTGTCGTCGCATCGGGTGCATTAAAAAATATTCTTGAGAATCCGAAATCGCTTACCGGTCAGTATTTAAGTGGCAAAAAATCGATCCCAATACCGAAAAAACGCATCGCACCCAACCCTGAAAAAATGTTGGTTTTGAAAGGCGCAACCGGAAACAATCTCAAAGCCGTTACGCTGCAACTTCCACTCGGCCTGATGACCTGTGTTACCGGTGTATCCGGCTCGGGCAAATCCACGCTGATCAACAACACGCTGTACCCACTCGCGGCAACTGCGTTAAATGGCGCCGAAACACTCCAGGCCGCGCCTTACACAGAGCTTGAAGGCCTGGAACACATCGACAAATGTATCGATATCGATCAAAGCCCGATTGGCCGAACGCCGCGCTCCAATCCTGCTACCTACACGGGAATTTTCACACCCGTCCGCGAATTGTTTGCCGGTACTCAAGAAGCGCGCTCGCGCGGTTATCAACCGGGTCGCTTCAGTTTCAATGTTAAAGGCGGCCGTTGCGAAGCCTGCGAAGGCGATGGCGTCACCAAAGTTGAAATGCACTTTCTTCCCGATGTATATGTCCCCTGCGATGTGTGCAAAGGCAAACGCTACAATCGCGAAACCCTCGAAGTTAAATACAAGGGCAAAAACATTCACGAAGTTCTGGAAATGACCGTTGAGGATGCCAATCGCTTCTTTGAAAACGTCCCAGTGCTCGCCAAAAAGCTGCAGACATTGATCGATGTCGGACTTTCTTACATTAAGCTCGGACAAGCCGCTACTACCCTTTCAGGCGGCGAGGCGCAGCGTGTCAAGTTGTCGCGAGAGCTATCGAAACGCGATACTGGCCAGACACTCTACATTCTCGATGAGCCAACGACCGGCCTGCATTTTCAGGATATTCAGCAGTTATTGCTGGTTTTGCATCGATTGCGAGACCATGGCAATACCATCGTCGTGATCGAGCATAATTTGGATGTCATAAAAACCGCAGACTGGGTCATCGATTTAGGTCCCGAGGGTGGCGACGGTGGAGGCAAAATTATCGCTCAGGGGACACCTGAAAGCATCGCAAAGAGTTCCGTCTCACACACCGGAAGATTTTTAAAACCGCTGCTTGGTAAGGTTACGGATCGTGTTTAAATCCTATTGTGGAGCATGTCGGCGCTCTTTACAGCCGCGGCTAACTGTTGGGTAAAAAATTTAGTTTAATTATTTGAATTAAATGGACTTTTATAGAATGGCTGAATACTTGCTTTCAACTGCACAACGTGAATTGTTTCACACTTGTAAGCGGCAATAACAATGAAGTCGATAGTTTTGAAGCGCGGCCTGTTCTCCTTAACGTTGATGGTGGCCATGGGTCAAGCTTTTGCGCAGTCGGTTAACACAGTTCCGGTTCCAGAGCCCAGCACGATCTCTCTTTTGATCGCGGGAATCGTAGCCTTGAGCGTTGCGCGACGCAGAATGGAAAAATAAAGGAAGTTTCAATAAAGCGGTTGATTTGCAGCTTTAAACATTTGGAGTAAGAAAAAAATGAAGTCACTTATCGCTGGCTTGCTGTTGAGCGCACCGGTATTAGTAAATGCCTATACCTGGGATCAGACAATAGATTTTAATCCGAGCCCAAAGATCACCTTTTTGAACACTTATACTTTCACGCATGATTTAAAAACCAATGGATTCAATCCCGGGGTCGATGCTATCTCCAGCTACAACATCACCATTGATCTTCATAACGACACGGGTATGTTTGACGTCGTTTATTTTGATCAACCCGGTCTTACTACTGACGGTATATTTACGCTCTCGAGCTGGAGCAGCGGCAGTTTGAATAAACCAGCGACCTTGCAGGGCATTGCAAGCCTGAACAGCGATGGCTTGTTGAGCATTGCACTTACGAGCTTTTTAGGTACTTTCTTTTTAGACTCTTCTGAATTACAAGCTTCTGGAACTCAAGGCAGTACTCGCGGCGTTCCAGAACCGGCAAGCGTTGCTTTGTTGGCAGCAGGCTTGCTAGGCATCGCGGTAATGCGTCGCAATAGCAAAGCTGCTTAAATTCAGCAAATCAATAAAAAGGCCGCGAATGCGGCCTTTTTATTTACCAAAAAATTTCTCCACCGCCCCAAACTTTTCATCACAATCCACGCAAAAAGAAACGCTTTGGCCAAATTTAAAAACAAATAAAAAGGCCTCGCAGTGCGAGGCCTTTTTAGATAGTCGAAATAAATTAGTCTGCCGCTTCTTCCGACGACTGCTCCAACGGGCGATCAACTAACTCAACGTATGCCATCGGTGCTTTATCACCTGCACGCAATCCACACTTCAGGATACGGATATAACCACCTGGACGAGCTTGATAGCGCGGCCCCAGCTCGGTGAACAATTTGCCTACAGCAGAATCGTCGCGCAGACGTGCAAACGCTAAGCGGCGATTCGCAACGCTATCGCTTTTTGCGAGCGTGATAAGCGGCTCCGCATAGCGGCGCAATTCTTTCGCTTTTGGTAACGTCGTTTTAATCAACTCATGCTCAACCAGCGATGTCGTCATATTACGAAACATCGCTTTGCGATGAGAACTGTCGCGGTTAAAGTAGCGACCACTATTACGATGACGCATGACTATTTCCTTTGACTACGCTTGCTATCTCAGCAAAAAAAATCGAAAAACATTCAGAACGATTTATCGTCGCCGCGCAAACTTGCAGGCGGCCAGTTATCAAGGCGCAATCCCAACGATAAACCACGTGACGCCAACACGTCCTTAATTTCGGTGAGCGATTTCTTTCCGAGATTTGGCGTCTTGAGCAACTCAACCTCGGTACGCTGTACCAAATCGCCGATGTAATAAATATTTTCAGCTTTCAGGCAATTCGCAGAACGAACGGTCAACTCTAGATCATCGACGGGACGTAACAGAATCGGGTCGACCTCGTCGCGACGCTCGACCGGCTCGGATTGTTTTTCACCTTCCAAATCGACAAACACAGCAAGCTGCTGCTGCAGAATCGTGGCCGCGCGACGAATTGCTTCTTCTGGATCCAATGTGCCGTTGGTTTCGAGATCTAAAACGAGTTTATCCAAATCGGTACGTTGTTCGACACGCGCGCTTTCTACGACATACGATACGCGCACCACGGGACTAAATGTCGCATCGAGTTGCAACCGACCAATAGCACGAGTTTCATCCTCGGCGTTTTCACGCGCATCGGCCGGAACGTAACCGCGACCGCGAGCGATTGATAAACGCATGCTGAGGCTGCCACGGCCATTCAGATGAGCAATAACATGCTCTGGATTTTTAATTTCGATGCCGTGATCGAGTTGAATATCACCGGCGGTAACAACTCCCGAGCCCTTTTTCGTCAAGGACAACACGGCCTCTTCTTTACCATGCATCACAATGGCGACGCCTTTCAGGTTGAGCAAGATTTCAATCACATCTTCCTGCACGCCTTCGAGAGCGCTGTATTCGTGTAATACACCTTCGATTTCGGTACCCACTATCGCGCAACCGGGCATGGAGGATAATAAAATGCGACGCAAGGCATTGCCAAGCGTATGACCGAAACCGCGCTCAAGCGGCTCCAACGTAACCTTGGCGCGCGTGGCGCTGACTTCCTCAACTTCGATAACGCGAGGTGTTAAAAATTCGTTCACTGCGCTCTGCATAAGGGCACCTGCGGTGATAAGAAGTCTATGATTGAACGCTTATTTCGAGTAAAGCTCGACGATCAAGCTCTCGTTGATATCCGATGACAAATCAGTGCGATCCGGATGTGCCTTGTATACGCCTTCCATCTTGCCAGCGTTGACTTCCAGCCATTCGGTCTCAGCACGCTGCGCCGCTAGCGCTAATGATTGCTGAATACGCAATTGAGCTTTCGACTTCTCACGAATTGCAATCACATCACCAGGCTTTAACTGAAGAGAAGCAATATTGGTTGCCTTACCGTTCAGTAAAATCGCTTTATGGCTGACTAATTGGCGAGCTTCAGCGCGCGTTGCGCCAAAACCCATGCGATAGACAACATTATCGAGTCGCGATTCGAGAATACGCAGCAGATTTTCACCGGTCGCGCCTTTCTGACGAGCGGCTTCTTTGTAATAATTACCGAATTGGCGTTCCAACACACCATAAATTCGACGCACTTTTTGTTTTTCACGCAACTGAATGCCGTAATCAGATAAGCGACCGCGACGTGCACCATGCATACCGGGCGCCGTTTCCGCTTTGCATTTCGATTCAAGCGGACGCAGACCGCTTTTCAGGAACAGGTCAGTTCCTTCGCGACGTGACAACTTACAAGTTGGGCCTAAATATCTAGCCATGAATAAATTCCCGTAAAGATCTTAATCAAACGCGACGTTTTTTCGGAGGACGGCAGCCGTTATGCGGAATCGGCGTCACATCGGTGATATTGTTGATTTTGTAGCCGCAGTTGTGCAGCGCACGCACCGCAGATTCGCGGCCAGGGCCAGGGCCTTTGACCTCGACATCAAGATTTTTTAGCCCAAACTCTTTCGCTGCGTTACCTGCTCGCTCGGCCGCGACCTGAGCCGCAAACGGCGTGCTTTTGCGCGAACCGCGAAAGCCGGAGCCGCCCGATGTCGCCCACGACAACGCATTGCCTTGGCGATCGGTGATGGTAACGATGGTATTGTTGAAAGAGGCGTGAATATGCGCCATGCCATCGACAACGGTCTTTTTAACTTTTTTGCGGGGAGCCGCCTTGGAGCCTTTGTTCATTCTTTAGAGCCTACTCTAATATCAACGCTATACAATTTGGATTGTTCAATCCCGGGTATAGCTACACTAAAGTGCTTCGCAAATAACTATTTGCGAATCGGTTTACGCGGACCTTTGCGAGTGCGCGCGTTGGTCTTAGTACGTTGACCACGCAGTGGCAAGCCGCGGCGATGACGCAAGCCACGATAGCAACCGAGATCAAGCAGACGTTTGATGTTGATCGAAATTTCGCGACGTAAATCGCCTTCAACGGTTAATTTACCAATTTCACCGCGCAAAACATCGAGCTGAGCTTCCGATAGGCTAGATATCTTGGCGCTTGCCGCAATGCCGGTCCTGCTGCACAACTGCTTTGCCGTTGTGAGACCGATGCCATAGATATAGGTGAGTGAAATCACCGCATGTTTGTGATCTGGTATGTTGACACCAGCAATACGAGCCATTCAGCTTACTCCAGTACTCTATGCCACCAGCCATTTTCGGCTGTTATGCCTTCTCGAAAAGGCGCGAGAGTGTATCTACGCAGTGGCGAAAAATCAATGTTTAATTACGGCCGTACTTAGCCCTGCCGCTGTTTGTGGCGCGGTTCGGTTTTACAAATGACCCGGACCGATCCGCGACGACGCACGATCTTGCAATTGCGGCAAATTTTCTTAACAGAAGCGCGAACTTTCATTGCTATTACTCCAACCATTCAGTCGTTACCGGGTCAATCCGGAACGTCCGTAGTTTTTCAAATTAGCTTTTTTCATCAGCGAATCGTACTGATGCGACATCAAATGCGATTGCACCTGCGCCATAAAATCCATCACCACGACCACCACAATCAGCAATGAGGTGCCACCCAGATAAAAGGGAACATTCCACATCACTACTAAAAACTGCGGTAGCAAGCACACCAGCGTGATGTACAGCGCACCGAACATAGTCAATCGCGTCAACACACCATCGATATAGTTCGCGGTCTGTTGCCCCGGACGAATACCGGGTAAAAACGCTCCAGACTTCTTCAGATTCTCTGCCACTTCACTCGGGTTAAACATCAACGCCGTGTAGAAGAAACAAAAGAACACCACCAACACCGAAAACAACAAAATATTCAAAGGCTGGCCCGGTCCGATCGCCATCGCCAAATCTTGTAGCCATTCGGCTTTGTCAGAACCCTTACCAAACCACTGCGCCACCGACGCCGGAAACAGCAGAATCGAACTTGCAAAAATTGCCGGAATCACGCCGGACATATTCACCTTAAGTGGCAAATGGCTCGACTGCGCCTGGTAGACCCGATTGCCGCGCTGCTGCTTTGCATAATTCACGGTAATGCGGCGCTGACCGCGCTCGATAAACACCACCAAAAAAATAACCGCAACAGCGAGCAATACAATAAACAACAGCACCAACCAATTCATCTCTCCCTGACGCGCCTGCTCAAGCGATTGCCCGATAGCACGCGGCAGACCGGCGACGATACCGGCAAAAATCAACATTGAAATTCCGTTACCAATGCCGCGCTCGGTAATTTGTTCGCCGAGCCACATCAGAAACAATGCACCGGTAATCAGCGAAACCACGGCGACAAAATAAAAACTAAACCCCGGTGTATACGCCATGCCTTGATTAGCCAGGCCAACCACCATGCCGGTG
>DASXYH010000234.1:0-35188 GCA_036502545.1 Spongiibacteraceae bacterium
CGAGCGCGCCGCCGCTGAAATTATCGCCGCGAGCGGCGGCGAAGCGATCGGTCTGTCCGCCGATGTACGCGATTACGATGCGGTTGAAAATACGCTGCGCGCTGCGCGCGATAAGTTCGGCGCCATCAATATTGTGATCGCCGGCGCGGCCGGCAACTTCCCGGCGGCCGCGGTCAATCTCTCGGCGAAAGGCTTCAAAACGGTGGTCGATATCGATTTGATCGGTACCTACAACGTATTTCGCGGCGCTTTCGATTACATCGAGAAAAAAGGCGCTTCGCTGATCGCAATCACCGCCGGGCAGGCGGTCAATCCGTGGCCGCTGCAGGCGCATGTCTGCGCCGCCAAAGCTGGCATAAATATGCTGATCAAATGTCTGGCGATGGAATGGGGGCCGGCCGGCATTCGCGTCAACGGTATTTCACCGGGTCCGATCGAGGGCACCGAAGGCATTGCGCGTCTGCTGCCGACCGCGGAAGTGAAACAACAATGGCTTGATAAAATTCCGCTGCGCCGCTTTGGCACGCGCGAGGAAATCGCCAACGCCGCGATTTTTTTAAGCTCGTCGCTGGCACAGTACATTACCGGCACCATTCTCGACTGCGAAGGCGGTTCGCAGCTCGGCGATGCCAGCGCGGATTGCTTGACGGTTATTCCGCGCTAATTATTTAAGGAAGCTCTGATTAAGTGTTCCTTTTTATGGCGCCTTGTAGCAGAGCATGAGGCGCCGTTGGCGGGTTCTCTTTTTCAGGACAAGAAGGTGATTTTATCGAAGTTGCGGTGCCATTCGTCATCGGAGAAGTCGTCGAATTCCGCTAGGCCGACCACACCGAAGTTACCGGAATGCTCGCCACGGAAGTCCTGAAAAAGAGAACCCCCAACGGCGCCAACCCGCTGCAAGAGTGGTGCAATGGCCGGGCTAACAAAAAACACTTAATCAGAGTTTACTTAACGACATTGAAACGCAAACCGCTTGTTGCAGCCGTTCTCGCTTAAGTTTCCGTTTCAATTTTATTAAGTTTGTCGACCAGCAGCGCAACAATATTGACCAGCTCGCGCGTCTTGCGTTCGCCGATTAACTGCTCCAAATCGGCAACGATTTCCTCGACGCCAGCGCTGGTGTCTTCCACCAATTTGACGCCCTTCGGGGTGAACTTCAGATATTTATTGCGCCCATCCTGCACGCTGACTTCCTGATGAATATAACCCATCCGTTCGAGCGTGCGCACGGTTTTGCCGATCGCCTGTTTCGATAAATCGGTTTTTTCCGCGATATCGATCGCGCGCGTTCCCGACCTGGCAATATGCAACAGCACCGGCGCAAATGCCATGCGCATATTTTTATGCCCGCGCACGGCATTTTTTTCCAGCAATTGCTCGTTGAAAATTTCGGCGAGAAAAATAAGATCGCGAACGAAATTTCGATTAAATAATTCAGTGCTACCTGCACTGGGTTTGCGTTTCGCTTTCGGTTCAGCTTTTGCTTTAGGCAAGGTGCCGCTCCGCAAACTTTTCCATGTCGGCGAGCTTTTGCGCCAGCGTCATCACGCTGGCGCGGCCGTTTTCGTCGAGCCACGCATTACGCAAAATTCGAGTGACGCCGATATCTTCGGCGCGGTGAAAGTTTTCGGGAGTCGGTTGTTTCAGCGCAACAATAATATCGAACGGATCCGCCGCGGTTTTACCCAATGCGGCGCGCTCCTGTTTGAGCGTCGCGACCATCGGCGGCAGCTCTTCAATGTCGTGCTCGGCGCCGATCCAGCCGTCGTTGCGCGCGGCGCGCTTATATGCAGCCGAACTGAAACCGCCGATCAGCACCGCCACGCGCTTGTTAACACCAGGCGACATTTGCAACGGTTCGAAATCGTAAAACTCGCCGTGAAATTCGACCACCTGTCCCGACATTAATAATTCCATCACCGTCAGCATTTCATCGGTACGCCCGCCGCGATTGCGAAACGATTGGCCAACCAAATCGAATTCGGACTCCTGCCAGCCGACGCCGACACCGAGCATGATACGATCGTTGGAAATTCGCGCCGCGGTGGAAATCGCCTTCGCGGCGCTGAACGGATCGCGTATCGGCAATACGTAAACGCTGCTCATGAATTTCAATGTCGTCGTCACCTGCGACAGCGCCGCCACCTGCACCCACGGATCGGGCCAATGTGTTTCCGGATACCACAATACGCGTCCATCAGCGCTGTACGGGTAGGATTCATATTGCGTCGCGAACGTCACCGGATGATCGCCGAGGGTAACGCCTTCGAAGCCTAACTCCTCCGCGCGTTTAGCCAGCGTCGGCAATTGATCGATATCGGTCATCGCAATCGCCTGCCAGAATCTCATGTAACGTCCTTTGCCGAAGTTAAATGGAATGATACGAGCGTATCGACATATGCACTTGCTATGTGCAGCAGAGGTACCGACAAACTGCGAAATCTGCACAAAGTATAGGAAAACCCGGCCACAATAGTCAACTAGAGTTGTCTATTGCGGCTGGGCGTTATCTGTTGAATGGCATTATCTATTGAGTGATAGTGCCTATTGAAATGATATAAATCACGAAGCGGGGTTTTAAATTATTTGACCAACCACTGACCGCCGTTGACCGAGATCGCCTGGCCGGTGATGACGCGCGCCAGATCCGAAGCGAGAAACAGCACGGCGCCCGCGCATTCGTGCGGCGGCGGCACGTAATGCAGCGGGAATTCCGCCTGCAGAAATTCATCGAGATATTGTTCCGCGCTAACGCCCTTCTGCCGCGCCACATCGGCAATCCACGGCCGAAAATTTTCGCCGTCGACCGGCCCCAAATGCACGCCGTTGCAACGAATACCGTCTTTGCCGTTTTCGATTGCGATAGATCGCACCAGTGAGGCCATCGCCGCCTTCGAAGCCGCGTACGATGCGAGATATTCCGGTGGGCGATTATTAGCGGCACCGGAGTTAACGAAAATCACGCGACCGTCACCGCGCTCTTTCATCGAAGGCAAACAGGCGCGAAATAAATGCAGTGCGCCAAACAAATTGCAGTCGAACGCCTGTTTCCAACGTTCGATATCGGCGTTTTCGATCAAATTCATATCGCCGGTATCGTGGCCGTTTTGCACCAGAATATCGACGCCGCCGAAGCGTTGAATTGCCGCATGCACAATCGCTTCGCACGAAGCGCGATCGGTCAAATCGGTGCGCAATGCAATCACCTCATGACCCTCGTCGGCAATCTCTTTCGCCACCGAATTCAGGAATTTTTCATTGCGCGCGCCAATGGCGAGCTTGGCCCCATTGCGCGCGAATAACAAAGCGATTTCCCTGCCCATACCGGGACCAATACCGGTTACCACAGCGATACGATTTTTTATCAGCATCACGAGCCCTCTTCGAATAATTCACCGCGCTTAAGCGCAGCGGGATTTATTTTTTTGGATTGAATGCATTGACCGCACGAATCATCGGCAAATCGAGCTGCGTGACGATGCCGGGTTTCGCCGCTACAACTAATGGCGCGGTATTCATGCAATTCATCGCCGTGCATACCAGGCCGAGCCGCGCCGAATCGCGGCCATCCGGTGCGCCGCAGGTGAACGTCAATTTCAAATTGGGATCGCCTTCGATAATGACGTGATACGCCCACGGCTCGTCGAACGGCCAGTTCGGTTCGAGATCCTTACTCATTTTCCAGTACGTTTTAAAATCGATAACGGTCTTACCGCCGACCTTGCCCATGTAATTGAAATTTTGTCCGGCAACATGATCCTTGCGTACGACGCCGGTTTTATTGCCCATATCGAGTATCACTTCGATATCGTGTTGCGCCAGCGCGAACTCGTGGGTCTTTTCGTAACTCTCGATTTGCAGGCCGAGTCCTTGCGCTACCAATGCGATCGACTCGAAAAAAATCGTGCTCAGCACTTGCAGCAAACCGGGCGGATTTTTACGCGCCTCGTCGGCGGTCATATCGAAGCCGAGAATTTTCACCATGTCCCAGCTTTCGTTGACCAATGACATGTCGACGATTTCATACACGGTAATTTTATCGATACGGCGCGACATGCCCGATAAAATCAGCGGCAAGCGATCGCCGGAAAATCCCGGATGAATACCGGAGCCATGAAACGATACGCCGCCTTTTTTACAAGCGGCTTCGAGTTTGGCGGCATCGGCTTTATTGCTGACGGTGGTGAACCCCGACGGCGTGATGACATTTTTGCCGGCTTCGAGAATGCGACAGATTTCATCGACATTCGACAGCAGCGGCGCGTACTGCACGATATCGGCCTCAAGCGCGAGCACTTCATCGATGTTGTTGCTCGCCTTGATACCGATCGGACCGATGCCGGCGATTTCGCCCGCATCCTTGCCGTGTTTTTCGGCGCTGTGCACATACACGCCAACTAATTTAAATGCCGGATTTTGATGACACGTTAAAATATTGCATTTGCCGATGGCACCGGTCGCCCATTGAATAACGCGTAAAGGTTTAGTCATTATTTTTGCCTCGTTCTGTATCGCGGTAACTGAATGATCGATAAAATCAGCGGCCCGGATCGACACGAACCGCCGCAAGAGGTTATGCGGTAGGTATGGATTCCAATTCCTTTACAATGCGTTGCCCCGTCTTCACTTCGATAAATTCGGGCGCAACGGTCGGCGGATATTCGAAGCACTGTGCAATCGCTTCTCCCATAATTTCCGGCGTGGTACTGCCGCCGTAATAAGTGCCTTTATCTTTCCACGCGGCGAGCGCCAGCTGCGTGGCTTGCGGATCGAAATTCTCGATGCTGCCAGTGAATACGCTGCCAGAGCTAAATAGCGTAACCAAAATATTGTCGGCGCGCACTTCATCGCGTAATTCAGTGGTAAAAAAATCGACTGCGGCCTTGCAGGCGCTATAAATCGCGATGTGCGCAAATTCGTTGCGATCGCGCACCGACGACGATGTGATGTTGATGATGCGCCCGCCGCCATTTTTGCGCAGCAATGGAATTGCGCTCTGACAGCCGAATACAGTGCCGATAAAATTCAATTCGACCATGCGTCGCACTTCATCCGGCGGCATATCTTCGACGCGACGAACGAATTGAAAACCGACGTTGTTAACGATGCCGTCGAAGCGGCCCCAACGCTGCCGCACTCGCTGCAACGCATCGCTCATCGCGTTTTTATCGCAGACATCGACAGCGATGCCAAACGCGCGTTCATCGCTCAACTCACCATTCAACTCGGCCACTGCGCGTTGCAATCGCTCCGCATTGCGCGCCAACAAAGCCACGCGCGCGCCGCGTTGAATTAAACATTGCGCCGCACCGAAGCCGATGCCCTTCGATGCGCCGGTCACGACGATGACTTGGTCTTGCACGCGCCACTGCACCATTTATTGCTCCGCAAATGCACCGAGTGTTTCGGCGGCGTATTTCGAATCGTTGTATTCTTTTGAACAGCGGATTTTACCGTTTTCGAATTCAAACAAAAAATGGTAGGTGTTGTTATACAACTTGCCGTTGATCAATTCGACAAATGATTCCGCTTCCACCGCGACGCGATCGTTCTCCGCCGTCACGCCGTGTATCACCATGCGCCCTTCTCCGCGGCGCATTTTGCCGAATGCATCCATCAATTGCTGAAATTCGGCGCGGGTAATTTTACCGCGCCCCGGTATCCACCAATAGGCGTCGGGCGCGACCAACGTATCGTCAATGATTCCGCGCGTGATCTGCTCGATCATTTTCAACGCAATCTGTTTATTGTGTTCGTTGCTGCTCATATTACAGATCCGGTAATTTAAATGGCAGATTGGTATCCTGAATGCCGCCGTCGATATTGAGAATGGCGCCGGTGACATACGACGCGCCGGGCGAGCATAAAAATAATGCCGCAAGACCGATGTCGTTGGTATCGCCGACCGATTTCAGCGGTGTTTTCTCGATTAATTTCTCGCGAAAATTCGCATCCATATCGAATGTCTGCTGCAGCGCAGGCGTCATGATCGCGCCCAGCGCTAAACAGTTGACGCGAATTTTCGGCGCTAATTCCTCGGCCATGCTTTTCGTCAAATGATCCAGACCAGCTTTCGCGACGCAATACGACATCATGCCGCGGATGCCGATATGACCGGCGCCCGACGAAATATTCAAGATGGTGCCGCCATTTTTGAGCAGCGCCGGTGTCGCGATGCGGCTGAGCAAAAATGCCGAGGTCGTGTTCCAATCGAAATGATATTTAAAATCGGCTTCGCTAATTTCGAGAAACGGCTTGTAATCATTGCCGCCCGCGTTATTGACAACGATATCGATGCGCCCAAATTTCTGCAGCGTCGCATCGACCAATGTCTGCAAATCGCTTTCTTTCATCACGTCGGCGACGATCGCCACGGCGCTGCCGCCCTTCGCTTTGATTTCGCTGACCGTGTTATCGATTTCCTTTTGCGTGCGCGCCGAACACACCACCGTCGCGCCGCCTTCGGCCAGGGCATGCGCAATACCGTGACCGACACCGCGTCCCGCGCCGGTAACAATCGCCACTTTGTCGTCGATTCGTAAACGTTCGATTGCCATATGAATTACCTCGATCGTTGTGCAAGAATTTATTAACGAAGCTCTGACCGGTTCCCTCTCGCGGAGAGAGGGAGAAAACCATCTCATCAAAACTATTGTGCTCTTATTTTCGAAATTTATTGCAAACCGCCGAAGCTGCCGATAATCGGCAAATCCAAAAATGTTCTGATGCCGGGTTCGGCATTACATACGTACGGAATTGCATTGACGGCATGAATACCCGTGCCGATCACCGCCGCCTCTTCACCGCCCGTGTTGAATTTTGGATTTTCGGGATCGAAGCTTGCGCACGTTTCCAATTTAATTCGATACGACGGCGTGCCTTCGACAGTGATGGTCCATTCGACTTCTTTTTCGGAGCCGATCGGCCACATCGGCTCGATATCCATCGTCGTTTTCCAGTACGTGCGCAAAATAATCGCAGGCTTGCCGTTGACAATGCCCTGCCATTCGAAGCGCCGACAGCCGACGGTGCCCGCTTCGATAACACGATCCTTGGAAATAACGACGCGCGTTTTTGCAATCGCGACTTGATGATTGTCGACGACTTTTTCCAGCGTCACGCCGAGATGGTCGGCGATCATTTCCATCGATTCGCGAAAATACGCGCTCATCCATGCGATGAACGGATTATTCGGCTGCAGTGCCTCTTCCGGCGATTTACCGAAACCGATGTTATCCATCATGATGCCCGGTGCTTCGGCGGTATAAAGTCGCACATCCGAAACTTCCTGCACGATGATTTGTTTCGCGCGCAAACTCAATCCCGACAATGTGAGCGGCAGCACATCGCTCATGAAGGCAGGATTGATTCCCGAGCCGTGAAAAACACTTTTGCCTTCGAGGCAGGCATTTTGAATTTTGTCGAATACCTCGTGACCGTACGTTTTCGGATACATGTTCGCGGCGGTGGTGATTACGCTAACGCCTGCGCGCAACAGCTGCGCGATTTCATCGTAATTCGGCAGCATCGGAATATAGAGAACGCAATCGGCATTGCGCAGCGGCAGCTCGTTGATATCGACAACCGCTTTGATGCCGGTCTTCGGCAAGCCGACGATGTCGCCCGCATCGAGGCCCGCTTTGCTTTCGCTGTACACCTTGACGCCAACCAGTTCCAGTTGCGGGTGGTCGATCACGGCGCGCAATGTATGCTTGCCGACCGTGCCGGTTCCCCATTGAATAACGCGGTATGCCATGATTGCCTCCGGGCTGTGTGACATTTTTTATCGATTGTGACGTGTTATCAGTGATTATGTTGCGCCGTTATTGATTGTCTTGCGCAGATGATTAGGGCATATTACGGCCGCTTCAGCCATATTCTAATAGGCAAATACGCCAACTAGTGGCCGTTCTGGCCGCGCCTAAACGGCATAGAGACAGGCAGAGACGATTATGCGTGTTGCGCTTGCTGTCACCCGCGAATCGATTATTTCAGTCGTTGCCACCGCTTACGAAGTTATCGATTTTTGCGCGCGTATGCAGCATGTTGGCGTCAATGACAGTCAGCTGTTCGCCGTCAGCAGCGAGCCCGAATCCGCGTTTATGCGCCGCTTTGGTTTTATCGAATTTCTGGATTCGCGCTTATCGGTGCCGGTCGATTGGGTATTCATACCCGCGCTCGAAATCGCGCGGCCGTGGACCGCCGCGCAATACAAACCGCTACTGCAATGGCTGCGTCGCAGCGCCGAACGCGGCGCGCTGATTACCAGCGTCGGCACCGGTTCATTTCTGCTCGCCGAAGCCGGTCTGCTCGATGGCAAGGAAGCGGTGACCTATTCGCAGCACGCCGATTATTTTGCGGCGCGTTATCCGAATATCTATTTGCGGCGCGATACCAATTGCGTGCGCAGCGAAAAATTATTGTTGTCGGGCGACATGCCCTGGCAGGAATTGCTGCTCACCGTTATCGGCGAACATTGGGGCACGGAAACCGCGCAGATGGCTGCGAATACTTATGCGTTGCACTGGGAACATTTGATCGATGCGCCTGCAGTAACAACCGCGTTGCTCGATCCCGTCACGACCAAAGCGCAGCAATGGCTCAGCGAGCACATCGACGAGCATGATTTGCTGAATCGTTGCTGTGAGCATTTATCGTTGTCGCGGCGCACGTTCAATCGCCGCTTCAAGGAAGCAACCGGCATGACGCCGCTGGATTTCGTTCACCATGCGCGCTTGCAAACGAGTCAAAATTTGCTGATGTTTACCAATCGCAGCGTCGAGGAAATTTGTTACAACATCGGTTATGACGATATCGGCGCGTTTTATAAATTATTTCGCCGGCACCTCGGTACTTCGCCCAATAAATTCCGCAAGCAGTTCGCCGGCGGACGCTTGTAATCCGGCAATTACGCCGCGTTCAGTTTGACCTGCAACTCTTTGATATTCGTCACCGCCGCATAGGGCTCCCATTTAATTTGGGAATCGCACAGCTCGATCGAATCGAGCGAACGGCATAGATTCGTAAAAAATTGATGCAGCTGCGCGCGCGCCAGCGCTTGACCCAAACAGAAGTGCGTGCCCAGACTCAACGCAAAATGCCGCTGCTGCTTGCTTTGCAGATCGACGCTGTCGGGCTGCGGAAATACGCGCGGATCGCGATTGGGCGACGGCAACGGCACCATCACAATTTCGCCTTTCGCGAAAGGTACGCCGCAAAATTCCATATCGTCTTTCGCCACCTTGTTGGCGAGCAGCGTATTGGGCGGATACAGCCGTAAATCCTCCTCGACAAAACGGGTTATCAGTGCAGGATTATTTTTCAATTGAAAAAACAGCGCGGGATCTTTGGCCAGCAGCCATAAACCGGTGACCATCGCGCTGCCGGTGGATTCGCCGGCGCCAATAAATAAATTCAGAAAAAATACGATGATCTCCTGCTGCGTCAGCGTTTGATTTTCAACCTCGGCGCTGAGCAGGCGCGTCAGTACATCGTTTTTTGGCGACAGCTTACGGCCTTCGATCTGCTGCGTGATGAAACGCATCAATTCGGTAAAAATCGCGTTGACGTTATCGCGAATCCCCTGCGTGACTTCGCGTCCAAACGCTTTGGCCTGGCCTTCGCGCACGAGGTTATCGACAGTCTGCCTATCCTCGGCATCGATGCCGAGAAATTCGCCAATGATTTCGAGCAGCAGCGGCTGCGTCAATGTTGGAATCGCATCGATTCTGCGATTGAGCAATGGCGGCAACAACCTCTGCATATGCCGGGTTGCAATCGGACGAATCAGCTCGACATGTTCCTCGGTGAGCGCGCGTCCGACCAGCATGCGAAAGCGGCGATGATTGTCGCCGCTCAAGGCACCGAGCGCGAGCTGGCGGTACTCATACAGCGCATCGCCCGGTTTGAAACCACGTCGTGTGAGCAGTGAAATGCCTTCGTTGAGAAACTTGCCCGATGTCAGCAGCTCTTGCACATCGGCGTGACGCAAAACAACTTTTACGCCGTCTTCAGTAATCGCCACGCGCGTCTGCTCGCGCAGCTGATTCAGAATGGGAAAACAGTTTTGCCAGAACGCGGGATCTTTGAGATTCAATAAAGGCAAATTCATTTCCAACTCCGAAACGCGCAATGTTGTCCAAAAAAAGTCGTCTGAAAAAACAGGCACTATCGTATAAAAAAAGGGCGCATTGCGCGCCCTTTTTTAAACAAGCGATCACACGCGCATGACGTGGCCACCATCGACGTTCAGAATTACACCGGTCACCCATCCTGCATCTTCCGATAACAGGAATGCCAGCGCCTTGCACAAATCGTCCGGCGTGCCCAGCCGCGCGATCGGTAAAGCCGCCACCATTTGCTGAATATATTCTTCGGGCACTTTATCGCGCAACGCTTTGGTGTCGGTCGGTCCCGGGGCGATCGCATTGACGCGTATGCCTTTCGGTCCCAATTCACGCGCCAGCACACAGGTGATGCCGTTGGTAGCCAGTTTCGTGAAGGAATAATAATCCATGCTCATCCATGCTGCAGTGGACGATTGGTTGACAATCGCACCGCCGCTCTTCATATAAGGCATTGCGGCGCGCGACATAACGACGGAGCCAAGCATGTTCACGCTGATTACTTTATTCAAATAAGCCAGATCGACCGTGAGCAACGGATTGAATTCCAGATTGCCGAACAGCGCCGCGTTATTGACAAGGTAGTCGATACCGCCCCACTCTTTGGCAACGGCCGCTGTCGCCGCTTTCGCCGATTCCTCGTTCGAGACATCGACTTTCACGAACAGGGCGGTACCGCCCGCCTGCTTGATTTCCTGCACCACGCGTGCGCCCTGCGCTTCGTTGACATCGGCCACCGCAACTTTGCAGCCGCGCGCCGACATACCTTTAGCGTACCCCTCACCGATGCCTTGGCCGGCACCGGTAATCAACACAACTTTTCCGGAAAAGCTCATGAGAAAATCTCCACTCGTCTAAGAAAAAATCGGCGTGAATTAACCGCCTCAACCGTGCGCGATGCGCACATCCCGAACCAGATAAAGTCGGACCATCAACGCAGTAAAAATAAACAGCCATAAACCATTGCCGATAATGACCGCCGTCAAGTCGGCGTGCGTTTCATCGATGCTGAGAATTTGCCAGGTCAGATAAAGGATCATCGAATAGGTCATCATTCCCGCCATAAAAGTGGCCAGGTTCCGGTACCAACCAAGGTGCGCTTGCGCACGGATAAAAATGATCAGCGAAAGCACGTAAAACCATCCGAACAGAAATACGTCAAACTCATTGACCAATTGAATCCAGCGCGGTGCGTTGGCGTATATCGGTTCGGTTTGCAAGTAACCGAGCCAAGCCCGTCCGACCCAAGTCTGCGCGCATGGTCCATCGGCGCCCAGACTGAGGCCGTGCCAACCGCAATCGACGAAGTACAGAAACGCCGGCTCATAAAACAGTGCAATAAAGGTGGCGAATGCAAACAACAGTATTAGAAATCGATCGTACCAACGCGCCATCGTGCGCACCTCCCCACCATTTTTTTGTGCTATCAATCTTACTGCGTAAGGTAGCGTCGGCAGTTTTATCTGCAAGACATTTATTCGCAAGGTCTTTTGTATCAATCCTGAATTAATGCGTCAGCGTAATAGAAATTATTTAAGATTATAAATTCGTCGTAACTTATTACATTATATGTATTTTTTAATGCTAACTGTTTTCGCTAAGGATGGCAATTACAAGCACAAAAAACAATTTGCATGAAATGTTTTTGGGCGCTATGATCTGCCTCAATTAAATTTGATACCCTAGCCATCAATTATCACTGGAGCTTAGAGCGATGAGCGACAACTTAATGAAAAGCAGCGCGGCGACAATCCAGCGCAACCTGTTAACAGTACCCCGTCTTGCCGATGGTTCACCGCGTTTCGCGCGCGGCTGGCACATGGTAGGTTGGAGCGACGAATTCGAAACCGGCAAACCGGTGGCGCGCGATTATTTCGGCCAACGCCTCGCGCTGTTTCGCGGCGAAGACGGCAAAGTCCGCTGTGTGGAGGCGTTTTGTCCACACCTTGGCGCCGATCTTTCCGCCGGTACGGTCATCGGTACCTCATTGCAGTGTCCATTCCACCATTGGCGCTTCGACGGTCAGGGCCAGTGCGTCGAAATCCCCTACTGCGACAAAATTCCGCCACGCGCAAAAACGCGCGCGTTTCCCACCCATGAAATCAACGATACCGTCATGATATGGTACGACCCCGAGCACGGCGAGCCCGAGTACGACATTCCCGCTTTGCAAGAATTTCTGCCGAAGTCTGCAGCGGATGACAACGGCTGGACCAAGGGCTGGCACCGCTTCAAAATCACGATTAAAACCCATGCGCGCGAAGTTATGGAAAACGTGGTCGATAAAGGCCATTTGCTGCCGATTCACGGCTTCAAAGTCGACCAATGGCTGCCGGTATGGAATGGCCATATGTGCGGCGAATTGACTTGGGGCACGCATACCCGTCTGGCGAAAGACGTCCAAGACGACAAACTGTACGTGCGCAGTATCAGCCACGGTCCTTCTTATCAATACACCTGGCAATCGCAGGACAGCAAGCAATTCGACAGCCTCATCCTGACCGCTTGGTGCCCAATCGATGAAGGCACGCTCGATTATTGGTTTGGCGTAATCGTGCGTGCAAACGGCGCGCATTTCACGCCGGAAATTATCGAGCAGGCCGCCGAGCGTTATTGCAAAGACTCATTCGATGCATTCGCCGAAGACGTATTTATCTGGGAACGTAAATTGTATCGCCCAGAGCCGGTATTGTGCGCAGGCGATGGTCCGGTAGCACAACTGCGCCGTTGGTATACGCAGTTTTATACCGATCGCACGCAGGTGAACAACGCAAGCTTCAATAACCACAACCAAAACTGGACAGTGGAAGATTTGCGCGACAATAAAGCCACGGTTCTCGCCGCGCAAAATAAATCGGCTGCTTGATAACACCGATTGCGCTCCAGTTCATCGAGCGTAATCGGTAACTGTTTTAATTGAATAAAAATCGACGCAATAAAAATGGGGCTTAACGCCCCATTTTTATTTTGGATAATTAATTATCCGCTTAGAAAAGGCTGCCCAGCGCCATCGCGGCCATCATGTCGCCCTGCAATTTCAATTTGCCCGACATAAATGCCATTTGCGCATTCAGTTGTTTGTTCATGATTTTTACGAAGTCTTCAAGCGTTGCGGTGATGGTGACATCACTGGGATTGTCTTCATTCGAAACGGCCGGTGGATTGGTGGTACCGTCCAAAAACACAGTGTTGCCGTCGAGCGAAAACTTGATCTTCTTGCCAAACGGTTTAGCGGTTGCCAATTTCTGCGCGAGGGTGGAGGTGACTTCTTCAATTGACGACATGATTTTTCTCCTTATGAAAAAAGTCTTCTAGGTCTGATACGGCGCGACTTTTCGATCGCGCTGCTTAATGCTGCAATATACCCAAGCAGAGGCGGAAATTCACGGCAACTGCGTTGCGTCGATTATAAACAAAACGGCACAGTCGTCACCCGTGTAAAATTAATTTTTCTTAACGCTAGCGAAGCGCACCCAAGCAATAGTGGCTTTCCTCACCGGCTTAAGTTGTTATGACTCGTCGGAGCATATTCATTACAATTAACCAAACCAGCGAAGAGGCAACAAAAATGAGCAAACCGTACGACCGCGAAAAAGGCATCGAAATGTTCAACACCGTTTATTGTGGCGATCTGCCGCCATTGCCGGAAAAAGGTGCAAACAAATTTACCGACTTCATGCTCGAGACGTTATTCGGCACATTATGGGCAGATGAAACGCTGTCGATTCGCGACCGCCGTCTTCTGCTGCTCGGCGCAATAGCCGCACAGGGTGAGGAAAATACCTTTACAATTCAAGCGCGCTCTGCGCTGAAACGCGGCGAATTGACGAAAGAGCAACTGGAAACTGTTGTCGTTTTTCTTACCCAGTACGTCGGTTATCCGAAAGGTTCAAAAATGCATATGGCGCTAGGGCGCATCGTTGCTGACCTGGGTTTATAAGCGCTGCGAAAGCAAGGATGCTTATAGGCGCACGCCGCGTTTACTTTCCGTTCAGCATTGCGTCGAGCATTGTTTTGATGCGCTGCAAAAATTGCGGCGTGTTGTTGGTTTTCGCTTCGAATACGCTTTCGACGGTAAGGCCAGTCAAAAAGCAGTGCACGAACTCGAGCGTGTCCAGCACTTGGCGATCGGTGAGTTTGATGTCGGGAAAAATTTCACGCATCGTTTTGACGTGGCCGCGCGATTGGCGCTCCGTAATAATCGATTGCACGCTCACTTGACGACCGCGCGCAGCGAGCAGAATCTCCAGCGCGGCAAGATAAACATCGCTTTGATAGTGCTTCCACATCAAATCGATAAAAGCTTCAATGCGTTCGCGCCGCGAGCCAATGCGCAAGTGCGCGCCATCCATCAGGCGCGTGTATTCGGCGTGCGATAAATCTAATACCGCATCGAGAATTTCTTCTTTCGAGCCGAAGTGATGTTGCGCAGCACCCCAGGTAAAACCGGCTTGCTGCGCAATTTTGCTGGAACTGGCCGCCGCGAAACCGCCGTTGCGAATCAGAGAAATTGCCGCGCCGATGATTTTCTCGCGCGCGATTTTCGTTTTCATAGCCTGGCGGCCGAGCACAGGTTTTTCGTCGGTCATCTCACACTCCCCGGAATATTTGCAGAATACTAGAGCGAGCGCGAAGTTGGCCAGATTGCGGCGATACTTTTGGAAAAGGAGCGCGAGGCGCGCCATTCACATTGGCGCGCAGTACTGAGTTGTGAATTAAGATGCGGAACCGCAAGCGTGTTCGGCGGCTAGAAAACCAAACGTCATCGCCGGACCCAGCGTTGCTCCGGCACCGGGATAATAGCGGCCCATAACCGACGCCGAACAGTTGCCGATTGCGTACAAACCGGGAATCGCATTGCCGCTTTGATCGACCACCTGCGCATTCGGATTGGTTAGCAGGCCGCCCTTGGTGCCGATATCTCCGGGATAAACTTCGATCGCATAGAACGGCGCTTCAACCAGCGGTGCGAGACACGGATTGGGCTTGATGCGCACATCGCCATAAATCAGATCGTAACTATTTTCGCCGCGTCGATAATGCTCGTCTTTGCCGGTCTGGGCGAATTGATTGAATTGCTGCACGGTATCAGCCAGTCCGCGCGCCGGAATATTCAGCAGCTCCGCAAGATCGTCCAAGCTGTCGGCGCTTTTCAACAACTGTGTGCGAATATGGCCGGGCTGCAGCCAATTCAAATGCATACCACCGGGCAACAGCGGTCCAAATGGATAATCGCGTTTGTAACGGCTATCGAAAATCAGATACGTCGGCAGATTGCCGGGCTCGTACATAGCCTGCACGGCGGTGGTGTACGCAACCGATTCGTTGACGAAACGTTTGCCGAATTGATTGACCAGAATCGCCCCCGGCATCGAACGCTCGGTGAACAGCGCGCGTGCGCGATCCTCGCCCTCCACGACAATGCTCGGCCCCCACCACGCTTCATCGAGCAACGATGTCGCTGCGCCGATCGCCTGCCCAGCCACCAGCATATCGCCGGTGTTATAAGGACTCGCGGCGGACCAGGTCGCGCTGGTCGGCGACGGCAAATAACGTTCGCGCAGCGCTTGGCTGTGCTCGAAACCGCCGCTACCGAGAATCACGCCGCGCTGCGCGCGAATTTGAATCGGTGTGCCGTTACGCAGCGCTTTGACGCCGACCACCGCGCCATTTTCAACAATCAACTGCTGCGCCGGACACTGCAGCCAGATCGGCACATCGAATTTTTTCAGCGATTTGCGCAGACGGCCAATCAACGCGTTGCCCATCGTCAAACGCCGCGAGCGCATCGATTTAAACCGCCATGGAATATCGGCAAAATATTCGAACGCGAGTTTCATCACCAGCTTGAACCAGCCCGGCGATTTACTCAGCAGGATTGCCCCTTCGATATTGCTGTAGCCCATTAAGCCGAGCACCCGTGTCTGGCGATGCGATTCCTGCATATTTAAAAAATCATCGCCGAGCTCGCGCGCATCGTACGGCAGCGGATCGATCGAACGCCCACCGGGACGCGCGCCGGGCAATTGCTGGTAATAGTCGGAGTAATGTTCCATCGCCATGTATTCGACATCGCTGTTGCCGCACAGCCATTCGAGCATGCGACGGCCGTTGGTGACGAATGCTTCGACATTTTCGCGCGGCACATCTGAACCGGTTAGCGCGAGTAAATATTGCAGCGCGTCCTCGCGATTGTCCTCGATATTTACCGCGGGCATTAAATGGTTGCAAGGAATCCACAGACCGCCGCCCGAGGTCGCCGAAGTACCGCCGTAATAACGGCTCTTTTCGATAACCAACACTTTCGCGCCGGTATGCGCGGCGCGCAATGCCGCGGTCAGTGCGCCGGCTCCGGAGCCGACGACAAGAATATCGACGGTGTGATCCCAATTAATTTGCGATTGACTCATATGCTTGCGCTACTCGTTGCAAAAATGGCTCGATCCGTTATTCGCATCGGCGCTGGCGAACAACGATCACCTGTACCGCACATTAAAATGAAATTACTTTTTATTCGCCCAGCGTAAACGCGACTATCGCATCGCCTGGCGCGGTGCCGAGCGGACCGTGACCGCCGGCTGCGATTACCACGAATTGCTTGCCGTCGTTTTTAACCTGATAGGTCATCGGCGTCGCGTTGCCGGCAAATGGCAATTCGTAATGCCATAACTCTTCGCCGTTATCGGCATCGAATGCGCGAAAATATTTATCCATCGTAGCCGCAATAAATACTAAACCGCCTGCCGTTTGCATCGAGCCGCCCGAATTCGGCGTGCCCCAGTTCAACATTTTGCCGATCACCGGCGGCGCTAAACCATTTAAATTGCCGAGTGGTTTTTCCCACAGACGCGCGCCGGTTTTAAGATCGATAGCAATAATTTTGCCCCACGGCGGCGGCACGCACGGTGTTTTAAGCGGTGAGAGATAAACGCCGCGCTGCGCAATGTACGGAGTGCCCAATTGCGGATTGATGCCGACCAGATCGCCGCCTTCGGAGGCGGCACCGTCTTTCGGACGCGGCGCCAATTTAATAATGAATGGCACCACCTGCATGTTGAGCACCATTCGATTCTTGATCGGATCGATCGATACCGATGCCCAGTTCACACCGCCGCCCAACCCCGGATATTCCAGCGTACCCTTGAACGAAGGCGGCGTGAATAAACCGCGGTATTCGAGCGTATCGAATTGCTCCTGGCATTTGTGTTTATCCCACGGCGTCAATCCCCACAGGTCATCGCGCGCAATCGTTTGCGGATGCACGGGAGCAGGCATGGTAGGAATCGGTTGCGTCGGCGAATTGCGCTCGCCGGGCACATCGGATTTTGGCACCGGACGCTCTTCGACCGGAAATAACGGCGCGCCGGTTTCGCGATTCAACAAAAAAATATTGCCAACTTTGGTGGCCTGCACGAGCGCCGGCGTATCACCGATTTGATAAGTGACCGGCTGTGCGGCGACATCGTAATCCCACAGATCGTGATGCACGGTTTGAAAATGCCAGCGCACGGCGCCGGTATCGGCATCCAATGCGACCGTCGAACTGCCGTAATAATCCATGTCACCGCGCTCTTTGCCGCGATAATGATCGGGCGCGGGATTACCGGTCGGCAGAAACACAAGATTGCGGGCCGGATCGGCAGACATCAAACCCCACACATTCGGCGTGCCGTGCGTCAACGTGGCACCCTGTTTCAGCTGTTCCGCAGTCACTGCCGGCATGCCGGGTGGCACCGGATCGAACACCCATTTCAGTTCGCCAGTGCGCGCATCGTAGGCGCGCACCGCACCGCCGGGTGCATCGATGCGCTGACCGTCTTTAATAAACGCACCGGTCAATACGACATTGTTAATCACCAGCGGCGGCGATGTTGGATAGTATTCGCCGAGTTCGACTTTACCGAGACCATCGAGCAGATTGACCGCGCCGCCTTTGCCGAAATCGGCACAGGCTTTACCGGTTTTTGCATCGATCGAAAGCAAACGCGCATCGACTGTATTAACGAAAATACGATCTTTACAAACCTGTCCGGCAGCGGCTTGCGCATCGCGCCCCATTTGATTGTCACGATAGCCCGCTTGATTGTCACGATAGTAAGTGACGCCGCGGCAGGTCGGAGTGTAAACACCATTCAAATTGGTTTTCGGATCGAACGTCCATTTTTCATGGCCGGTTTCAGCATCGAGTGCAATCACGCGATTGTACGGAGTGCAAAAATACATGGTGCCATCGATAACAATCGGCGTCACTTGAAACGCGGTGGCGCCGTGTTCTTTATCGCCGGTTGAAAAATCGCCGTGATGATAAGTCCACGCCACGTGCAATTGTTTGACGTTGTTTTTATTGATCGAGGTCAATGCGGAAAAACGCTGACCGCCAATCGAACCGCCCACATAAGGCCATTCGTTCGGACCTCCCAATGCGGCGGATTCGGCGCCGGCAAAATCCACGGCAAATAGCGACAACAGAAAACAAACGACACGCGCCAATTTCATCGGACCACTCCACCCGGAAAATCATTGAGAGACTGCACAGCATGCGATCGGGCACAGGACTTTTGGCAACATATAATTCTGCGCAATATATTCGCCGCGATAACGAAAGCGCCTGCAGATTTATTATTGATCCTGTTTCAAGAATCCATCGGCAATTTATACTTTATTGCCACGCGATCGCATTGCACTGATACGCGGTATTACACCGTATATCGAAAGGTAACGCCCCAGATTGGGCCGCCGGCTAGCCTACCCGATTTACATTTTGCAGGCAATGTTTTGAGCGGGAGCCACGACATTACGATTCCGCAATGTCGGCGTGTTAGCCGTCGCCTATACAGGCAAAATATTGCGCAGGAAAAAGCGCTTTTTTTGCGCGTTTAGCCCAATAAATACCACGCTCCCGATGAGCCGATATGCGGCAAAAAAACATTTTACTCATAATGTATTTGCGCTAATATCCGGGCCCAATCGAACGTCCGGAAATAAATTCTATGAGCAGACTTCGAATTATTCATTGCGGTACCGGTATTGCCGGCAAGCAAGCGCTGCAGGCAATTCTGACGAATAAAGCATTGGAATTGGTCGGCCTGCTGGTGCACAGCGCCGATAGCGTCGGTCGCAACGCAGCCGACCTCGCCGGTTTATCCGATGTGCAAACTTCTGTAACCGCGACCAACGATTTTCAGCAGATCGTCAAACTGCAAGCCGATGCCGTGTGTTACATGCTGCTGCTGCCGGATATCGAACAAATTTCCGCGCTGCTCGCTTCGGGAAAAAACGTCGTCACCACCGCGGGACAAATTTACCCGGCGTGGCATTCGCAGGAAAATGCGCAGCACCTGCAACATGCGTGCGAACAGGGCAACAGTTCGTTTTATGTCAGTGGTATCAATCCGGGCTGGGTGGATGAAATTCTGCCGCTGACGATGTCGGCGCTGTGTCGTCGCATCGAACAAATTCATATTCGCGAATATGCCGATTGCTCGAAATATCCGGCGCCGCACATTTTAAATGTGATGGGTTTTGGTTTTTCGCAGGCCGATATTCAAGCCGGCAAATTGCTCGACCTCGGCGTGATGCGCGAATTTTTTCAGCAATCGATTGCGGCACTGGCACACGGACTCGAATTACAACTCGATGAAATTACCGAATCGCGCGATTTTGTTTTCTCGAAACACGCGTACGACATCAAGGCCGGACATATTCCGCAGAATACGATTGCCGGTCAGCGCTGGCGCTGGGTCGGCATCGCCGATGGCAAAGAGCGCATCGTGCAGGAAACATTCTGGATCACCGCGTTCGATCTGGAACCGGGCTGGCCGCGCAGCGGTGAAATCGATAACGACACGCAATGGCAAGTGACGATCGAAGGTTCGCCGTCGCTGCGCTGTACTTTCGAACCGCGCCTTACTTTTACGGAAAGAGCATTCACTGACAGAGCTCTCAGTTTTGTGCCCGATTACAACCCGTCGGGATTGGCCACTGCGATGGCGGCGGTAAATAGTTTGATTCCGCTGTGCGAAGCGCCTCTCGATATAAAGAAAACAAGAGGGGGCTTACTGACCAGCGGCGATCTCGCGCTGCCGCATTGCCGGCAATTGGCGTAATGAACAAACTCGCGCAATCACCCTATCCGGGCTGGGATAAATTTTTTCTCGTTTGTTTCGTGTTATTTATTTTGGTGGCGTTCATTCACGAACCGCTGTTTTATATTTATTGCGGTTGGGATGGATTGCACAACAACACTTGCACCAACGCGACGATCGCCAATCTCTGGATCGACTACGCAAGATACGATCCAGTGTATTTCGATATGCCGCTGTGGATGGCGCTGATGATCGGTTTCGATTCGTTTTTATTGAGTCCGTTCTACGTGTATTCGGTATATGCACTGTGGGTCGGTAAGGCCGACACACCGCTATATCGCACCATCGCGTACGTTGTTTGCGGCGGCTTGATCTACGCGATGATTTTGTACATCACCTGGGAAGTCATGACCGCGGAAAAATATCACGCGGCGTTAATGCCGGTGATCGGTTACAACATTCCGTGGGGCATCGTTCCACTCTTATTTGTTTTCAGATTGTATTTCGGCGCGAAAAAACTTGGAGAAAACTTGCGATGAAAAAAATTCGAGTCATCCAATACGCCACCGGCGGTGTCGGCCAGCAATCGATTAAAGCGTTTGTCGGTCATCCGCAACTCGAATTGGTCGGCCTCGTCGTGCATAGCAAAGACAAAGTCGGCAAAGACGCCGGTGAGCTCGCCGGTATCGCGCCGATCGGTATTAAAGCCACCGACGACGTTGCAGCGATGATCGCGATGCCAGCCGATTGCGTGTTGTTCGTCGCGCTGTGGCCCGATGTCGATTTGATCTGCCGCATTCTTGAATCCGGCAAAAATGTTGTCACCACTTCGGGACTTTTATATCCGAAATTTTTCGGCCCCGAACTCGTGAATAAACTCGAAGCCGCTTGCAAAAAAGGCGGCACATCGGTGCACGGCACCGGTATTAATCCCGGCTTCAGTGGCGAAGTACTGCCATTAACTATGTCGGTATTGAATCGTCGTATCGAGCACATCATGGTGCGCGAATTTGCCGATTACGCGACTTACAACTCGCCCGAACTGAATCACGCACTGCTCGGTTTCGGCCGCAAGCTCGACGATGTGCAAGCGAACAAACATCCGAATTTCGATTTGGCGATGCAGTTTTTCCATCAATCGATTGCAATGGTCGCGGACGGTCTCGGCGTCGCACTCGATCGCATCGAGCAAACTGTCGAGTACGGTATCACCAAAAGTGGCACCACGATCGCATCGGGCGCCATTCCGCCCGGCACGATCGGCGGCATCAAAGTTCTTTTTTCCGGTATTGTCGGCGGCAAACCGATGATCGAAATTCTGCTCACCTGGCTCGCGACTTACGACAACGGTCCGGGTTGGCCGACTCCGTCCGATAAAGGCGATCATACGCACTGGAGCGTGACGATCGAAGGCGAACCTTCATTGCGTTGCAAATTCGAACAAGCCAGCTCGTTTAAAGAAAGTGCTCCGGCGCAAGCGCATACCGAACCGGCGATGATCTGCACGGCAATGCATGCGGTGAACGCGATTTCGTATGTGTGTGCCGCCGATCCGGGTATCAAAACTTTTATCGATCTGCCGCTGATGGCGGGACGCTTCACGATGCGCTAATAATCTTTAGCCGATAAATCCCCGCGTGCGCATGCGGGGATTTATTTATCCAGATGTTCGTAACTTTTGTTTTTGGCGCCGATTAATTTTCGATAGCGTACCCATGTCACAACTCCAGAAGCAGCCACTGCGGCAAGCAATAAACCCACAAAAGTTTCTGCGCCCTTGCCGGGATCGCTGAAATGATTGATCGCCATTGCCGCCGCACCTGTGACCGCCGCCAGCGCCAGCAACAACGGCAGTGCATTGTTGCGCTGGTATTCGCTCTCGCGCGGCTGCAATAACAATTGAAAGTTGCGCTGCTGTTCGAGCTCGCCATCGCAACATTCGCACCCGGTGGAAAAACTGGCGATTTCCTCGACCGAGCGTATCGGAAAGCCAAAGGTGCCGGTTCCGAGTTTACCGATGTTGATGCCGATACCGATTTCGCACGCCACGAAATACTTAATTTCAAATTCGTATTTAACCGCCCGCGCGCAATCGTCCTGCGCGCACGGCAATAATTTTGCGCGATGCACGAACGCATCGATTTTATCTTCGTAACTGATAATAAAACCGAACCGCGTGAAGCCGACCATTCTGTTGCCGACAATGGCGGGTTTATTGAGACAATCGTATTGAACGGTCGACTCGACCGTCACGCCAAATGTATTCTTCGGTTTATGCGTAAAATTTTTTACGGCCATAACGTCTCCCTGTGAATGGGCGCTCAGGCTTAGCTTTCTCGATCGCCCTGCGTGCACAATCGACCCTTGCGCATATAGTAGCCGTGATAACTTTGTCTCGGCAATTTCAACCGTTTATACTGCGCACTTTCCCTATGGGTGCGATCTAGCTTCGGATATGGCCGAAGCCGCTATCGCAGCCTCATCGTTAAAGGTAATGACTGATGTTAAAGCGCGACTTTACCGAGGATCATCACGCATTTCGCGACGCCTACCGCAAATTTCTGCACAAGGAAGCCGTGCCGAATATGGAGCGCTGGCGCGAAGAAGGCATCGTCGATCGCAATCTGTTTCGCAAAGCCGGCGATCAAGGCTTCCTCATGTTATGGCCCGATGAAGAATACGGCGGCGCCGGCCTCAACGATTTTCGTTTCGAACAGATCATTATCGAAGAGACGTGCTACGCGCTGTGCTTCGAATGGTACAACTCGCTGCACAGTCGCCTGTGCGGCCCGTACATTTCGCGCTTCGGCAGCAAAGAACAATGCCAGCGTTTTCTGCCGAAATGCGTCAGCGGCGAACACATCCTCGCGATCGGCATGACCGAACCCGACGCCGGTTCCGATCTCGCCGGCATTCGCACCACCGCGAAAGACATGGGCGATCATTGGCTGCTGAACGGTTCGAAAACGTACATTTCAAACGGCATCAACGCCGATATCGTCATCGTCGCGGCAAAAAGCGATGCGGAAAACGGCCGCGCGATCGGCCTGTTTTTAGTCGAACGCGGCATGCCCGGTTTCGAGCGCGGCCGCAATCTGAGCAAACTCGGACAACCGGCGCAAGACACTGCCGAATTATTTTTCAACAATGTCAAAGTGCCGAAAATAAATGTGCTCGGCGATGCCAAGCGCGGTTTTTATTACATGATGGAAGGCCTCGCCGAGGAGCGTTTGATCGGGGCGGTCGGCTACCTCGGCAGCGCGCAGAAGGCATTCGATATCACCGTCGATTTCGTCAAACAGCGCAAGGCGTTCGGCAAACGCATCGCCGATTTTCAAAATACGCAATTCAAAATGGCGGAAATGCGCACCGAGCTCGATCATGCGCAGGTGTATCTCGATCAGTGCGTCGCGGTACACAACCGCGGCGAATTGAGCGCGGTCGATGCAGCCAAAGTGAAATTGTTTTCGAGCGAAGTGCAATGCCGCGTCGTCGACGAATGTTTGCAATTGCACGGCGGCGCCGGCTATATGGACGAATATCCGATTTCGCGCATGTATCGCGACGCGCGTATTTCACGCATTTACGCCGGCTCCTCGGAAATCATGAAGCTGATTATCAGCCGCGATATTTTCGGCGAAGACCACGTGCCGTTTGTCGATCGGCAGTAATTTTTCAGAACGTAAAAGAGCCCGCGTGGAAGCGGGCTTTTTTATTTGCGAATATTTATTTGCTGTAGTTACCGAGTCCCGCGATCAATTCCGGCACATGCTCGACGCTCGCCACACTCCAGCCGACGCCGATACCGAAAACCGTCACGCCGATCGAATGATAATAGTCGGCCTTCGTGAATGTTTTATCGAGATCGAGTTTGCCGTTGGCGCCGAACGCGCCCTGTATTTGATGGCGCACTAGCAACGTGTTCGGATCGCGTCCGTATTTTTTCATTGTCGCGCGAATCAGATCGATGCCCTCTTTCAATTTATCGTCAGGCAAAAACAGCGGAATCCAGCCGATGCCCATTTCGGCGATGCGATCCGCCGTTTTCTGCGTAACCGGCCCCGCCCACCAGATCGGCATTTCTTTTTGCACCGGCGGCGGCACCGCGATCACATCGCTGAAATTAAATGTCGGCGATGCGAACGAACAATATTTTCCACTCCACAATGCTTTGCACGCGCGCATCGTATCGTCGAGCCGCTGTCCGCGCCCTTCGAATGGAATACCGCACGCATCGAATTCCTGCTGCTGCCAACCGACGCCGATGCCGATATCGACGCGTCCTTTTGACAGCGAATCGAGTGTGGCCAATTGTTTCGCCAATAACGCCGGCGGACGCAAAGCCGCAATCAGAATGCCGGTGGTCAAACGAATTTTATTTGTCACCGCCGCAACGGCGGCCAACGCCAGCATCGGCTCGGGCCACGGCTCATCGAGTGGCAATGGATATTTACCGTTCGGATAACCCTTGCCGTCGCCCATCAACAAATGCTCGGCAAAATCGAGCTGATAAATGCCGGCGGCATCCGCCATTTTCGCGACATCGATAATTTTCGAAAGATCATGGCCGTACAAACGGCCGTAATCGGAGGTAACCGTCAGACAGATTTTCATGCTTTATTTCTCCGATACGATTACTGACGTAGTTGACTGCAATATTGAAAGTAAAAGTGGGCGTGCGCAGACTAACAAATTTAATACGATGCCGTTCGGCGGTTGTAAACAATCCGGCAGCGGTCGCGAGTCGGGGCGCGATGCTGGATTTATACACGGAAAGTAAATCGGTATCGAGGATGTTGTCGAGAAATTTAAAAATCGGAAATCGAATCGGTATCAGGAATAATCGATTTTTTTCTCGAAGTGACGGCGCAGCGGCTGCCATTCGCCGAGCGCTACCTTAACGCCATGTCCGGTCAGATAAGCGGCTAGATCGAGCAAATAGGCCATATCGGCTTCACCGCCGCATAAATGGAATATCTGCTTGCCGATTGCCGTCAGTCGCAACACCGGCAGTAATACGCCGGTTGAATTCAATCCCGATAATTGCAATGCACGCCGATGGTTGATCAGCAGCAATGGCTCCTGCTCGTCTCCCGATTGACTGTGCAGATTGACATGCCGATGCGTGTCGATCGGTTGCAGCAATCCGAGCGTCTCCGCATTCGCCAACCACGTATCGTGCAGTTGTGGCTGAAAATAACGGCCGCGCGCGTCGAAAATAAATTCGCCGAAGATATAGCGCGCCAATAACGCAATGCCGGCGACATCGCCCTCGCCGATGGCGCCCAGCGTTTCCACCGTGGCCAAATTGTAGCGTCCCGGCGCTGCCACTTCGCGCGCCAGCAAGCGCGCCCACAAACGCTGCAAATCCGTGTTGTGAATGTCCTGCGCCCACTGCCGCCAGCGCTGCAACCAATGCGCGCCAACCTCGTGCTCGGAGAGCGCCTGCAACGTGTAACTGTGGATAATTTCCTCTTCGGCCAGCAATGCTATGCGGCGAATATTCAATGAACGCTCGACATCGCGATGACTGACATCATTGGCGACCGCATCGAACAGATTCTGCGGCCTGGTGAGTCGCGCGAAGATTTGATCTTCATCGGCAGCGGGCTGCTCGATGAAACTGTACATCGGCACATCGCCGACGGCGATCGCATCGACCACCTGTCCGCCGTAGCCGACGACTTTACGACCACTGCGCAAACCGGCCAGTTCGCGTTCGGTCGCTGCAATGGCGGCCAGCTCGGCCTGGCGTACGCGCGCACGATCGAGACCTTCGCGCCGAATCTGGCCCGGGGTGATCAGACCGCCGCTATCGCCGAACAAATACATCCACACCTTGTCCAGCCAGCGCTCCTGCATTTGCTGGTTTCTCAACATATCCATCAACTCCAAAACGGTCGTATTGCGTAAATCGAAATGTCTCTTCCATTGACATCTCGTATACAGTGGAGTGTGCACGTTTTCGGCTGCGCTCGGCAAGAGCTTGGCAGTTGTGAACGAACGCGCGTTACGGTGTTACATCGCGTTCAGAAACTGGAAATCTCTTTAACTTATGACAATAATACCGTGGGGAATAGAGAATTATGCCAATGGATCGGATCAGTGCCATCTTTGCGATGTACATGAGACGACCCGATAACAAGCGGGCCGCTATGCTACAAGTGATACAACAGTACAAATCAGATTTTCCAAATGATTATCTGGCTATCCAGTACCAGCGCCGTCAATTCGCGTACGGCTTGGGCCCGATGACCTGTCAAACCGCACGATTCAACGCCGACGAGTATCGTTGCCGTTGCTCTCGTTGAGGCTGATATGCGAATTGGCCTGATTTCACGCATTCTGCTGTCCACGCTGGCGATAATCCCGCTGACTGTCCGCGGCGCTAGCGACGATCTGTCACGCGAGTACCGCATTAAAGCGGCTTATCTGTACAACCTGAGTAAATTCATCACCTGGCCCGATGAAGAAAACATGGCCAAAGATATGCCGATCACCTTGTGTGTATACGGCTACAACCCATTCGAAACCTATCTCGAAAAATTGCAGGATCGACAGATCCGCGGCCGCGCAATCGCGGTGCGCTATGTAGGCGAGCACGATTCCGTCGATGGTTGTCAGCTGCTGTTTATTTCGCAACACAACACGACCGAGCCCAAGCTGCTCAACGCGCCGCCGCCGTATCCACCGATATTAACCGTCAGCGACGATCAGGATTTTCTCAGCCGCGGCGGCTTGGTGACCCTGGTTACTGTCAGCAATAACGTGCAGCTCGATATCAATCTCACTCGGGCCAAGGCGGCCGGCTTCAGCGTCAGCGCCAATCTGCTCGAAATCGCGCATAGGATTCAGTAAAAGATGAACGCCGAGCGTGCGCCAAGCAAAAAACCGCGTCAATGGTCGATGCGCCTGCATAACTGGTCGATCGGCAGCAAGCTGATCCTGTTATCGCTTGCGACCAGCTTGATTGGTCTGCTCGCCGCGATCACTGCCATCGCCGCGTACGATCAATACAGCTTGCGCTCGGTTTTGCGCGAAGAGTTCAGCGTGCTCGCCAACGTTATCGCCAACCGCAGCAGCGCCGCCGTGGTATTCGAGGATGAGGCATTAGCGCAAAACAACTTGAGCGCATTGCAGTATCGCAGCAGCGTGACGCTCGGCTGTATTTATCGCACCACCAATTCGGACGGCGCGGAAAAGCCCAACAGTCCGGTTGTGCTCGCCACTTTTCACAGCAATGGCGAGCACGAATGCCCCGAGGTGAAAACTCCCGCGCAACAACAAATCAATATCGGCCAGCGCTATCTGGAGGTGTTGCAGCCAATCGTACTCGACGATGCCACTGTCGGCGTGCTGTATCTGCAGGCATCGCTCGATGAAACCTACAACCGTCTGCAGCACAAACTGCTGATCATGATTCCGGTCGTCATTTTTGCGGCCGCCATTGCGGTGCTGATCGGCACGCTGCTGTCCCGCCATATTTCGCACCCGCTGAAAATGCTCGGCAAGGCTGCGGCACTGGTAGCGGAGCACGACAATTATTCGATTCGCGCCGATAAATTCAGCGAGGACGAAGTGGGACAAGTGGTCGATTCGTTCAACCATATGCTGTCGGTCATCGAGCGCGAAAATGCGCACCTGCGCGAGAGCGAGGAAAAATTCCGCCTCATCAGCGAATCGTCGAAGGTTGGTATTTTTCAACTCGATCGCCACGGTAATTGTATTTACTCGAACGAAGAAATGTCGGCTATCTCCGGGCTCGATGGCGAAACGCTGCTACAACAAAACTGGCTGCACGTGGTGCATCCCGACGACAAGCGCCGCATCACCGATCAGTTCCAACTGTTAGTGCAAAAAAATGCACCGCATATCAATCTCGATTGTTGCCTGATGCTGCCGGACGGCGCGCTTAAATGGGTAACCGGCGATGTCGCGCCGATGTTCGATGCCGATCAGCAGCAGATCGGTTTTCTCGGCACGCTATCGGATATTTCCGAGCTCAAGGAAGCCTACGATCAACTCGAACAAATGGCGTTTTACGATACGCTGACGGGGCTCGCCAATCGTCGTTTATTCCGCAATCGCCTCGAACACATGCTCAGCAATATTCCGCGCAGCGGTGCCGGCGTCGCCTTGATTCTGATCGATCTCGATCATTTCAAACACGTCAACGATTCGATGGGGCATGATTCCGGCGATTCACTGCTCACTGTGGTTTCCGAACGCCTGAAACACTGCGTGCGTTTCACAGATACCGTGGCGCGTCTCGGCGGCGACGAATTCGCCGTCATTCTGCCGAACGTGCCGGACACGCTGACCGCTTCGGCCATCGCCGAAAAAATCATGCAGGCACTGAGTAAACCGGTATTGCTCGGCGATCAGGAAATTACCATTAGCGGCAGCATGGGCATTTCGATGGCGCCTGAGGATAGCAATACGGCGGAAGTGCTGATCAAAAACGCCGACCTCGCGCTGTATAAAGCAAAAGATGAAGGCCGCAATAATTTCAAATTCTTCACCACCGAAATGAATACATTATTGGTGCGGCATTTGAATCTGGTGCAACAACTGCGTCAGGCCATCGATAATCAATCGTTTCTGTTGCAATACCAACCACAGATCGATTTGCTCAGCGGTCAATTGGTCGGCTTCGAAGCATTGGTGCGCTGGCAGCAAAAAGATCGCGGCATGGTGAGCCCGATGGAATTCATTCCGGTCGCGGAAGAGACCGGCTTGATTATTCCGCTCGGCCGCTGGATTTTACGCACCGCGTGTCAGCAGATGCGCGCACTGGTCGATGCCAAGCTCGTCAATAATCGCGCCGTGATGGCGGTGAATTTATCGGTCAAGCAATTCGAAGATATGCAGTTGATCAAATTTATCGGTGAAACGCTGATCGAATTCGGTTTGCGTCCGGCACAGCTTGAGCTCGAACTGACCGAAAGCGTGCTGATGGAAAATATCGAAGATACCGTCGAAGCGCTCAACAATTTAAAAGCGCTCGGCGTCGGTCTTTCGATCGATGATTTCGGCACCGGCTATTCGTCGCTGAGTTATTTGAAACGGCTACCGGTGAATGTGGTAAAAGTCGATCGCTCGTTCGTAATGGACATTCCCCACGATATCGAAGATATGGAAATTACGGCGGCGGTAATCGCGATGGCGCACAAGCTGCGTTATAAAGTCGTCGCCGAAGGTATCGAGACCGATGAGCAGTACAAATTCCTGCGCGAATCCGGTTGCGATTATGGTCAGGGTTATTTCTTCAGCCCGCCGTTGTCACCCGATGCGCTGGTCGATTTCTGCCGTCATTATCAAGCCGAGCTCGAAAGTGAAATGAACAAGGGCCGCTAGCGGCTCAGCGCGGATCCGGCGTTAAGCGTAAATACGGTTTCACTGCGCGATAGCCTTTCGGAAAACGGCGTTTGATTTCGTCGACATCCTGCAGCGAAGGCACAATCACCACCTCCTCTCCCGCCTGCCAATTCGCCGGCGTCGCCACCTTATGGTTATCGGTCAATTGCAGCGAATCGATCACACGCAAAATCTCATTGAAATTGCGTCCCGTGCTGGCTGGGTACGTGATGATCAGGCGAATTTTTTTATTCGGATCGATCACAAATAACGAGCGCACGGTCAAGGTATCGTTGGCATTTGGGTGAATCAGATCATACAGCGCGGATACTTTGCGATCGGCGTCGGCGATGATCGGAAAATTCACCTGTGTGTTCTGCGTTTCGTTGATATCGCCGATCCAGCGCGTGTGCGAATCGACCGGATCGACGCTCAGCACCAGCACTTTCACATTGCGTTTGGCGAATTCGTCTTTCAATTTTGCGGTGAAACCCAATTCGGTAGTGCATACCGGCGTGAAATCGGCCGGATGCGAAAACAAGATACCCCAATGATTGCCGAGCCATTCGTGAAAATGAATTTCACCCTCACTCGATTGTTGAGTGAAATCGGGCGCGATATCGCCGAGTCGTAATGTCATGGTTGCCTCCTAAAAAAAATCAGTTTTGCCACTCAGGATTAACATAATCGCAACGCAACGTTGCATTGAACGTCAATTAAACCGCGATCGGTAAATAATATCGGTGCCGTTGCGGACGTTGGTGCTGCTCACAAAATTGTTGCAATAAATACCAGCCTTCGCGCCATGCACCGTGACCGGATTCGGCATTGATATGCCCGGCGCTACCGGCGCTCACGAGCGGAATTTGCCAGCGCTGCGCCCATTGTTCGGCGCGACTCCAGCTCAGCCACGGATCGTTGCGACTGCCAACCAGCAGTGCCGGTACGGGCAATGCCGTCTGCGGCAAAACAGCGGCGATATTGAATTTGGCCGGATCGGCCGGCGCGACTAAAAATAAGCCGCGCACTTGTGCGGCCGGCAATCGGGCTAACGCGTTGATACTCGCCAGACAACCGAAGCTGTGCGCAATCAACCAGCTCGGCCCTTGCCTGCGTACGCTGTCGACCACACTGCGTGTCCACAGTTCTAAATCGGGCACATCCCAACGCGTCTGCTCGATGCGAACGGCGTGCGGCAGCTGACGCTGCCAATGCGATTGCCAATGTTGCGCACCGCTATCATGCAAACCGGGAACAATGATTACCGAAGTCATCGATGCCATCACCGCGAGAGTTTTAATTACAACTGACAGCGATGGTAAGCAGTGGCGAATTAGCTGAGAAAGATTTTTTTACGCTCAGCTTATAACGCCAACGACAATTAACGTCCCACCGAGGGAAATAGCATGATCCAGGCGATATTGACGAGAAAGTGACTGAGTACGCTGAGCGACAGCACGCCGGTGCGCCGGTATATGAAGCCATGCAGCAAACCGGAAATCGTCGCCAGAATCACAAATTCCCAGCCGCGATAAATATGCACGAGGCCGAACAACACGGCAGCAATAATAATTGCCGGCGCCGGCGCCAGATACAACATCAATTCGCGCTGCAGCGCGCCGCGAAAAAATAATTCCTCGGCAAAACAGGTTTCCATCAGATTCACAAATAAAAAAGCGGCGGCATATTGTGGAATAGTGAATTGCACCGGATGCCCAAGCAGGCGCACCAGCAATAAAAAACCGCCAACGCCGGCCGGAAGCAGCCAAATGTAGCGCCAGTTTTGTTTCTGCGGATGATATTGCGCGGCGATCAGCGCGAGCAGCAAGCCCGCGTAAGCCTTATCCAATGGAAAATTAAACGCGAGCAGTTTGCTGCCGTATTCCCACCATCTCGAATACAGCGGCACCGTTTCAATGCCGTGCACCTGATGAAATCCGGCGAGCAATCCCAGCACCATGCCACCATAGCGCACCTGCCGTCTCCAGAATTCGGACAGCGTTAAATAAACCGTCGCCACCAAGGTGAAACTGATCATTGCGACGATCGTGGTCGGATACGCGACGAAACCCGCTGCGGTAAAACCGAGCAGACCGATCAGAATAATCGTCGCGAGATAAGGTACCCATTCGCGCCGGCCGCTATCGATGATCAGCAGCGCAAATGCCACCGACATCGCATAGAACACCTGCGATGCGGCGAGCAAAATCAATTGCGTCGGTTCGGCAGTCATGAATCCACCCTGTTATATTTTTTCATGTACTCGAAACAATCGCGCCACCGATAATTTTTACTTGGTAAAAACGCCTCTGACGCCGCCCGATATCAATGTGGTCACCGCCAGCAATACCGATGCGGTGGATAAACCCGCCGGCGCCGCCAGATAGCGCGGCCGCCATTCCGGATCGAATTTATCCTTGTATTGATAAAGCCCTTTGAAATTATAAAATTCCTGGCCAAACCGAAATACCGTATTGCCGATTTTATGCCACATCGGCGCCAACGGATGCTGCTCCAATCCCGACAGCGGTGCCATGCCGAGATTGAACCAGCGATAACCCTGCGCCCTGGCCCATAGCATCACCGACAACGTGAGATATTCCATCACACCGTTTGGTGCATCGCTATCGTAGCGCATCAAATCGATCGATAACTCGTCCTTCGTTTCGAGCTGCCATAAATTTGCGAACGCGACCACGCGACCTTCGATCCGCACCACCGCGATATCGCAGCGGCGTAAATAATCGCGCGAATAAAAACCCAGCGAAAAGCGTTTCTCGCGCACCTGCTTTTGCATCATCCACACGTTGGAAACGTGATAGATCTGATCGAGCACAGGTTCCGGCGCAGGCGCGGCGAAGATTTCAAATTGCGCGCCATCGCGCTGCGCTTTGCTGAAGGCGTGGCGCAAATTTGCGCGGCGTTTGCCTTCGAGCCCGAAGGTGCTGAGATCGACGCGCGCCTCTTCACCCAATTTGCTCAACGCCAAACCCATGTCGAGATACAGCGGCAAATCCTCGGTGCCAACTTGATAAAACGCAATACGAGCGCCGTGGCGATCGGCCATCTCGCGCAGTTTCCACACCAGATCGACATGCTCCTCCGCAGCACCGACCGGATCGCCCATCGCGATCCAAAATTTGCGGGTGATATCGAACATCAGAAAACTATTACCGCTGTCACTCCACAGCAGATATTTATCGCCGGTCAGGGCGAGATGGGCCGCTGTATCGCGTGCGCGGCGAGCGATAATGAGCGCGCGCTGCAATTCTTCCGCGGTTGGCCGCGTCAACGTTGCCGGTATATGCGTCATCAAGCGATACACGACGAACGCGCTCACCACCAGACACAGCGCGAATAGCGAACGCAAAAAACGCGAAGCATCGCCGTGAAACGAAAACTGCCACCATAATTCGTGCGAATATTCGATATGTTTATAGGAAAAAAATCCGAGCCATGTCGATGCGACCAGAATAATGCCGATCAGCACCAGCCACTCGCCGGACAGATCGAATTGCAGCAGCGCCGATTTACGATAGAAATGGCGCTTGGTCGGCAGAAACACCAGCAGCATCGCACTCAGAATCAGCGCTTCTTCGTAATCAAAACCTTTCATCAACGACGCAGCCACACCAACGCCCAATAGCGCGATCGCCGCATAATAGGCAGCATCGATGCGGCTGCGCACCGCACGCGCGAGGAACAGCAATAATAAACCCGCGATACTGCCGACCAGGTGCGACAGTTCCATAATCGGCAGCGGCAAAAAAAAACGCAGCCAATGAATGCGCTCGGCTACGCCGGGTGTGGCGCCCGAAAATAATAAAATGGCACCGGCCAGTAACAACAGCAGCGAAAAAACTTGCGGGATACTGGTCTCAACCACGCCAAAGGCCGAACGCAGCGGCGGCGAACGCAAAAACTTGCTGTGGCGCACTTCGTATAAAACCAACCACAACGCTGCGCATGCGAGCGGCAAAAAATAATAAATGATGCGATATGCGATCAGCGCCGCAAGCACATGCGCTGCCGGAAAGCGAGCGCCGATCAAAAATAGAAAGCTGCCTTCGAATACGCCGATGCCGCCGGGCACCTGACTGGCCAGACCGGTTAACTGCGCCAGCAAAAACAACACCAGAAAAGCCGTGTAGGGCAAGTCGATCTGTGCCGTTAGCGGCACATACAAAACCAATGACGCCAACAATAAATCGACAACGCCGATCAGCATCTGCCGCAATGCTAAATACGGCTCCGGCAAGCGCAGTGTAAAACCGCCGATATGAATATCGCCCTGCCAAAACAACACCGCTGTCCACCAGGCGACGAGCGCAAGAGAAATTATCGCGACAATAAAATCAATCGATTGCGCCGGCAATTTATCCGTCAACACAACATGCGACGGCAATGCCAGATAAGAGCACAGCAGCAAAAATGCGGTACCGATTAAATAAGTCACCGATAAAAACAATAACGCGCGCGCGATGGCCGCAACCGATAAACCCCAGCTGCTGTACAAGCGATAACGCATCGAACCGCCTGAAATTAGCGCATGACCGACATTATTGCTGATTGCGTAACTCAAAAACGAAACCATGCCGACTTTCGCATACGGCAAACGCTGTCCTGCGTATTCGAGCGCCAGCCAATCGTAAATCGTGAGCACTGCGTATCCGCACAGCATCAGCGCAAATGCCGCGAGCAAACGCAGCGGCGGCAGAGACAATAACGATTGCTTTATATGCGACCAATGGTACAACTCGATTTCGTGATGGACCACGACGAGCGCGAGCGTGAATAGCGCGATGCCGATCAGCGGTGTCAGCCGTTGCAGATTGAACGCGAGGTTTTGCAGAACAGGACGCAGCTTCGATTCACTCATGGTGGAGTCCGCAATGGAGCTGGCGGCATGGTAGCGGTTGTGAGTTTAAACGCAAGTCGTGCACATCACCGCTGCTGACGATTCGTTCGCCGCGCGCGCCTGCATGTTCAACAACGCGCTGCGAGCAACTGCTGCTCGATTGCCAACCAATCGACGTCGTCGTCAGCGATCATTTCGACGGCGCTATTAATAGCGCCGTCGATTTCGTTGACGGCAAGCACACCGTCATCGGCGTTGAAAATATAACCGCCGCGATCGGTTTGCAGCACGCCTTTCATGCGCCGCACGTTCAATCCACTCATCAAACTCAACAAGCGTTGAAAATTAAAGCGCGTATCCGCGGCGAATAACCAGCCGCAACTGGAGTAATCGTCGTTACGGTGCTCGCGGCGCGCGAACGGCGTGCCGGGCAGCAATACTACCGGCAGCGGCGCCGTCGAATCAGGAAACAGCGGCCTCGATAACGGCGTATCAACCTGCGACAATTTTTGAGTCGTCGCAATGCGCGGTGCGGCATGCGCGCAATCGAACCAACTTAAATCGAAATGACCGTGCGCCACCCAACCGATATGTTTTTTCTGCAACTGCTGCGCGACAAAATTGCGAAACACCCGCTCGTCTTCTTCATTGCATAAATCGGTTTTATTCGCGACGACGATATCGGCGACGCGTAGCTGCTCGCTAAAAATGGAATTATCGAGATAGCGCGGCTCGCGCATTTTTCGCGGATCGATCAGGCACAA
>DASXYH010000235.1:0-4806 GCA_036502545.1 Spongiibacteraceae bacterium
AGTTTGCTGCGGCAAACTGCAATTGTGAATGCCTTTTTTTTTGCCCGCGATTTTGGGAAACAGGGGAAACGATAATCATGCAACAACACATCAAACGGCGCACTTTGATAAAAACGATTGCTGCGACTGTCGCATTGATGACGCTGCCCTGCGCGGCGCATGCCGCGGTGGGTAAGCCGGAAAAATGGGAATTGAAATTCGGTTTCATCAAGCTGACCGATATGGTGCCGCTGGCGGTCGCGTACGAAAAAGGTTATTTCGAAGACGAGGGTCTATTCGTAACGCTCGAAGCCCAGGCCAACTGGAAAGTGCTGCTTGATCGCGTCATCACGGGTGAGCTCGACGGCGCGCATATGCTCGCCGGACAGCCGCTCGGCGCGACGATAGGCATCGGCACCAAGGCGGACATCATCACCGCTTTCAGCATGGATCTCAACGGCAACGCGATCACCATGTCAAATTCCGTTTGGCAGGAAATGAAAGCGAATGTGCCGATGGCGAATGGCAAACCGGTGCATCCGATTAAGGCCGATGCACTCAAACCCGTGATCGCCAAATATCGCGCGGCCGGCAAACCGTTCAACTTAGGTATGGTCTTTCCTGTATCGACGCACAATTACGAGTTGCGCTACTGGCTCGCTGCGGGCGGCATCAATCCCGGGTACTACGCACCGGCAAAAGGCGATACCTCGGGTACGCAAAGCGCCGATGCATTGCTGTCGGTAACGCCGCCGCCGCAAATGCCGGCCACCCTAGAAGCAGGAACAATTTATGGTTATTGCGTTGGTGAACCGTGGAACCAGCAAGCTGTTTTCAAGGGTATCGGCGTGCCAGTCATCACCGACTACGAGATTTGGAAAAACAATCCGGAAAAAGTATTTGGCGTCACCAAGGCGTGGGCGGACAAATATCCGAACACGAACATCCACGTGTTAAAGGCGCTGATTCGCGCTGCCAAATGGCTCGACGACAACAATGATGTGAATCGTCCTGAAGCGGTAAAAATGATTTCGCGTCCCGCTTATGTCGGTGCTGATGAGAAAGTCATTGCGAATAGTATGACCGGAACATTTGAGTACGAGAAAGGCGACAAACGTGCGTTGCCGGATTTCAATGTGTTCTTCCGCTATAACGCTACGTACCCCTATTACTCGGATGCGATCTGGTATCTCACGCAGATGCGCCGCTGGGGCCAAATTCCCGAAGCTAAGCCGGATAGCTGGTATATGGACATCGCGAAGAAAGTCTATCGTCCCGATCTCTATGCAATCGCAGCAAAAGAATTAGTTGCCGAAGGAAAGCTGAAGGCGAGCGACTTTCCCGATTTTGATAAAGAAACGGGATTCAAAATGCCGACTAAAGAATTTATTGATGGTATCGAGTATGACGGCACTAAACCTAATGCGTATATAGAAAAATTTTCAATTGGTTTAAAGGGCGAACAAAAGTTGTAATCCTTAGCTGAGTTGTAACTCGGTAAACGTAATCCTGGGTAGTTGTAGTGCGTGTTGCGACATACGGATGTGTCGCACTTTTTAAATGCTTGAGGTTTATGCGTCATGGCTGCGTTAACTTTTATATTTGGAAAAGCTCAAAACACTACCAGTCTTGTTTGCGGATTTGCGATCGGCTTGACTATCGAAAAAATTGTGCGAACGGTTTGCTTTCCTGCGCTTGGAATCGCCGTTTTTCTGGTCATTTGGCAGTTTGGTGCCGCGGCTGTTAAAACCTCGCTAGGTCAATTTCCTGGACCGCTGCAGGTTGTCGAACAGGTAAAAAATCTGCACGGCGAATATGTCGAGGAAAAAGAACGCGAAGCCGCATTCTACGAACGCCAACAAAAACGTATCGAAGATCGGCGCAAGCAGGATGCGAATTATGTCGGCGAAATTCGCCCGTATACCGGTAAGCCAACTTTTCTGCAGCAAATCGACACGAGCTTAAAAACGGTTTTCGCGGGGTTTTTATTGTCGGCGCTCATCGCAATTCCATTTGGTATCGCCATCGGTTTGAGTGCCGGTTTGTATACGGCGGCCAATCCGCTCATACAATTGTTCAAGCCGATTTCACCGTTGGCATGGCTGCCGTTGGTGACGATGGTGGTTGCAGCAGTTTATCAAGGTAGCAACACGTCGGTGCCGAAATCATTTATCACGTCGGCCGTTACCGTGATGCTATGCAGCTTGTGGCCGACGCTAATCAATACTGCGGTCGGAGTCACGTCGGTGAGTGTGGATTTAATCAACGTTAGCCGGGTGCTGCGCTTGAATTGGCTGCGCCATGTGCGTTCGATCGTATTGCCCGCCGCAGTTCCGATGATTTTTACGGGTCTGCGTTTGTCGCTCAGTACTGCGTGGATGGTATTGATCGCCGCTGAAATGCTCGCGCAAAATCCCGGTCTCGGCAAATTCGTGTGGGATGAATTTCAAAACGGCAGTTCCGATTCGCTCGGCCGCATCATGGTCGCCGTATTGACGATTGGTTTTATCGGTTATCTGCTCGATCGCGGCATGCTGGCTTTGCAACGTTGCGTATCGTGGGACAAGAGCGCGATTTTCCGCTGATCGAATCGAGGAAATAGAGATGAAAACATTATTGGAATTGACGCAGGTCGGCATCGAATTCAAAACGCCAAAAGGCGTATTCAAGGCGCTCGACAACGTCAGTTTGAAAATCAGCGAAGGTGAATTCGTAGCGCTGATCGGACATTCGGGCTGCGGCAAATCGACTGTGCTGAACATTATTGCGGGTTTGTTGAAAGCGACCGTCGGCGGCGTCGTGCTCGATAGTCGCGAAGTGAACGAGCCCGGTCCCGAACGCGCCGTGGTGTTTCAAAACCATTCGTTGCTGCCGTGGCTGACGGCGTACCAGAATGTCGAATTGGCGGTGAAGGCGGTTTTTCGCGGCAAAAAATCGCGCGCCGAAATGAAAGCATGGATCGAGCACAATCTGGAGCTGGTGCAGATGAGTCATGCGGCGCACAAACGTCCGAGCGAAATTTCCGGCGGCATGAAACAGCGCGTTGGCATTGCGCGCGCGCTGGCGATGGAGCCGAAAGTCTTGCTGATGGACGAACCGTTCGGTGCGCTCGATGCGCTCACGCGCGCGCATTTACAGGATTCGCTGATGGAAATTCAAAAAGCATTGAACAATACCGTCATCATGATTACGCACGATGTCGATGAAGCGGTGTTGCTGTCGGATCGTATCGTGATGATGACAAACGGACCGGCGGCTACGGTCGGCGAAATTCTCGTTATCGATTTGGAGCGGCCGCGCAATCGTCTCGAACTCGCCGACGATGCGCACTACAACCATTTGCGCCATGAAGTTTTGCGCTTCCTGTACGAGAAGCAGCGCAAGGTCGAGGATTTTCCGGTGCCGGCCGCAGCGGCAAAAACTGAAGTGCACGAGCATCAAAAAAAAGTAGTTGATATAAAAACTGCCGAGCGATCGAGTAAAGAGGTGGCATAGACCATCGCCTTATTGCATAGCAATAATCGGGAAAAGATCGCGCACGATAATCGCCAATCACAAAACAACCAACAGAAATCATTCTGGAGAGAAGTCATGCCTAAAAAAACTGAATATTGGGGATTAGTTTGCGCTGTCGCGCTGGTGTTACCGAATGCAGCGAATGCGGCCGACGCGTTTACCGACGCGCTCACCGGCGGCAAGGTAACGGGAAATTTTCGTCTGCGCTATGAAGACGTCAACGTGCATACCGATGGATTGCCGGCCGCGGCCAAATTAAAAGACGCGACGGCATTAACGCTACGCAGCCGCCTCGGTTACGAGACTGCGCCGTTCAACGGTTTTACCGCGCTGCTCGAATTTGAAGATATTCATGTCGTCGGCGGTAAAGATAGCTATACACCCGAATTTAAAAATTCGGCCAAGCCGGCGAGTAGTCCTTATGACTATGCGGCAATCGTCGATCCCGAGCGCACTGAAATCAATCGCGCTTATCTGCGTTATCGCGGTGTGCCGAAACTCGATCTAGGCCTGGGCCGGCAACGTATTACGCTCGACAATCAGCGCTTCGTCGGCCCGTCGGCCTGGCGTCAGGACGAGCAGACTTTCGATGCCTTCACCGCGAATTATGCCGGCGTTGCCGATTGGAATTTTTATTATGCCTATATCAACAAAGTGAACGGCATTGCGAGTGTGAAGCCGACTTACAATTACGATCTCGACACCAGCGATAATTTGTTCAACATCACCTACAGCGGTTTTGTACTCGGAAAAATTACCGCCTACGGTTATTTTCTCGATAACCAGCAGCCCGACACTGAACTGCGCAATGTCGCGCCCGATGTGAACGCATTGAATCCTTCGCTGCGTTACAAAAGCAACGACACCTACGGTCTGCGTTTCGACGGCAATTATATTTTGCCGACGACGATGCCGTTGCGTTTGTTCTATACCGCAGAATACGCAAAACAAAAATTGGTCAATCCAACCGATGTCGATTTCCATAGCAATTATTCGTTGCTCGAAGGCGGTGTCGGTTACATGGCCAAGCTCGGTTTGGTATCCGCGAAGGTTGCGCAGGAAGTGTTGGGCTCCGATACGAAAAACGGGTTCATGCGCGGCTTCCAGACACCGTACGCGACCAAGCATATTTTCAATGGCTGGGTCGATATGTTCCTGAATACACCTGATGGCGGTTTGAAGGATCGCTATGCGACGCTCGCAGCGGATTTGCAACCCTACGGCGTGAAGCTGATGGCGATGTATCACAAATACAGCGAAGTCGACGGACCGATAACGGGCGGTGGTGCGCGCGATTTCGGCACGGAGTGG
>DASXYH010000236.1:0-10742 GCA_036502545.1 Spongiibacteraceae bacterium
TACGATAAAAATATGGGCGCGCGACCATTGGCGAGAATCATTCAAGAGCATATTAAAAAGCCCTTGGCTGAAATGGTGTTGTTCGGAACGCTCGCGGAAAATGGCGGCAACGTACATGTGGAATTGCAAGACAATGCATTGGTGTTAACGCCAGAGCTCGCTGAAAAATAATTACTCTGCGCAATAATAAAAAAGCCCGCGATGCGGGCTTTTTTATTGGGGATTTAATGCAAGAGCTGAATCAGCGCGCGCGATAAGTGATACGCGCCTTACTCAAATCGTACGGGGTCAACTCCACTTTTACTTTATCGCCGGTGAGAATTCGAATGTAATTTTTGCGCATCTTGCCGGAAATGTGCGCAGTTACGACATGCCCATTTTCGAGCTTAACGCGAAACGTTGTGTTGGGAAGCGTGTCGATAACCTCGCCTTCCATTTCGATTTGATCTTCTTTCGCCATGCAGCGGTTACCTCGAACTCGGCCTCAGGAGGCCGGGGGTGGAGCTAAAAGTGCGCGCATTCTGCCCTAAACCAGCGGTTTTCGCAAAACGTTTACATTGGATGGGCGGAAGTAAGGACGCTAGGTCAATGCGACCCAGCGATTATTGACGAGTAATTCGATCGGCCGGTAATCGATTTTGTATGACATCTTGCGACATTGCTTGATCCAGTAACCGAGATAAACATTCGGTAAACCCAGTTCGAGTGCGCGCTGAATTTGCCACAAGACCGCATAAACACCAAGACTGCGCTCTTTGAGATCTGGATCGTAAAAGCTATAGATTGCCGAAAGACCATTGTTCATCACATCGACCACGGCAACCGCAAGCAAATGCGTCTGTTCATAAAAACAGTAGTAATGCGTCAGGTCCCACTCCCGCGTAAGGAAGGAGTCGAATTGCTGTCGTGTGGGCGGATACATATCGCCATCGCGATGACGACCTTCGATGTATTTTGCATACAGCGCATAATATTCATCGCCATTTAATACGGTGCGATCGATCACGGTGAGATCGGCGTTGCGATTCAGGATACGGCGTTGGCGCCGATCCGGTTTGAAGCGGTCGACCGGAATACGTGCGGGTACGCAAGAATTGCAGCGCGAACAGTGTGGGCGATAAAGATGCGGGCCACTGCGGCGAAAGCCCATCTCGGACAGTTGGCTATAAATGATGCTGTCCATTGGCGCAGCAGGATCGATGAACAGCGTTGTCGCCTGCTGTTCGGGCAGATAGCTGCACGCATGCGGGTGCGTTGCAAATACTTTGAGTGTCGAAAGAATCGTCACCGCAAACGCCTCTTAATTATTCCTTTATTGTTCCAATCCATCGAATTGCCATACGCTGTTGTCAATGGATAATGCGCGATCGACATGTTGATCGAGTAATTGCAAAAAAGCGGATCGCTCAATCGTGCAAGCTCCCATGGAGCGGAGATGGCCGTTGCTTACCTGACAGTCTATCACGGCAAATCCCCAGCGCTGCAATTGTTGACACAGCTCGATCAGCGCGACCTTGGATGCATTTTCAACGCGGCTGAACATCGACTCGCCATAAAACACCGCGCCGAGCGCAATGCCATAAAGACCGCCGACTAAATGTTCGTTTTGCCAAACCTCAATGCAATGAGCATGGCCCATATTATGTAGTTCATCGTAAGCGCGTTGCATGGCGGGTGTGATCCAGGTACCCGTGCGCGCTGCGGTTATTTCGGCACAGCCCCGCATGACGCCGGCGAAATCGGTATCCATACGCACATCGAAAGCGTTGCTGTTGAGGACTTTGCGCATGCTGCGCGAAATATGAATTTGCTCGGGAAATAATACGGCGCGCGGATCGGGTGACCACCACAGAATTGGCTGATCGTCCTGATACCAGGGAAATATGCCGCGTCGATAAGCCGCAAGAATTCGCTCCGGACGCAAATCGCCGCCGAATGCGAGCAGACCGTTAGGTTCCTCCAGCGCTTGCTCAACGGCTGGAAACCCTAAGTTATCCCAGTCCAGCCGCGGTAGCGTGAGTGACATGAGCGGCGAGAATCAACCCAATCCGTCGAGATATTTCTCCGCATCGAGTGCGGCCATACAGCCGAATCCTGCGGATGTTACGGCTTGTCGATACACATGATCGGCAACGTCGCCCGCGGCGAACACACCCGGTGTGCTGGTAGCGGTGGCGGAACCTTCAAGACCGGTGCGGACTTTGATGTAGCCGTTGTGCATATCGAGTTGACCTTCGAATATACCGGTATTGGGAACGTGGCCGATGGCGATGAATACACCGGCGACATCGATCTCTTGCTTGCTGCCATCCTTCATGCTGACAAGGCGCAATTTATTCACGCCATTGCCGTCGCCGAGCACTGCGTCCAGCGTGTGATTCCAAATAATGCGGATATTACCGTTGCGTTCTTTTTCGAACAGTTTGTCCTGCATGATTTTCTCGGCGCGCAATGCATCGCGACGGTGCACCAGCGTGACTTGCGCGCAGATATTGGCCAAGTACAGTGCTTCTTCGACTGCGGTATTGCCGCCGCCGATAACCGCCACATTTTGTTTTTTGTAGAAAAATCCATCGCAGGTTGCACAGGCACTGACGCCTTTGCCCATGAAATCCTGTTCCGACGGCAAACCCAAATATTGCGCCGACGCACCGGTGGCGATGATCAGCGCGTCGCAACTGTAAGTACCGTTGCTACCTTTCAATAAAAATGGGCGCTGCGTCAGCACGGCTTCTTCGATGTGATCGAAAATAATTTGCGTATTGAAGCGCTCGGCATGTTGTTGCATGCGCTGCATCAGCTCGGGGCCTTCCACACCATTTTGATCGCCGGGCCAGTTGTCGACTTCGGTGGTAGTAGTTAATTGGCCACCCTGCTGCAATCCGGTGATGATGACGGGATTCAAATTGGCGCGCGCCGCATAAACGGCTGCGGTATAACCGGCGGGGCCCGAGCCGAGAATGATGAGGCGATGATGTTGCGTCGAGGTCATGGTCACATCCAGAATCATAAAAATATGACAGATAATACTGGAAAAGCGCGCTCCTCAGCAAAACGAGAGAAGCTCTTGCTTGCGGTAAAACACACAGCAAGATGTTAATATGGCGCCTATTTTTGCAATTCCAAGTTTTCTTATTTTTCAAGTGCGCGGAATTACGATTGAGCAAATCCAGCAACAGCATTACCGCCAATAACAAAGTGCTCGACAAAAAACGTCTGCGTTTGCGCGAAGGTGCGTTTATCGGCCTGGTCGCGGCGTGTTTATATCTGCTGATGGCATTGCTCACTTATCATCCGGAAGATCCGGGCTGGTCGCGCACCGGCAGCGGCGATCATATTCGCAATACCGGCGGGCCGTTCGGTGCATGGCTCGGCGATGTGTTCTTCTCCCTGTTCGGCTACATGGCGTATTTATTTCCGTTGTTGATCGGCTATCGCGCGTGGATTTTATACCGCGATCGCTACCGCGAAAGCGGTTTCGATTGGCCCGGCTTTGTCGTGCGCGTTATCGGTTTAACGTTGATCATGATCGCGAGTACCGCGCTGGCGACCGTGGTGACGAGCATGGGTGCGGATGGTGCGCACAGCGCATTGCCGTTCGGCGCCGGTGGCGTATTGGGACAGGCGGTCGGCGGTGCGGCACTGAAAGCATTCAGTGCGGTCGGCAGCCGTTTAATTCTGCTGTCGATTTTATTATTCGGACTTACCGTATTCACCGATTTGTCGTGGCTGAAATTAATGGATCGGACCGGCGCATTGATTTTGCGCAGCAGCGAAAAATTCTGGGAATGGCTGCAGCGCTATCAGGAACATAGCGAGCGCGAGCGCAGCGATCGCGAAATGCAGAAACAGCGCCAGGAAGCATTGGCGAAACAGAAAGAGCGCGACAAGGATAAGGCTCCGATCAAAATCACGCCGCCGGCACCATCGGCACAACCGGTGCGCAGTGAACGCATACAACGGGAAAAACAACAATCGCTGTTCGACAATAATTCGATAACGGGCTTGCCCTCGCTGGAGTTATTGGACGAAGCCGATCATCAGCAGAAAAAAGGTTATTCGACCGAAACGCTCGAAGCGATGTCGAAATTGCTTGAAATCAAATTGGCGGATTTCGGCGTCACCGCTACGGTGGTTGCTGTATTACCCGGTCCCGTTATCACACGTTTTGAAATTCAACCGGCGGCCGGCACCAAGGCCAGCAAAATTTCCGGACTGGCAAAAGATCTGGCGCGCTCACTCGCGGTGATCAGCGTGCGCGTGGTCGAGGTGATTCCCGGTAAATCGGTCATGGGCATCGAGATTCCCAATGAAGATCGCGAAGTGGTGAATTTTCGCGAAGTATTGTCTTCGAAGACATATGAAGAATCGAAATCGCCGATTACGCTCGCGCTCGGCCACGATATCAGTGGCGAGCCAATCGTCGCCGATTTATCGCGTATGCCGCATTTGCTGGTGGCGGGTACGACCGGCTCGGGCAAATCGGTCGGCGTCAACGCGATGCTGCTCAGCATTTTATTTAAAGCGACGCCGGCCGATGTGCGTTTGCTGATGGTCGATCCGAAAATGTTGGAGCTGTCGGTATACGAAGGCATTCCGCATTTGCTCGCGCCGGTGATCACCGATATGAAAGACGCAGCGGCCGGCTTGCGTTGGTGCGTTGCGGAGATGGAGCGACGCTACAAACTGATGTCGGCGATGGGCGTGCGCAATCTCGCCGGTTTCAATCGCAAACTGCTCGATGCGATGCAGGCCGGCACTCCGATTGTCGATCCATTCTGGAAGCCCGAAGATAATTATCAAGCGGGTGAGGAAATCGCGAAAGCGCCAAATCTTGAACCGCTGCCGATGATTGTGGTAGTGATCGATGAATTCGCCGACATGATGATGATCGTCGGCAAAAAAGTGGAAGAGCTGATCGCACGCATCGCGCAAAAAGCGCGCGCGGCCGGAATACATTTAATTCTCGCCACGCAGCGTCCTTCGGTCGATGTCATCACTGGTTTGATCAAAGCCAATATTCCGACGCGCATTGCATTTCAGGTGTCGTCGCGCATCGATTCGCGCACGATTCTCGATCAGGGCGGCGCCGAACAATTGCTTGGTCACGGCGATATGTTATTCATGCCGCCGGGCAGCGGCTTGCCGGTGCGGGTGCACGGCGCTTTTGTTTCCGACGACGAAGTGCATCGCGTGGTTGCCGATTGGAAACGCCGCGGCCAACCCGATTACATCGATGGCTTGTTGGAAGAAGGCAGCGCTTACGACGGCGTGCCGGGCTTTGTCGTCGCTGGTGAAGGCGAAGAGAGTGGCAACGCCGAAAGCGACGAGCTTTACGATGAAGCCGTGCGTTTCGTTTGCGAAACGCGGCGCGCATCGATTTCATCGGTGCAGCGCAAATTACGCATCGGCTATAACCGTGCCGCACGTCTGATCGAGGCGATGGAAGCGGCCGGCGTTGTCACGTCAATGAGTACCAATGGCAGTCGCGAAGTGCTGGCCCCGCCAGCACCCAGAGATTAATGTGATGGCACCGCCGGCACCGAGAGATTAATTGATGCGTGTAATCGCAATTTGTGCAGTTTTTTTTCTGGCGCAATGTTGTCGCGCCGACGACGCAGCCTTACAACGTTTGAGCGTGCAGCTCGATCCGGTGAAATCGCTGCAGGCGCAATTCGTGCAAACCGTCAGCGATAGCAATGGCAAAGTGCTGCAAACATCGCAAGGCACGCTGGCGGTGAAGCGCGGCAATCGTTTGCGCTGGGAAACCAATGCGCCGTTCGCTTATTTGATTGTGACCGATGGCACCGTGCTATGGCGTTACGATCGCGATCTGGAACAGGCCACGCGGCAAAAATTCAACGGTCAGATGGCAGATACGCCGGCGTTGATTTTGAGCGGCGAGGTGCAACGCATTCACAGCAATTACGAGGTATCGCGCGAGCAAGGCAGCGCGGGCGAATATTTTCATTTGGTGCCGAAACAAAAAGACGCGCTGTTCCGCTCGCTGACGTTAGTGTTTTCCAACAACGGCATTGCGCAATTAATTCTGCAGGATAATCTCGATCAGCGTACCGAAATTCGTTTCAACTCGCTGATCAATAATCCCGCACTTTCCGATAGCTTATTCCACTTTGATCCGCCCAAGGGCGTCGATGTGGTTGTCGATGAATCGTAATTTATTTAGCAAGGACACCGCGAATTATCAGCCATTAGCGGCGCGCATGCGCCCGACCGGAATCGCTGAATACTTCGGTCAGGAACATTTGCTCGCGAAAGGTAAGCCGCTGCGAGAAGCACTTGACGCCGGTGTATTGCATTCGATGATTTTGTGGGGCCCGCCCGGCGTCGGCAAAACTTCGCTGGCGAAATTAATCGCAGCATTGTGCGATGCCCATTTCATTTCACTGTCGGCGGTATTGGCGGGGGTGAAGGAAATTCGCGCCGCGATCGACGAAGCCAAACAGCAGGCGCAGCTCGGCCGGCAAACGATTTTATTTATCGATGAAGTTCATCGTTTCAACAAAGTGCAGCAGGACGCGTTTTTACCGTTTGTTGAAGATGGCACCGTAATTTTCATCGGTGCGACCACGGAGAACCCGTCATTTGAATTAAATAACGCGTTGTTGTCGCGCACGCGGGTGTATCGGTTGCAGTCATTGCCATCTACCGCGCTGCTGCAAATAGTCGAGCACGCGTTGGAGAAACAAAAAAACGCTGCATCTGTGAATGTACAGCAATTACAGCGTTTGGTGGATGCGGCCGATGGCGATGCGCGGCGCGCATTGAATTTACTCGAGCTCGCGGTCGACATGGCGGGGATGCAGAATAAAGCGGAAGTCGACGCAGCTGTGATGGATGAAGTACTGAGCGGTCATGTGCGCCGTTTCGACAAAGGCGGCGATTTATTTTACGAGCAGATTTCCGCATTGCACAAAGCGGTGCGCGGTACTTCTCCCGATGCGGCGCTGTACTGGTTTGTGCGCATGCTCGATGGCGGCTGCGATCCGCTGTATATCGCGCGTCGCGTTGTGCGCATGGCGACTGAAGATATCGGCAACGCCGATCCACGTGCGTTGCAATTGGCGCTGAATGCGTGGGACGTACAAGAGCGACTCGGCAGCCCCGAGGGTGAACTTGCGATTGCGCAGGCGGTGGTTTACATGGCGTGCGCGGCGAAAAGCAATGCAGTTTATACGGCGTTCAATACCGTTCGCGATGAAATTCGCAACGCGCCAAGTTATGACGTGCCGCTGCATTTGCGCAACGCGCCGACGAAATTATTGAAGGAGGGCGGCTATGGCGTCGAATATCGCTATGCGCACGATGAGCCGCAGGGATACGCCGCCGGCGAGAATTATTTTCCGGAAGAGCTGAAAGATAAAACGTATTATCATCCGGTCGATCGCGGGCTTGAAAAGAAAATCGCCGAAAAACTGGCGTATTTGCGCAGTCTGGACGAGGCGAGCGCGAACAAACGGTATTCTTAGCTCAAAGCGAAGCGCAAGGATGTAATTCCTTCTGGGACACGCGGCAAGTACATCCGTGTAGCTCGCTAGCGACATCCATGTCGCTGACGGTCCCAGAAGAAATCACACCCTTACGCTCTGCAAATTTTTGGCCGATTCCATTAAAGAACAACAGGAATTTTCCGATGCTCGATATCAAACTTCTTCGCCAAAATCCCGAAGAAATTGCCGCGCAATTGCGCAAGAAAAAATTCGAATTCGATGTCGCGAAATTTCGCGATCTCGACAACGCGCGTCGCAAAGCGGAAACCGAAAGCCAAATGTTGCTGGCTGAGCGCAATCACGCCTCGAAAAAAATCGGTGAACTGATCAAGTCCGGCATCAGCGTCGATGAAGCGAAGGCCACAGTGAATGCCACGCTCGCGAAAATCGAACAACAGTTGGCGCAGCTGACCGAAACGGTAAAAGCGACACAGCGGGAATTGGATGCCGTGATGATGGCGGTTCCGAATACACCGGATGACGGCGTGCCGCACGGCGCCGACGAAACCGGCAATATCGAAATCAGCCGCTGGGGTGAGCCGCGCAAGTTCGACTTTGAAATTAAAGACCACGTCGATATTGGCCAGCAGCTCGGCGGTCTTGATTTCGACAGCGCAGCAAAAATCACCGGCAGCCGTTTTGTCGTGATGTGCGGCGGTGTCGCGCGACTGCATCGCGCATTGATTCAATTCATGCTCGATGTGCACACCGCTGAGCACGGTTATCAGGAAGTGTATACGCCGTATATCGTCAATGCCGATTCGCTGCGCGGTACCGGGCAGCTGCCAAAATTCGAAGAGGATTTGTTCAAGCTGCAGGGCGAGCAAAATTATTATCTGATTCCGACCGCCGAAGTGCCGGTGACGAATTTAGCGCGCGATATGATTTTCGATGCCGAGCAACTGACCGACGAAGGCATCAAATACGTCTGCCACACGCCGTGTTTTCGCAGCGAGGCTGGCAGTTACGGGCGCGATACGCGCGGCATGATTCGCCAGCATCAATTCGAAAAGGTCGAACTGGTGCATTTCGTGCGCCCCGGCTTTTCCGAATCCGCGTTGGAAAAATTGACAACGCACGCCGAGCGCATTCTACAATTGCTGAATCTGCCATATCGAAAAATATTATTGTGCGGTGGCGATATGGGATTTTCCGCGCGCCGTACGTACGATCTCGAAGTGTGGTTGCCTGCGCAGAATAAATATCGCGAAATTTCATCATGCAGTAATTTCGGCGATTTTCAGGCGCGGCGCATGCAGGCGCGCTGGCGTAATCCCGAAACCAATAAGCTCGAATTGCTGCATACCTTAAACGGTTCCGGATTGGCGATCGGCCGCACGCTGGTCGCGATTCTGGAAAATTATCAGCAGGCTTATGGCAGCGTATTGGTGCCGGATGTGTTGGTCGATTACATGGGTGGCGTCACTCGCTTGAGTTGATTTTATGGATTATCTGCCGCTGTTCACGCGTCTCGAAAATCGCCGTTGCGTCGTCGTCGGCGGTGGTGCGATCGCGTTGCGCAAAGCGGGTTTGCTCGCGCGCGCGCGCGCGAAAATTTTTGTTGTTGCGCCACAAATCGATCCACAATTACAGCTGCTCGCGCAGCGCAGTGGTGGTAGTGCCGAATTGCGCGAGTATCAAAGTGACGATCTCGATGCGACGACATTGGTAATTGCGGCAACCGACGACGCACAGGTCAATGCGCAAGTTTCGCACGATGCGCAGGCGCGACATGTACTGGTGAATGTGGTCGATAATCCAGCGCTGTGTTCGGTAATTTTGCCATCGATTATCGATCGCTCGCCGCTGATGATTGCGATTGGCAGTGGCGGCCAATCGCCGGTATTGGCGCGACAACTGCGCGCAAAATTGGAATCGGTAATTCCCGCCGCGTACGGCCGTTTGGCGCAACTGGTCGGCCGTTTTCGCGAGCGTGCAGCACAGCGTTTTCCGGATATCGATATGCGTCGCCGCTTCTGGGAAGAAGTTCTCGAAGGACCGATCGCTGAATTCGTGTTGGCCGGCCGTGAAGACGTCGCCGAAAGTGAATTGTCGCGTCGTCTGGCCGATCTAACACCACCATTAAGCGGCGGCGAAGTTTATCTGGTCGGCGCCGGTCCCGGCGATCCGGATTTGCTGACATTTAAAGCGCTGCGCTTGATGCAAAAAGCCGAAGTGGTTTTATACGATCGTTTGGTCGCGCCAGAAATTGTCGATCTCACGCGCCGCGATGCGGAAAGAATTTACGTCGGCAAAGCCCGCGCCGATCATGCGCTGCCGCAGCGTAATATCAACGAACTGCTCGTCGACCTCGCCAAGCAAGGAAAAAAAGTGCTGCGCTTGAAAGGCGGCGACCCATTTATTTTTGGGCGCGGCGGTGAAGAAATCGAAAAGCTTGCCGAGCATAAAATTCCTTTTCAAGTTGTGCCCGGCATCACCGCAGCATCGGGTTGCGCCGCCTATGCGGGCATTCCATTGACCCATCGCGACTACGCGCAATCGGTGCGTTTTGTTACCGGACATTTAAAAAATAATACGACCGATCTGCCTTGGGCGGAGCTGGTGCACGCCAATCAAACTGTCGTTTTTTATATGGGCCTGATTGGTCTCAATGAAATTTGCACGCAATTGATTGCACATGGTCGCGCCGCGAGCACGCCTATTGCATTAATTCAGCAGGGCACCAGTCGCCATCAACGCGTGATTATTGGAACCCTCGCCGACATGCCGGTTCGCGTGGTCGATGCTGGCGTGAAAGCGCCGACATTAATTATCGTCGGCGAAGTAGTGCAGCTTCAGGAGAAACTCGCGTGGTTTACGCCCGCAGCAGATGCTTAGGTTATTTTTTCCGAAAGGGAATCTCTTCGACCAAACAGCGCGCTTACGCTTAAGAATTTGTGTGAAGAAATTCCCATTGTGGCGAATTTTTGCGGTAGTGCAGTTAAAGTTTTGTCGCGATGAGTCGATACTGCCATATGGAGGCAGTGTTTATTTATGATCGATATTCGTAATATATCCCCACCGGCGATTACGCAATTGGATCGCGCGCCAAAACCCGCATCGCGCGCAGAGCCGCGAGACATGCCATCGAGCAAATTGCGGTCGGAGGCACCAGTCGCCGAGCGTCGCAGAAACCCTGAGCGTCGCCGTCGCCGCGGGAAAGGCGCTATCGATCGACGCCTTGGCGCCGAGCGCCGCCGCAACGCAGTCGATATCGAGGTTTAATCCGCC
>DASXYH010000237.1:0-2892 GCA_036502545.1 Spongiibacteraceae bacterium
GAATCCGAGGCGTAAGTCTGAGGCGTGAGCCCGAATAATTTATTAGAGGCACATGATGGGATTGGAAACATTATTGCTCGCACTCGCTGTCGCCGCCTTGGTCGGCTGCGGTTTTGCCGCTATTTTGCTGAACCAACGCGCGCGCTCAGCGGAGCAACTGCAACGACAACTAATAGAAAGAGATCAGCGCATCGAACAATTGCAGCAGCACGAACAGCAGTTGCGGACCGAGGTCGCCGTGGTGCGCAACACGTTGAGCGAACATCAGCGCAATGCCGAAGAGAAACTCAAACTGCTGGCCGATGCGAAACAGCAGCTGACGCTCGAATTCGAACAGCTGGCGCAAAAAATTCTGGAAGAGAAAAGCGAGCGCTTCACCAAACAGAATCAGATCAATATCGAAGGCACGCTGAACCCATTGCGCGAACAGCTCGTCGAGTTTCGCAAACGCGTCGAGGATGTGTACGACAAAGACAGCAAGGATCGCACCTCGCTGCGCGCCGAATTGAACCATCTGCAAAATCTGAATCAGCGTATCGGCGAAGAGGCGTTGAATCTCACGCGCGCGCTCAAGGGCGATAACAAAACTCAGGGCAATTGGGGCGAAGTGGTGCTCGAGCGCGTGCTCGAAGAATCGGGTCTGCGCAAAGGTCACGAATACGAAACACAGATGACGTTGCATAGCGATGAAGGCCAGCGCCGCCATCCCGATGTCGTCGTGCGTCTGCCGGACAATAAAGACATCGTGATCGATGCGAAGGTCACGCTGGTGGCCTACGAGCGCTATTGCAACGCAGCCACCGACAGCGAGCGCGAAACCGCGTTACGCCAACATATCGCCGCAGTGCGCGCGCATATCGACGGACTCAGTCTCAAGCAGTACGAAAATTTACCGGGCGTGCGCAGCCTCGATTTTGTGTTGATTTTCATTCCGATCGAAGCGGCGTTTCTCGCCGCGTTCGAGCACGATGCCGCGGTATTTCGCGAAGCCTACGAAAAAAATATCATTGTCGTCAGCCCGACCACATTGCTGGCGACGCTGCGCACAGTGCAAACGATCTGGCGCTACGAGCGGCAGAATGCCAACGCCGATGCGATCGCGCGACAGGCGGGCGCATTGCACGATCAATTCGCGCTGCTGCTGCAATCGCTGCAGGAAATCGGCAAATATCTGAACAAATCGCGCGATGCTTATGAGCAGACGCTCGATCGTTTTTCGCGCGGACGCGGCAATTTGGTCAAACGCGTCAGCGATCTCGCCAAGCTCGGTGCCAAAACCAAACGCGCATTGCCGAGCGAGTTGCTCGACCAATCCGAGGATATGTCCGATCTGCTGCCGCACGATTCGTCCGCAATAGACGATGAGAACAAAACGGAAATTTCGATCGTAATTGAAACCTCTGAGGAGAATGAATAATGGCGTTTCCCAAGCTGGGCGGTCTCGCGCCCGCGTTTAGTTTGCTCGATCAAAGCGGCAACAAAGTGAGTTTGAAGGACTTCTTTGGAAACAAAGAGGGCGATCGGAAAAATGTGGTGCTGTATTTTTATCCGAAAGCGATGACGCCGGGTTGCACGGTACAAGCCTGCGGTCTGCGCGATGCACAGAAAGAATTGGCCAAACTCGATACCGTCGCGTTGGGGGTGAGTCCCGATCCGGTAGTGCGACTGCAAAAATTTATCGATAAGGAAAAATTGAATTTCACCTTGCTGTCCGATGAAGATCATGCAGTCGCGGAAAAATACGGCTGCTGGGGTCTGAAAAAATTCATGGGCCGTGAATTCATGGGTATTTTGCGCACGACGTTTATTATCGGCAAAGACGGCAAACTCAAACACATTATCGGCAAGGTCAACACGAAAACGCACCACGATGATGTCACGAAGTGGATTAAAGAAAATTTGAATTAATGGCGCTGAAGTAAGCCGGTTAGCCTGAGTGTTTGCAGCGACCGTAAGCGACATGGATGTCGCGGCCGAGCCTATAGGGACCCCTTTGTTTTTAAAAGAATGGGACGGCGTGTCGTCGCAAATGCTCAGGCTAAGCGGCGATCAAGTGGTACGGTTCAACCTTGCGAGACTGTTATGGGTTCAATCACCGAAGTTACGCCTGCGTGGGAACAATGGATCGTCACCAATATCGAGCGCGGCGTGCCAGTGCCGAGCTTGATCGAAGAAATGGTGCGCAAGAATTTCGATATCGTCGCCGCGACAAGTGCGGTGATGCGTTTGGCGCCGAGTTCAGTGCTGGCCGCCAATTCAGTGTTAGCCAAAAGTACGATCGCGGTGCCCGCCTATAAATTTCCAATACCTGTCGGCTATGAGCAACATTACGACAACTATCGATATCAGCAAGAACGAATCGCGCCGGAAAACAGCATCGATATTGATGGCCATTGCGTACGCGTACTCGCTCGCGTCAGCGAACCCGATATCGTGGTGTTCGAGAATATTCTGTCGGCGCAAGAATGCGATCAATTGATCGCGTTGTCGCGACCGAAACTGCAGCGTTCCACTATCGTCGAAAATCAGACGGGCGTCGAAAAAGTGATCGACGAGCGCAGCAGCGAGGGCACATTTTTTTTGCGCGAGGAAAATGTATTTTTACGGATGATCGAGCAGCGACTGTCGCGCTTGATGCAGTTGCCGCTTGAAAATGGCGAAGGTATACAGATTCTGCGTTACGCCATCGGCGCCGAATACAAACCGCATTACGATTTTTTCCCGCCCGAAAATATCGGCAGCGCCGTGCACATTAAAAAAGGCGGGCAGCGCGTGGCGACGTTAATCATTTATTTAAGCGATGCCGAAAGCGGCGGCGAAACCATTTTTCCGGAAATCGATTTTGCCGTCGCGCCGCGCAAAGGCGGCGGCGTTTATTTTTCATATTGCGAT
>DASXYH010000238.1:0-4864 GCA_036502545.1 Spongiibacteraceae bacterium
TAAGGGCTTACCGCAAGCGGGATTGCTCGAAGTTTTCGCCGCGGTGCGCGATACGGAGGATGTCAGCATTCGTTTTTCGCTGCTGCGCAAATGGCTGCTTGCGTCGGGATTGAGCGCGCTCGCAGTCGGTGCCACTGCGGCTGCTTTAATCGGCAATGGCTTGCTATGAATAAAATGAGCATGCGAAAAATATCTGGAATACCGCTATGAGCGTGATCAATTCGATGCTGCGCGATCTCGATCGCCGCCGTGCGCCGATGCCATTGTTGACTAATGTGCAGGCGACAGCATTTGCCACACGTCGCAGATGGCCGCGCTCCGCATTTGCTCTATGCGCGCTTATCATCGTTGTGGGTTTGAGTTGGCATCATGCAGTTAAAAGAAATACAACCATTGCTGCATCCGCTAATAATGCGCAAAACGAGATCGCCCCAACGAATCGCCACCCTGAAAGTGCTACAGCATCTGCAAATATTAAAATTAACAACCTCGCAGACAAAACTATTGTGCCTGCGAATCGCCGCTCGACCCCCTCATTTGCGACAACACGCCGCGAATACATCCCTTTAGGCTCGGAAGCGGCAAATGAGGGGGTCGATCGGCTTACCACTGAATCTGCTGCCCGTCCTGCAATTGATAATCAGTCGGTAGCGGCCGATGCTAACAGTGCAAAAAAACTTGAAGCAGATAGAGATACATCGGCAAGCAATAAGATAAATTATGAAACTAAAAATCTTGAAAATTCCGCTACTAAACCGATCGCGATGATAAATAATTCAGCAGCTGCGACCACACCGGAAAAGAAACTGACCCCTGTTGAACAGCCTGCTCCGATCTTCAAACAAGAGCGCAAAAATCCCGACGCACTGAATGACGAGCGCTATCAATTGGCGCGCGCCGCGCTGTCGCAAGGGCAACCACAGCGCGCTTATGAACTATTGCGGAACGATCCGCCGCCTATTTCCACAGCGGTTGATTATCACGCTGTGCTCGCTGCGCTCGAACAACAATTGGGACATTACAGCGACGCCAGCGCGCGCTACCAACAATTGTTGTCGCTCGATCAAAATCAAGCGAGCTGGTGGCTCGGTCTGGGTTTGTCGTTCGATGGTGAGCATCGCAATGTCGAAGCACTCGCTGCGTATCGACAAGCCGCGGCATTGAATGCATTGCCTGAAGCGGCGCAACAATATATCGCGGGCCGCATCGCGGCGCTCGGCAAATGAGCGGGGATTAAAGCGTGGCCGAAAGCAAACCGAAAATTCGTATCGGCGACATGCTGGTAAACGGCGGCATTATTTCCGCCGAACAATTGCAGCAGGCACTCGCCGCGCAAAAAGAAACGGGGCGCAAACTCGGCGCCACGCTGATCGGCATGGGTATTCTCAGCGAAAAACAATTGCTGGAATTTCTCGCCGAACAATTCAAGCTGCCGTTGATCGATCTCGCGCAATTCAAAATCAATGAAACGCATCTGCGCGCATTATCCGAAGTGCATGCGCGCCGTTTTCGCGCGCTCGTGCTCGACGAACGTCCCGGCACGTACATGGTGGTGATGGCGGATCCCACCGATCTCACCGCGCTCGACGAACTCGAACGCATTTTGCAACGACCGCTGCAACTGGCGATCGCGCGCGAAGACGACATTCTGCGCACCATCGATCTGTTCTATCGCAAAAGCGCCGAGATCGAAACGCTCGCGGAAAAGCTCGGCGAAGAGCTCGGCGAAAATATTTTCGAGCTCGGCGCGATCAGCAACGAAGCCGCCACCGCCGACGCGCCGGTCGTCAAATTATTGCAATCGATTTTCGAAGACGCGGTACAGGTGCGCGCGTCGGATATTCATCTCGAACCCGACGACAAAGTGCTGCGCATTCGTCTGCGCGTCGACGGCGTTCTGCAAGAGCAAATCATGAAGGAAAATCGTATCGCGCCCGCGCTGGTGCTGCGATTGAAATTATTGGCAGGCATGGATATCGCCGAAAAGCGTTTGCCGCAGGACGGCCGCTTTTTTATCGCCGCGCGCGGTCATCAACTCGATGTGCGCATGTCGACCATGCCAGTGTTGTACGGCGAAGCGGTGGTGATGCGGCTTCTCGATCAAACCGCCGGTGCACGCGCGCTCAGTCAATTGGGCATGCCGCCGGAAATGCTGCAACGTTTTCGCCATGCCTTTACGCGTCCGCATGGGTTAATCCTGGCCACGGGGCCAACCGGCTCAGGCAAAACCACCACGCTGTACGCAGCGCTGAATGAATTGAACAGCCCCGAAGTAAAAATCATCACGGTTGAAGATCCGGTCGAATACCGTATGCCGCGCGTGAATCAAGTACAAATTAACGCAAAAATCGAATTGTCGTTCGCGCGCGTGCTGCGCTCTGTATTGCGGCAAGATCCGGATATCGTGATGGTCGGCGAGATGCGCGATCAGGAAACCGCGGAAATCGGTTTGCGCGCAGCGATGACAGGCCACCTGGTGTTATCGACGCTGCACACCAACGATGCGGTAAGTTCGGCATTGCGTTTGATCGATATGGGCGCCGACGGTTATCTCGCCGCTTCCGCGTTGCGCTGCATCATCGCGCAGCGTTTATTGCGCCGCATCTGCACGCATTGCATTCAGCATTACGAACTCGATGCCAGCGAGCGCATCTGGTTAACCGGTCTCGCCGGTCCGGGCGCCGCTGAAATGGATTATTCGCACGGCCTCGGCTGTCCGCAATGCAACAACACCGGTTATTACGGACGCGTCGGCGTATATGAATTACTGACGATGACGGAGTTAATGGCCGACGCGCTGCGCCGCAACGATGCCGGCGCACTCACCACCGCCGCACGCCTGTCGCCGGGTTATCGGCCGCTCGCGCTGATCGCGCTCGATTATGCGCGCGAAGGTATAACCACGATTGACGAAGTCATGCGCATCACCGAATCGCTCAGCGATGAAGTGGCGCCTTCAACTGCGCTTGAGTTGGCCTGATGGCAATGTTCGCTTATCGCGGTCGCAACGCGCAGGGCGCACTGGTCGACGGCAATATCGAAGCGGCGAATGCCGGCGCCGCCGCGACGCGGTTGTCGGGCGACGGCATTATTCCACTCGCGATCGATGAAAAGCGCGAAGCAGCGAGTGGCGGCGACAGCAACAGCGCACTAAAACAATTATTCAAACGTAAAGTCGATCTACCCGATTTAATTATGTTCTCGCGACAGATGTACAGTTTGTCGCGCGCGGGTGTACCGATTTTGCGCGCATTCATCAGTCTCGCCGATAGCGCTGCGAATCCCGAACTCGGCAAAGTGCTGCGCACGGTCGGCGAAGATTTGGCGAGCGGCCAAAATCTCGCGACCGCGATGGCGAAACACGAGGCGGTGTTTTCGTCGTTTTACGTCAGCATGGTGCATGTCGGCGAAAATACCGGCCTCCTCGACGCGGTATTTTCGCAACTCGCGGAACATCTTGAGCGCGATCTCGAAACGCGCAAACGTATTGCATCGGCGTTTCGCTATCCCACTTTCGTTTTAATCGCGATCAGTGTTGCGATCGCGATTATCAACTTAATGGTGATTCCCGCATTCGCAAAAATTTTTGCAAGTTTTCACGCGCAGCTGCCATTGGCAACGCGAATATTACTGGGGACATCGAATTTTTTCACAACGTATTGGCCGCTGCTGACGGTGGCAATCATTGCCGGCACTTTCGGTTGGCGGCGCTATATCGCCACTGAAAAAGGGCGCCTGTTCTGGGATGGCAAAAAACTGCGCATACCGTTGATCGGCAGTATCGTGCATCGCGCACTGCTCGGCCGTTTCGCGCGCTCTTTCGCGACCATGAGCCGTGCCGGTGTGCAGCTGACAACCGCGCTCAATGTGGTTTCGCACGTGGTTGATAACGCTTTCGTCGGCGAAAAAATTCGCGGCATGAGCGCCGGTATCGAACGTGGCGAATCGATCACGCGCAACGCAGCCGCCACCAATATGTTCAGCGATCTGGTGCTGCAAATGCTCGCGGTCGGCGAAGAGACCGGCGCCATCGACGAACTGCTCGAAGAGGTGGCGGACTTTTATGATCGCGAAGTCGATTACGATTTGAAACGCTTATCCGATCGCATCGAACCGCTGATGATCGTATTCGTCGGCTTTTTGGTGTTAATTCTCGCGCTCGGCGTGTTTCTGCCGATGTGGGATATGGCGAGCGCTGCGCGCGGCGGCGGTTGATATGCGCGACGAACAATCGTTTTCAACAACACAGCACGGTTTCAGCCTGATCGAATTGATCGTCGTCATCTGCATCGTCGTGCTGGTGATTTACGCGGGCCTGCCGCATTTCACCGACACGCTGAAACAGGCGCACGAAATGGCAGTGAAACTCGGTGCGCGCGCGCTGCAGGATGGCGTGATGCGCGCGCAGGCGATCCAGATGCTCGATGGAGTCAGTGGAAGTACGTATAACCTGCCGCGCTTCGGCGACGGCACGCTCGATTTATCGCCGGGCGGATTTCCGGCTGGCACCAGCCGCAAGCCGGGCGATCGCTTAAGCACGCAAAACTGTGTGGAAATCTGGACCGCCGTGCTCGATCCAAACCCGGAAGATAAGACTGGCAGTATTGCCGGCAATTACCACGCTGCAATCGATGCATCGGGCAAAAATGCAGTTTGTGTCTATAGTTATGTGCATGGTGGAAAGATGAGCATCCGTTACGACCCCTCCACCGGGAAGGTATCGGCAGATGCGCAATTTAAAGATTCCGTTTTTTCGGACTGATGCGTTTTCGGGTTAGCACGGTTGCCCACCCGGTTAATAATTCTAAGGAAAGCGTTCAATTATTTTGGAGTTATTCATGAATACCAAACAACAAGGTTTTAC